>NZ_QOLC01000091.1 GCF_003333325.1 Candidatus Ulvibacter alkanivorans | reverse complement strand
TACTTACAATGAGTTGTGCCGCTCAAAATATTACGAAAGACAAAGAAGCGATTCTTGCAGTGATGAAAGCACAAGAAACGGCTTGGTCCAACAACGACCTTGAAGGATTCATGGCAGGCTATTGGAAAAACGATTCATTGAAATTTTTTGGTAGCAGTGGGCTCACCAAAGGCTGGGAGCAAACACTGGCAAATTACAAGAAGGGATATCCAACAAAAGAGCATGCCGGAACATTAACCTTTACGATACGTGATATTTCGCCTATTTCTGAAAACAGTTATTGGGTAATGGGTGCTTATTATCTGAAACGATCGGTGGGAGATGCAAATGGCGTATTTATGATCATCTTCAAGAAAATAGATGGCGAGTGGAAAATTGTAGCAGACATGTCGTGCTAACGCGCTAATTCCCCTTGATTCGGGCCCATAGATCCATCAGCAAGTTCTTGGCATCACCTCTATCTTTAGGCTCTTCGATCACCTCAACTCCTTCCGAAGTATGTCGTAGCAAATAACTAAAAGCATATTGCTCACTTTGAGGGTCTACACTTAACATTCCGAAGCGAAGATCATTTAAATAAATAGCACCCTCTTTTTCTTTAATGGTATACCACCCATTCGTGATCTTAATAAGTCGTTGCACCTTTTCTTCCGAACGAAGTTCCTCTAAAGCCGCATGATTCTTTGGATGCTTATAGAAGCGTATGGGCTTGGTATCGAAGAACGAATAATCGCCAATTAAAAAAGCTTCTTCTGTTTCCACATTGGCCGTCCATAGTATCGTATTCAAGGGGCTAGGTTTGGTCTCAATAGCTAAATAGGCAATGTTTTGTTCGGAAAGTGCCGAAGTAAATTTGTTATAGGTAATTCCTTTTAAAACAAGCGTTACAAGCAAATAACTACTACTTATAATGAGACCTGCTTTATTGTATTTGTTCCTTTTGCGGCTTCCTCTTTTCTGAAAAAGCACCAAAATTACACACACTAAGAACGGGAGCGTATACAATGGATCGATCACAAAAATATTCTTATATGCTAATCGTAGATCTAAGGGCCATAACAACTGAGTTCCCCAGGTGGTATGCGCATCTAACAGCGGATGTGTAAATAGACACCAAAAGAACAACCAAGACCAATGCTTCCAGGTCGCTTTTCGCTCCCACTGTGAAATGATCCAACCAAATAAAGGCGCAAAAGCCAAAGAAAAGAAGAGTGAATGTGTGAATCCGCGATGAATTTCGAGTGCGGTAACGGTATCGGTAAAAAACTGCGCTGCTACATCCAGATCGGGTATGGTTCCGGCGATGGCTCCATACAATAGTGCTTTATTCCCTACTTTCTTTCCTAATGCGGCTTCGCCTACTGCGGCGCCTAAAACAATTTGAGTTAGTGAATCCATCTAATCGACTATCTGCATTTTTTTAAGTAAGAAAGAAGCGTTCATGTTCTTACAGATCCCCGGCTTAAAAGTATAATCGAAATACAGTTCACCATCTTCGATTCGCGCATCGAAATAATAATTAGAGACATCGGGTAAGGTCTCGGCAACTTCACAAAGACTTAGATCGTGGGTGGCTATAATTCCTGTGGCGTTCCCTCGCACCAATTTTTCCACGAACTTTTTAGATCCTATCGCTTTATCGGTACTGTTAGTTCCTTTCAAGATTTCATCGAGTATTATAAAATAGCGGTCTGTTTTTATGGCATCTACGATAAATTTTAACCGTTTTAATTCACTAAAGAAGTAAGATTCGTCATCGGTCAGGCTATCGGTGGTTCGCATGCTCGTAATAAGTTTGATAGGACGATAGTTCGCAGCCTCGGCATTGGTTGGCAGACCAACATTTCCAAGAACGATCTGCAACGCCACGGTACGCAGAAAAGTGCTTTTACCCGCCATATTGGCTCCGGTAACAATAAAGAATGCTTCCTCTTCAATATGCAAATTATTGGCCACAGCGGTGTCCGGTGGTAAAAGAGGATGAGCTGCATTAGTAAGCTGTAATACTGGTCCCGTTTTTTGTATGGTTGGAAATACGTGTTCGGGATGGTTAAAGCGATAGTTGGCCAAACTGTTATAGGCATCGAAAAAAGAGATAGTCGTGAACCAAGTCGCCACATGGTCACCATAGGTAGCTATCCATTTTTCAATATTATGCGATTGTCGCAGATCGCGGAGCATAAATCCGTTGGCCAAAACGCCAACTAACATATTGTTGCGTTGGTCCAAGGCATCCAGATGTCTGGCAAATCTTTTTACCGCGGTTGAAGCCTTCTGAGATTTAGTGTTGATCGCTTGACTTTTTTCTGAAAGTAATTGTGATTTAAATTCTTGTTGCTCTATTTCTTCCATCAATCTATGGAATTGCTCGAAGGTGCTTTGAATTTTTGCAGTATGACTAGCAAGTTCGTTCACTTTTTTCAAATAGCGCCCCGAAATTGCCAAACCAAGCAAGAACCAACCAAAAACCACATACCCTGAGATAAATCCGAAGAAATAAGTCACAAAAAGCGATACAGATATTATGGAGAACGCCAATGAGATCCATTTAATGCCTTTAAAAACAAACGGTTTGTACGAATCCAGCCAACGCACGACGCTAGCAGCCGAAACTTCGGTTGCAACTAAGGAAGCAATAGCCGAAAATCGTTGTCGCCATTTTGGTAAGTTTGACAGCTCTTCTATCGCCTTTTGTTTTTGCTCGATGGCTTCGGTCGTATTTTGGGTAAGTAATCGTGCCAGTGTATCTGCCCCACTCTTTAAGGAGGTTCGATTAAGGTACTGGTAGAATGAACCTCTTCCGAAGAGATCGATATCCTGACTAAAAAAATGGGTTGCATCCTTATATTCCGAACCATCGGACAAGTGATGAAATTGTCTATTCAAAACGGTGAGTTCCGTTTCATTGATCTCGATGAGTGCCTCCTTTAGCTTCTTTTTATACTGCAATCTGTTATGGCGCGTCACAAGGAAAACGAAGAGCAAAATACCTGCTAACAACACGCCAATAAACAACGCAGTAGTTGGGAAGGTAAAATAAGCTGCCACGCAAAGTGCGACAAAAAGTAACAGCCGGATAAGACTTGAAGCCGCTAATTGTCGTTGTAATTGCTTTCTTTCTTCGGAATTTTTCTCAATATTTGACGCATAAAATTGGGATGGAGTCTGTTTCATAGTTCGGCTAATTCGGCCTTCAATTTTTTTGTTAAGCTCTGCACCACCAAGTCGTACGAATGGTCTATAAGTTCGTATAGCAAGTCGTCTGGCACCGATCGCTCTAATTCTACCGTATTCCACAGTTTCTTGTTCATATGGTATCCCGGTGTGATAAGCCCATCGTACGTTTCTCTAAGCTCAATGGCTCGTTCCGGATCACATTTTAAATTGGCGCGAGCCGGGTGGTATTCTAGTCCGGATAGTGCAAACATCTTGCCCATTACTTTAAAAACTAAAGTTTTTTCATCGAACGGAAACGATTCGGACACCCCTTTCTTGGTCAGACAGTACTTTCGAAATTCTTCAATATTCATGTCATTTGATTTTATACCCTAAAGCCGGTTTGTCGTCGAAGTAGATCAACAAATTGGATCTTCCCATTTCAATGGGTATGGTAAATTCCACAGCATTGGCATCGTTTGTAAACTCGTTAATTAGGATCACCTCATCTCCATACGAATACGAAATTCGCTCGGGTGAAATGTTCGTAATTCGAAAGGGGATCTCTCCAAAATAGGCATCAGATCGCAACAAGCCTTCGGCAGGTGTTTCCAGATTCGTTAGCAGCAATGACTTTTCGATGATCAACGGTCTTCTAGAAAATTCTTCACGGCTCACCGGGTGATCTACAAAGGCGTCTTCAAAGATATCGGGATAATGAGTTTTAAAAAAATGTTCGGGTGGTGTTTTATAAAAGTAATAGGACGGGTCTTTAATAAAGGTACCATTAAACCTTCCGGCACCCCAAGTTGGGTCGAATAGGTAGGGCTTGCCATCGATAAGAGCTACATTCCACATATGGTTGGTGTTGTATTTTCGCCCAATGTCCTTAAAATGTGTCTTGGTATCGCCACGAACCAAGTAATTTTGGATGCCCTGGAGCTCACACAGTCGCTCGAACAACATGGCGTAGCCTTCACAAACGGCCACTCCCTTTTGCAAGGTACGTTTAATGATCTTTTCTCGTGTATTTTCTTCTTTTTGATTGCGCTCTCTATAGTTTTTAAAACTGTAATTAAATTGTTTGTATTCATCGGGATCATAACGTACGTTTTCAATGATCCACGTATAAATAGCGCGCACTTTATCTTCTTCGGAAGTAAAATCTCGCGTGATAAATCGCGAGAGTTGTTCTGGGGTATCAAACTCGGTAGGATATAACTGAATGCTTGCATCTACGCGTTCATACTCCTGAGCATAGCTACTACCAACAACACCTAAAACAACAAGCATCCACACCCCAAAGTTTCGGAAAAACCTTGCTGCAACTTGTGTAGTGTTACTGGGTTTTAAAATCATCATTTTTCTGAAAGTGATTTTTGGTTTGAATCGGGTACATTGATCGCAGAATAATCCAATTTCCAATTGATGGTCTCGGCTAATTTCTCGATCATTTGAAGCGTGTCTAACCCTTGTTGAGCTGCTTCTTGCATTACACCACTACCCGGCACTTTATCGACTATATGTTGTTTGGCTTCTGCAGTGATCTCCGAAAGATCGGAAGCTGTAAACGGATTGGCCCACCCTTCTTTCTTATCGTAGTACTTAAAATCGGTTTCTATGGTAAGTAATTCCGGTTTGGGAAAATTAGTGATCTTGATAGTTCGGGTCTTGGTATCGGCATCCATCGTGATCTTGGTAAGATCGAAACCTACGTGGGCCTTGGCTTCAATTAGCACTAGTGCTTTTTTCTTTCCGAGGAAAAGCGACAGCCACTTATCTTTTACATTCTCGTAATGATATATTTCAGAAAAATCGCCTTCTACCGTTATAAATTTACAAACGGCCCGAATTCGTTCCATTAAAACTACCGACTGTCGATCGGTTCGATGCTGTTTCCGAAGCATAGAAAATCGGCCAAACACAAAGTAAGCCACAATGGCTCCAACGGCCAATCCTAAAAACAATAATTCCATATCAATTTCTTCCTATTCCACCCAAATGGGTATGCTTAAAGTCATCTGTGTATTTTAATCCGAAGCCAACGGCACGGTCTAATGCCGAGTGCGAAAACAGGATAACGCCTACTAATGTATAAAATTCACCCCAAAACAACCATCCTAACGCAATAAATACAACAGCTATCGCCTTGTGGTGGAATACATTATAAGTGATTGCTCCAATTTTAGGGTTAAACACATAACCCAACATTCCTATGTCCGGAAGCAGTAGCAAGGCCGGAAACCACCACCATGCGAAAGATAGTTGCGAAAACAATAGAATACCTAATAGTAGTTGAGCCCATTCTTCAAGGCGTAGCAGTGTTTTCATCTATAACAATTTAAATAATACCGGTTTGCTGGGTGTGGCGTCATTATGAAAAGGGGCTATTTGCAAATTTAGAAGGTAAGCACCGTCTTTAATTTCGTTCGCTACATAGATAAACTCGGTAATAGTTGCGTTGGTGCGCGGAGCTTGTGGGTAATTCCAAAACGCCTTATGCGCGAGTAATTTTCCTTCGTCTTTTTCCTTATCGACCGAAGGAAGGTCTATGAGCAGATGCTTTACTCCCAATTCGCGTAAATAGCTTGCAGCATCCTCATGTAGATACGGCCAATTAGTATGTGAGTAATTTCGTGTCATTTTACTTTTGGTATTTGGTAGGGTCCTTATGATCACGGCCTCCGGATTCTTACCGTCTAATAACTGTTTTACATGAGCGCCGGATATTATTTGATCATCACCTACCGTTTCCGGCACGACTGATATTACTTCAGCAAAAAAGAAATAACTTTTCAAGGCCTCATTGATCGAATAAAATGTATCACTTATATGCCCTACACATTCGGTATGCGTACCATGGGCGTGCGGATTAAAATTGATGTTGTTAAAATTTATGGAAGCACCTTCTTTTACAGATCCTACCCAATTATCCATACTCACAGGTTCGATCTTTGGAATATCAAGATACCAAGCCAATGGGTTCTTTTCAGAATTTTTTAAAGGAATGGAAATGTCTAAGGGTTTGGAAAGGTCGACAGTTCGAAGGTCAGAATGAATATTAAATGTAGCTTTCATAAGAATTTTATTCAGTCTAAATTTACTAAGAATAAACTAGCTGCGATCCCATCGCTTAAAAACTTCCCCTTTTTCGTTACCCGTAAGTGATCGTCCTGTTGTATAAGCATGTTAGAACGTAGATGTGATCGCGCCTCTTGCAATAAATATTCTTTTCTTTTTGTTCCAAATTGTTCTGCAACCTCAATAAGCGACACACCTTCTTGTGTTCGCAGACGTGTCATAACATATTCGTTGTACCTATCGGTGGTCGATAACTTTTCTCGTTCTATAGGCAAGGCATCTTTTTCAATATGCTGAATGTATTTTATGTTATTGCGAACATTCCAGCTACGACAATGCCCATCGTAACTATGCGCCGACGGCCCCACTCCTAAATACGGTTTTCCGTGCCAATAGGCCATATTGTTCCTAGAATGAAATCCGGGTTTGCCGAAATTAGAGAACTCATAATTAATATAGCCTTTCTTCTCGGTAACTTCGACCAGTATGGCATGGTGTTGTTGTGCCAAATCATCGTCTACAGGAGCAATCAAACCCTTTTCTATAAAGTGATGTAAAGCAGTGTCTTGTTCTACTGTTAGGGCATAGCACGACAAATGCGGTACTTGAAATTTGAATGCTTGTTCTAAATTCTGAGTCCATCGTTCTTCGCTCATATTGGGAATGCCGTAAATAAGATCGATGCTTATATTTTGAAAATACTGAGCTGCCAATTCGATAGATCGTATTGCTTCGGAAGCGTTATGCGCTCTATTCATTAGCTTTAGGTCTTCTTCAAAGAACGATTGCACTCCAATACTAAGTCGGTTGATCCCTGCTTTTTTTAAGGCAATTAGCACAGCTTCAGAAAGGTCGTCGGGATTGGCCTCGAGTGTTATTTCGGGGTATTCTGAAACGGTAAAATGCGTGTGTATTATTTGAAGTAAGTATTCAATTTCTTCCGAAGTGAGCAAACTAGGCGTGCCACCCCCAAAGTAAATAGTTTCAATAGTACCTGTTACTTCCTCTTTTCTTAACTGCAGTTCTCGTCCTAGGGCTTGCACAAGTTGAGACTTCTTTTTTAAGGATGTAGAAAAATGGAAATCGCAATAATGACAAGCCTGCTTACAAAAAGGAATATGAAGATAAATACCACCCATGATCAATTTAGATATACTGTATTGTAAAGAAGTGAATCAGTTACTGCTTTCAGGTTATGCTTACCGCTATTTCTTGACCCGATCTTCATTTTGTTTAACGAATGCTGCCCAACCTGTATAATTTTTACCTGTTTCGATCTTCCCTTGATTGTAGAAATGACATACCGCTGCAGCAAGGCCATCGGTGCTGTCTAAGTTCTTAGGCAACTCCTTTAATTGCAACAAACTTTGCAACATTTTAGCTACTTGTTCTTTGCTGGCATTTCCGTTACCGGTGATCGCCATTTTTATCTTTTTAGGCGAATATTCGGTAATAGGAACTTCGCGTGACAGCCCTGCGGCCATAGCCACTCCCTGTGCCCTTCCTAATTTAAGCATGGATTGCACATTTTTTCCGAAGAAAGGCGCTTCGATAGCGATCTCATCTGGATGGTAGCTATCGATAAGCTCGACAGTGCGTTCAAAAATATGTTTTAGGCGTACATAATGATCGTCATATTTTGAAAGTTGCAATTCGTTTAATTGCAGGAACTGCATCTTCTTCTTTACGACCTTAATTAGACCAAAGCCCATGATGGTAGTTCCCGGATCGATTCCTAAAATAATTTTCTCGCTGCTCATTTCTACGCTGAAATACTGTGTTAGTGAAGTAAGGTGTTGGCACTCGAATTAGAACGCTGATTGTATTTACAAAAAAAACTGTAATTTCGTCCAGCATGGTATCCCTACCCCACAAATCTACGCAATATCTACCAGCAGCCCTAAAAGTTTTTATTTTAGGCGTCACCTTTTGGTTTGTCTATTCAAAGTTAGTTTCGAACGATCAGTTATCGCTCTCGGAATTCTTCCAAACCCTGGCGCGTTCGAGTTCAATAACACTATGGACGCTCTTGTTTTGTTTCGGTGTAGCAGGACTCAATTGGGCAGCAGAAACGGCTAAATGGAAAGCGCTGGCCTCCACGCTACAGCCCATCAATTTTTCTACCGCTTGGAAACAAACACTAACCGCCCTTACGGTATCGTTAGCAACGCCAAACCGAATTGGAGAATATGGCGCAAAGGCCTATTTTTTCAATACGACACAACGCAAAAAAGTACTGTTGCTCACCTTTTTTTCTAACGGTATGCAATTGTGTATTACTTTTTTGTTTGGCCTTGTAGGACTTGCCTTCGTGCTACTAAGATACGACCTACAACTGTCAATTGGTAAGGGAATCTTCTTGATTTTGGTGATAGGAATAGTGGGTATTATTGGGTATTGGTTGAAAGAAAAGCAATTAGGGATTAAAGGACTTTCTATAGCCGCTGTCATACGATACTTTAGTACACTTCCGAAGCGGATCTGGGTACAAACAACACTCTATGCCGGATTGCGCTACCTACTTTTTAGCAGCTTGTTTCTAATCCTATTGTGGTGTTTTGATGTAAATGCTTCTCTAATTACGCTCTTACCATTGATCTACGCGATGTATCTGTTGGCTTCGATCGTACCCTCGGTGTTCCTACTCGATGTTGTGATTAAAGGAGGAGTCGCAGTATGGCTCTTTTCACTGGCCGGCATCGATGCCTACCCTGTACTTTGTACAGTATTGGCCATGTGGCTGCTAAACTTTGTTTTTCCGGCGATCGTAGGAAGTTATTATTTACTTCGTTATAAAAAAGAAACACAATGATCATTCTTGGATTTATACTTCTAGCCGCCTATTTGTTTGCGTTAGGAATGTTACTCTATGGAGCGATGTCTATGCCGCGGTTTACTTCGGAAGAAGTCACACCTGTTACTCGCTTTTCGGTGGTAGTCCCATTTAGGAATGAGGCTGATAATTTGCCAAAACTTGTCAATTCGCTATTGAAGCAGCAGTATCCATCGGACTTGTTTGAGCTCATTTTAGTGAACGATGCTTCCGAAGACAATTCGAAAGCGGTTCTTGCAGAAATGTTAGAGGAGGATCATTTACAATCGACACTTCAAAGTGATTTGCCACAGCACAGTATTCTCGATGCAGTACGTACTAGCAATGCTCCAAAAAAAGATGCCATTACCACAGCTGTTTCCAACGCAAATTACGAATGGATCATTACAACCGATGCCGATTGCACCTTGCCAAAGAACTGGTTACGAAGTTTCGATCAATACATACAAGCACATAATGCCGTACTTATCGCAGGTCCCGTATGTCTCGACCCTGCAGAATCCTTTCTCCAAAAATTTCAACAGTTAGACGTGTTTAGTCTGCAAACAACGACTATGGGAAGTTTTGCTTGGCAACTGCCATTGCTGTGTAATGGAGCAAATCTGGCCTACAAAAAACAAGTGTTCGAGGCGGTCAACGGATTTATGGGTAACGACCATATTGCAAGTGGTGATGATATTTTTATGCTCGAAAAATGCAAACAGTACAATGCCGGTGAAATTCACTATTTAAAAGCTGAGGATGCTATCGTATCTACCCAAGCCCAATCATCATGGAGGCAAGTCATCTCCCAACGCGTACGTTGGGCATCCAAGACGGCGAATCAAAAAAGTTGGCCTTCAAAGTTATTGGGAACATTGGTGGTTCTCTTCAATATATGGGTATTGGCAGGTCTAGTTTATGCATGTTTTAATACCTCTGCCTTATTTTACGTAATCGCTATTGTTTTGTTGAAACTAGTGTTAGATTACTTGTATTTGTACAGTACCGCAACATTCTTCCGAAGTAAGCTGTCGCTGCCCTCTTTTTTAGGCGGTGCTATACTCTATCCTTTGCTGTTATTGATAATTTTAGTTAAAAGCCTGAAAGGCAGCTATCAATGGAAAGGCAGAAACCTAAAGAAATAATTGTAACTAAATTTATTTTCTTACTTTTAACCGACCAAATCTTAGCCATATGAAACGTGTACTCCTTGTTCTATTCTGCGTTCTGTTTACTAATTTTCTCGTTGCACAACAACAGTATACCGTCGACGGACAGACCTATTCGTTATACACCGAAGTTGATGGCACTTTAACACTGCTTTGGAATAGTGTCGATGGCGAATACCGATATTTTGCCAAAAAAGGAAATTCTATCACCGAATTAAAGAATACCAAAAGCAACGGTTCGTTCCAAGAAGAATATAAAGGAACCCTTCAATTGCTCACCAACGATGCACAGCTGGCAGTAGATGATGTGAAACTTACTAAAAATAGCCTGTGGGATTTTGTGGTTACTTACAATATGGCGGTTGATCCCAACTTTAATGACACCCGAGAAAAAACACCCTTGACAACCCGTCTTGGCGGTTTCGCCGGTATTTCTAACAATGCTTATTTTATTAATCCCGACAACACTTTCCTACCTGTTTTGGGTATCGACCTCGAATTGGTGGAATTAAAAAAACTAAGAAGACACTCCATAAATGTTCAATTTGCGCAAACCATTGCGAGTAGTGACTACGATTTTTCGTCTAGCGAACTATCGTTAAGTTATCGATTCAAGTTTATTAAATCGGATAAGGTTGATCTTTTCCTAAATACAAAATTTGCTTCCTATATCTATGTATCGCGTGATATTACTGTGCAAAATTCGGCCGGTGATGACGAAGTGATCTCGGGCTCCGGAGGTGATCTTCGTACGCCTGGATCGTTTGGTTTAGGGGCCGATATTGCCTTAGGCATGGGCTATCTTACATTGGCGTATAACGACATCGTCTCGGTTGGTTTAGAAACCGGTGACGAATTTCCTGTGTATCTTACAGTTGGCTATAAATTTAGCCTCTAACTTAATGGGTTTGTAAGACTACCGGTAGCGTAAAATGTGTCTTTACCGGAATCCCTCGTTTATACGCAGGCGCGACAAGTGCTAAGGAATCGATATGTTGTACGAGCCAGTTCTCCAATCTTGGAAATTGTTTTCTTGTGAGGCTGTCCATTTTAATATTTACTACGGAAAGTGTTGCGTTCTCTGAAACCAAGAACTCTAGCATTAATGTATCTAACAAAGGTTGCGAGGCTACTATATTTCGTGTTTGTATGGATTGGTACAAGTTGTTAGACAAGGTCGATTCGAAACACGAACGAAGGGCTTTTTTTTCTGAAAAATCACTACACTCGGCAAAAACAGGGTATTGATCCACATCTTTCCAATCGATCGCCTTTATTTCTTCTTCGTAAAATGTTTCCGTAGAAATTTTCTCCGTTTCGAAGAATTGACATGAACTTGCCAAAACCAATAAAAAAAGTGAAAAAATCGCGTGTTTCATACTACCTCAACTAGTTACCCGAAAAGTACAAATTTTGAAGAAACTTAGTCTTTGGAATAATGTAATTCTTTTTTTAGGTCACTTAGTCGTTGTTTAGCCAGTTCACGAAATCGTCCGGTTTCTCCGTGCTGTTCGAGATAGGTCTCATAATATTGAATAATCGTTTCAATATCCTCAAAATAGTTGTCGGCCGCAACTGCAAACTGATATGCCACCATCTCATCTTTCGGATTTTCGGAAAATGCATGCTTCATCATGTCAAAGACTTGCCGGTTATCTCCTTTCCGTTTGTAAATAGTGGCGAGTGTCATAAATTCAGCATCTAACGGAACCTGCTGTAGCGCTATCGATAATTCTATATGTCGAATGGCCTTCTCGTATTCTTTAAGCGACATAAACACCTTCCCTACGTGGTAGTGCCACGACGGATTTTTATCATCATATGTATTAATTAATATGGTAAACTGCTCAAGTGCCTCCTCAAATTGATTGGTCCGCATATAGCTAATCCCCAAATTTTCATGCAGCTGTTCATTACTCTGATTCAAGGATACAAGATGCTCGTAGTGTTTTAAGGCTTGGTGATAATTACTACTGTAGTAGCTACTTAATGCCGCTAAGGTTAGAAAACGTATGCTGTTTGGGTCTGTTTTTAACCCTTGTTCAATAATTGGTTGGGCCTTTTCAAAATTCCGCTTTTCTACCGCACGACGCGCTACTTTATAACGTGCGTTTTCATGGGTAGGATCTATTTGTAAGGCATCAGAAAAAAATCGGATTGCTGTTGTATCGTTCAACCGTTCACCGATCAAGCCACGCTGATACAAGAAACTAGCATTTGTGGGATACTCAGTGCTGAGTTGTGTAAAAATGCTGTCGGCTTGACGGTAGCGTCCCGAAATTTGAAGCAATTTTCCGTAGCGAAATCGATGTGTCGTTTTATTCGGAGAATGGGCAATGGCCAACTCGTAATTCGTTAGTGCCTTAGGCGTATTCCCCAACGCTTCATAACTTTTAGCCAATCGCTCGTACTTTGAGTTATCATGTAAGGAGTTGTAAGAGTTTATTGCTTCCGTGTAATTTCCGGTGGCATACAGGCTATCGCCCGTTTTTAACACTTTGGTTTGTTCAAGCGTTGAAGCCGAAGGCTGTGCTTCGGCCTCAGAAATAAAGAATACAAAAAATAGTATTAGATATCTATTCATCAATTTCAACAATTATAGGCACCTTGTACGCCACCGCCACGTCTTTTCCATTATGAATACCGGGAGTAAGTGCTGGAAGTTTTCTAAACACCTCTCTCGTTGCTGCTTCTAGATAGGGTTCGTTAGTGCGCACGGTTAATGCTCCTAAATAACCCGTCTTGTCTATCGTAAATTCGACTACAATACGTTGCCGACCACTAACTCCGGCCGCTTGTAACTCTTTATTCGGAAAGTTATTTACGATCATTTCACTCACCTTTTGAGAGAAGCATTTTTTGTTCTCAGCCTCGTTGGCAACATCTTCACAACCGGGAAACACTGGTGCTTTATCCAATTGCACAAATGGAATTGCGCCAGACTCCCCTGTACCATTATTCTTGGCATCAAAATTTAAATCGTCTTGAGAAGCATGGGATCGCAACATGTTTTGAAGTGTTTCCTTTTCTGCTTCGGAAAGATTCTCCCCATTTTCTAACGCTTGTTTTAATTCAGCTATATGTTGTGCGACCGTATCGGGCTCACGCTCCTTGTTCTCTAAAGAGCAAGAGGTATACACCAGCATGGCGCTCACGAGCGGAAGCAATACTAAATACTTTAACTGAAAGATCTTTTTGGATTTTGTTTTACGTAACATACTAATTCGTTTTTTGATTAATGATTGACTAAAAAATGTATTTACGAACGAAATTTGTTCGGTTTGAAATACTTGTGATAATAGGTCTTGATAATAGGTCTTTTTCCCATTAAGCGCTGCTACTTTGGCATCGGCGGTAAATTCTTGAAGGCTTACCATACGCTGTTGGTACAGATACAACAATGGATTGAACCAACATACAATGCGCAATGCTTCAAAGAACAATAGGTCGTAGGAATGTTTATGAGTAACGTGTACTTTTTCATGAAGAAGAATGTTGTTTTTCTGTGCTTCGGAAAGATCTTCCCCTAAGAAAATATAATTGAAAAAAGAAAAGGCGGTGTTGGTCTTAGGAAGACGTATTAACGTAAAATTTTCAACCTTTTTAGATGTACCTAACTTCTTCAACCTAAACAAATTGATCAATTTATAGATAAATAGCAAGGTGGCAACAAGCATCCCTGCATACCATATCTGTTCCCACCTAAATGGTGATACATAAGCGGAGCTTCCGGCTGTGACGGCTGTTTCCGAAGCAATCCCACCAATTAAAATTGCCGGTAATTCTATAATGTATTGCGATGGGATTTGGTGCTGAATACCTTCCACCTGAATAAGTGGTAAAATAAAACTGAGGATCACAGTACCAAGAAGATACATTCTATTTAAAGTAAAAAAGGTTTCCTTTTTAAGGAACAGATCATATACCACTAAAAAGAGCAACTGAAACGCTATGGTTTGTAATAAGTAATGTATCATGACGCGTTCTCGTTATTAATTTCTTGCATAATAGTTTCCATTTCAGAAATACTTATGTCGTTCTTTTTCATAAAAAAGGAAACCATGCTTTTAAACGAACCTTGAAAATATCCGTCCACGATCTTATTGATCGATTGGTTGCTGTATTCGGTCTTTTTTACCTTCGGAAAGTAAATGTGACCACGACCTTCTTTTCGATAATCGACAAAATCCTTACTCTCTAATATGCGAACAATGGTCGAAACCGTGTTATAGGCAGGCTTTGGGTCTGGAAGTTCTTCAATAATAGCGGCAACATTGCCTTCTCCCAGTTCCCATAAGATCTGCATGATATCCTCTTCTGCTTTTGTAAGTTGTTTCATAATTATAATCGTGTGTAATGATCAATTTTAATTTTCCAATCACCGTCTTCCTTAATCCATACTAACGTAAATCGCACATCAGATTGGACCGCTGTGCCCTCGTGATAATATTGTAAACGAGAAATACCGCGTTGTACCACAACATCTGCATAGACCAGTACTTCAATGTTTTCCAGCTCCCAATCTATATGTCTGCCCTCTAGGTTCTTCCAATATTCACGTATCGCTTCACGACCCATACGTTCTACATTGTTACCAACGATAATTCCCTCTTGCGCATAGAACGAAGCCAAGGCTTCAACGTTTCCCTCGTTATAGGTGTTTTCCATCGCGCGATTTACTTCCAGTATCTGTGTCTTTACATCTTGGGCCGCGCCGCTAAACACTATAAAGTAACAACCTATTAACAGTAGCGTTCTCATGAGTTTTAATTTTCTAGATGTGATTTTTGAAGTGGTCCTTCCCACAATACCTGTTCTATCATCCAGCCATCGTCCGTTTTTGAAAGCAGCAAATAATCAATTCCCCACCAAGCGGTCACGCGTGCGGCGGCAATGTGATTGCCTATATCTAACACCATCACCTCCTTAGGTGCGTCCGGCTTCGGAAAGCGCTGTTTTTCTTTTACATCGTTTGCATACGCCATGGCTGCATCATAGCTCATTTCTGCGACTTGCTGATATGCGTTGGTATCCTTGTTCTTCATAAATCCAAATTTGTACAGTTGGGGTTGTAAACTTGCTTCTAATTTTTTGGTATCCCCCTCGTAAAATCCTTCAATATAATTCATACAAGCCCTTTCTACAGCTTCTTTTTCGGTGTTCGTTTGTGCGGTAATTATGCAGCTAAGCATAAGCATACTACACAGCGCTAAAATTATTCTCATGATCTATGATTTGTTTAGTGGTACAATTCCTATTTGTCGCAACCATTTTAATTTATCGTCTAAATAGCCGTGACTTATTTCGAACTCGGGTGTCATAAAAGAATGGCTGGCTCTTGGGTAAATAATAATGTTTAGATCGGTGTCCTTATTTATGGCTGCTCTAAAATTTCTAATACTTTGCCATGCATGTACACGTTGGTCATTTTCGCCATATTGCAACAGCACGGGACAATTAATCTCGGACGCCTTATCAACTACATCGTTATTTACGAGGTCTTCTTTTCGTGGAGCTCCCGGAATTTCTACATAATTTGGAGGTAAGAACAATCGGTCGTTCTGTTCTCTAAAACGATTGGCAGCCTCTATGGTCTTCGGGTCTATGGCTCCCGCGATGATCTCATCGTAATACGATCTCCAGATATTTCGAATATCGATAATATCCTGTTCTCCCATTCCTATATTCCGAAGATAGTGATCTACAGCATACAATTGTCCTTCTTTCATGGTCATAATAGGTGCTGCCGTTGCATTTACGAATGCAATATCTTGCAAGTCTGCAGCCATCATTAGTGCCAATCGCCCACCTTCACTAGGGCCATGTACGCCCACACGAGCCGGGTCTATCTTAGGATGTTGTTGTAAGTGCGCAAACAGTTGTTGGTATTGTTCGTTCTTTTCATCGAAGGTTTGCAATCGGAAGTTCCCCGGTCCTTTCGACTTACCGTTACCGGATTTATCAAAAATTAGGCTTGCGATGCCGTGAGCAGCAAAAAATCGCGCCTCATATTCATAATTATCCATACCCACTGCACCTCCTCCGGGCAGTACCAAACAAGCAGGCACCTTTTCGGTTGATGTAGGCATGAACAACTTTCCATAGAGCGTATCTGTAGCGATGGGAATCCAAATTTCTTCAATCGTAACAGCGGGCAAACGCTGTAGGCTTCGTGTGTTCGAAAAGCGATCTTGATAGGTTACATTGGAAGGCTTCTCAGAATTTTCCGAAGAAAATTGCCAGCGGGCCCCCGAAACTGTCCAAAACAAGTGGTCTCCTATTGGTTTTAACGACATGGTTCGTTCTGAGTATGGTGACATTATATGCAAATAGCCATTGCGAGTGTACACAATTGCCCTATTGCCATGGTCATCACCGTAGGAGCCTTCATAGTATTGAAGCGCACTTTCTGAAAGAGGTGTTAGTTGTTCATATAGTACCACCTTTTGACGACTATTCTTGGTAGTGAGCGTTCCAACGATCTTTTCTTCGGAAGGAGTCGTGTTAAAAGACCAAGTTTCGAGCTCTCGTTGCACGGTCCAGTCACCCTCGGAAAATGGATCGCCTATCACCTTATAGGTTGACTCCCCATCCACATATGGCATCGCGAACGTACACACATTAGAAGAGCATTCTAATTTTATGTACTCATACGAACCGCGAATTAGGAGCTCACCTACATAGATTTGCGCACTCCCAATCAAGCTGAGGGAACAAAAACAAAGCAGTAAGACGAATCGGGTTAATTTCATATTGGCACTAATTACGACCTAAATATAACTAATTTTTTAGTTTAAACTAATTATTTAGTTACAAATTGTAACATCTATGATAAAAATCAGTCTTATGGGCGATGGACTTTCTTTTACTATCCCTCGGATTATTATTAATGTTTGTCGGTATGGCCGGCAGTATACTTCCTGTCTTACCCGGTGTTCCGGTAAGCTGGCTAGGTATATTGCTATTGTATTTAGCTCCTTCTATTCCTTTCGACTGGTGGGTGGTTGGTATTACCGGAGTGGTTGCGATTGGGATTTACATACTAGACTATATAATACCTTCCATCGGCACCAAACGTTTTGGCGGCAGTAAGGCCGGAGCCTGGGGTACTATGATCGGGCTTGTGATCGGCATTATCGCTCCTATTCCCTTCGGAATATTACTAGGACCCTTTTTAGGTGCCTTGATTGGAGAATTGGTCGTGAACAAAACCGAACGGAACTTAGCTTTTAAAGCAGCTTTTGGTTCATTTGTCGGGTTATTGGCCTCGACCTTTGTCAAGTTTGTCTTTACGTTCTTGTATTTGCTAATATTTATGTATCAAGTCTGGCAATACAAATCATTTTGGATGTAAATTAATGTAGAATCAATGTCGGTCAGGATCGAAAGGAAATGCATCTACATTGTCAGGAAATCCATCTAGGTCACTATCTAACACACCTTCATCTATCACTAAGAGTTGAAAATTTATTGGCAAGAACGTATTAAATACCTCAGCATCGAATTGGTTGGTTGGCGCAGCCGCCACGAAGGTGGACACTTGCGTTAAATTGATCGAAGGAGTATAGGTTAGATTCGCATATACCAATCCGGTAAAGTTGCCAAATGCTATAAGTCGTGCGCTAAACGTAAGTTGTACACCACCAAAGTCTTGCACTCGGGTTTCGGAACACAGCACATTGAAATTCCCATTAAAGTTAAAGAAGTCGAACATACCATTAACCTCATTCGCCACCGCATCGTTCACTGCCACTTCTCCGTTTAAAGAATTAATAGGAACATAGCGCCAAATCACATTATTGTCGTTGCGTACGACATTCACGCCTACTGTGGGCGGCTGATTTACAGAAATTTCGAATGCGGTATACCCTTGAGGTAGTTGAAAGCCTAGTTGCGGATACGCACTATGAATAAAATAATCACCCGGATTAACTACCGTAGGGATCTGAGTAAGCGGAACCGGGAGTCCGTTTGCATAGTCCCAAAACAAGGCTGTAGGGCCGGTTACGTTGGGACAAAGTTGCGATTGAAAATTTGCGAATTGGTCTTGTTGTGTGTCTCCGTCGTCATCCTTGTTACAGGCTACCAACAATAACAGACTACATAAGAAAATTGATTGAATAGTTTTCATGAAGAAGTAATTTACTCCTACATCGAAAACCAGTTAAAATGTCATCAATGTTTTTAGAGCCAAACTGTTTTTTCTGAAATAGTTGTTTTTCGAACGCCGTCCGGAAGGGTTTCGTCATATTTTCCCAAGTAAAAGAAACCAAGGCAACGCTCGCCCTCGTTCATTTCGAAAAATTCGCTCATAGAATCGATTACTTGTGGTGAACTCCAATAGGCACCAATATTCATCTCGTGTGCCGTAAGCCACATATTTTGGACCGCCATTGCCGTAGCCGCAATTTCTTCCCATTCGGGGATTGCTTCGGAAGGATCTCGTTGCATACAAATAGCAATAATTGCAGCAGCATTTTTGGGATTATTTTGATATTTCTTGTATTTGAATTCAGAAAAATTTGAAGCTGTCGTCTTGTATCGTTCTGCGAGAAATTCTCCAAAGCGCAATTGTACATCTCCCTGCATTACTTTAAATCGCCAGGGTTCGGTACGGCGGTGGGTAGGTGCCCAATTAGCCGCCTCTAAAATTTGTTGTATTTCTTCTTTGGTCACTTTTTCGTCATTGTACTGGGGTGGGAATACGGCGCGGCGCGTTCTAATGGTATTGTGAATCATAAGTTTAATTTAAAACAATAAAAGTACAATTCTATATGGATGTTGTATTGTGGTGGCGCTATTAAATATTCGTTAAGATTTGCATAGTTAATAGTATTACTATTATATTTGCATGTTTTTAAATTATATTAGCGTGAAATACTTATTAGAGAATGTTAAAGTACAAGTGCATCCAAAAACCTACTTAAAGGATCCTGAGTCATCAGAGTTAGGCCAAAGGATTATAAAGCACAGTATATTATTGATAGATGCTATTGGTTTTGAAAGCTTTACCTTTAAGAAGCTGGGCAAAGAAATTGGTTCTAACGAAAGTTCTGTGTATCGATATTTCGAGAACAAACACAAGCTTTTATTATACCTTTCCTCCTGGTATTGGGGTTGGGTTGAGCTTACGCTTGTAATTGCAACCAACAATATTGAAGCTCCAAAAGACAAATTAAGAAGAGCCATAGAAGTTATTTCACAACCTGTGACTGAGGATTCTTCATTTTCTCATATTAATGAGACAAAGCTTAATAAGATAGTCATCAATGAATTTTCAAAATCCTACCTCACAAAAGAAGTTGACAACGAAAACAAGGACGGCTATTTTGCAATTTACAAACGTCTTATATCACGATTAAAATCGTTCATTTTAGAAGTAAATCCGAAGTACGCTTATCCTGCTAGTTTAGCTAGTACAGTAGTTGAGGGCGCTATGCATCAGCATTTTTTAAAAGAACATTTTGTTTCCATAACCGATTGTAACGATCGTACTACTCCACATCAATTCTTTTGTGATTTAGTTTTAGCTACCTTAAACAATGCCGGCAATGAAAAATGAGACTATGACGCCATGGCGACGATTAATTCGTTTACTTCAACTGGATCGTCGCGATGTTCAACAAATTTTTTACTATGCGATTTTTGGTGGAATTGTGAATCTGTCCCTACCATTAGGAATCCAAGCTATAATTAATTTGATCCAAGGAGCACAAATAAGCACCTCATGGGTGGTGTTGGTGATTTTAGTAACAGCCGGGGTGGCCTTTGCCGGACTGCTTCAGCTAATGCAATTTAGGATCTCAGAGAACATTCAGCAAAAGATCTTCACCCGTGCTTCATTTGAATTTGCATATCGGTTTCCGAAGATAAAAATGAGCGAACTTAGGGATTATTATCCGCCAGAACTTGCGAATCGTTTTTTTGATACCCTAGTCGTTCAGAAGGGGATTACCAAAATACTACTCGACTTTCCGGCGGCATTGTTACAAATAATTTTCGGCTTACTATTACTCTCATTTTATCATCCGTTCTTTATAATTTACGGTATTGTATTAATTGCAACCATATATGTCCTCTTTAAATACACTGCCAAGCGGGGAATGGCCACCAGTTTAGAAGAATCGAAGCATAAATATCGCATCGCACACTGGATTCAAGAGGTAGCTCGATCGGTCGTTAGCTTTAAACTATCGGGTAAGACAAACTTGTCTATGAGCAAAAATGATCTGTTGGTCACAGATTATCTGGCGGCTAGAGAAAATCACTTTCGAGTGCTTGTGCACCAATTTATTCAGATGATAAGCTTCAAGGTCTTGGTAACTGCTGGGCTATTATTAATAGGAGGAATTTTGGTGCTAAATCAAGAAATGAATATTGGACAATTTGTCGCGGCCGAAATCGTAATTCTTCTTATAATAAGCGCTGTAGAAAAACTCATTTTGCGATTAGAATCGTTTTACGATGTACTTACTTCTTTAGAAAAAATGGGGCAAGTGGTCGATAAAGAACTTGAACCGCAAGAGGGGAGCAATCCTTTTGACAAAACAGCTGCTCTACACATAGAGTTAGAACATGTGGGTTATGAGGTTAAAAGCACAAATAAGACGTTGCTGCGTGACATTAATTTAAAAATTGATTCGAGTACCAGAATGGTAATAAAAGGGCCAAGCGGAGCCGGAAAGACCACATTACTTCATATAATCTCGGCAATTTCTTCTCCTTCGGAAGGAAATATGTACATAAACGATCTGGCAATTCAAGGAATTCATCTTAACAGCTATCGATCGGCATTAGGACAATCACTTCCGGAGGAAAGTCCGTTCGAAGGTACCATACGCGATAACATCACTTTTGGAGATACCACCACATCTACTACCGATATTTACGGAGCGATCGAAGTAACCGGCTTAACTGATTTTGTGAAAAAGCAACGTAACGGACTTGATACGATGATTTATCCAGAAGGAAAACAACTATCCTATACCATTGCTAAAAAAATTGTATTGGCCAGAAGTATCGTGCGCCAACCAAAATTGTTGCTTCTAAAGGATCCGTTAGATCAATTTATGCCAGAAGAAAAGCAGCATTTAATTAAATACCTAACAGCTTCCGACCGACCGTGGGGATTAATCGTGGTAAGTCAGAATTCTGATTGGGACACCTATTGCGACCAGAAGGTTTATATGGAAAGAGGAACCATTATTTCAAAAACAGAGTAGCTATGCTGAATATTTCGAACAACAGTATTAACGAGAAGGTTTCGTTAGCTTCTTATGCCTCAGGGAAGAAGGTATTTCACAAACGCCATTACAAGCACTTTAATAGGTTTTTAAAAGTATTTGCCATTATTGTTGTGATCATCATGTTTTTGCCATGGACACAAACGGTAACTGGCACAGGTACCTTAACAGCACTAAAGCCGGATCAACGACCACAAACAATACAATCGCCTATTGGAGGGAAAATTGAAAAATGGTACGTTCAAGAAGGTGATCGTGTAGAAAAAGGTGATACGATACTATATTTTTCCGAAGTAAAAAATGAATATTTCGATCCCAATCTTGTCACCAGAACCGGACAGCAAATTGAAGCTAAAACTAAGTCGGTCTCTTCTTACGTTGAAAAGGCTAAAGCTTTAGATAATCAAATCGCAGCACTTATGAATGAACGAGTGCTAAAATTGGAGCAGGCAAAAAACAAAAAAATACAGGCCATATTAAAAACACAAAGCGACAGTATTGATGTAGAAGCAGCCAAAACAAATCTTCTTATTGCCCAACGCCAATTCGAGCGGACAGAGCGCCTTCAAGAAGAAGGTCTTAAATCGGTAACTGATCTAGAAGAAAAAAAGCTAAAACTTCAAGAAACTCAAGCTAAGCTCGTCTCGAAACAGAATGATTTATTATCAAGTAGAAATGAAGTAATTAATGCACAAGTGGAATTAGGCAGGATCGACGCCGAATATATGGACAAGATCGCCAAGGCACAAAGTGAAAAATTCACAGCGCAATCCGGTCAATTTGAAGCCGAAGCACAAGTAACCAAGCTTCAAAACGACTTTACGAATTTTGAGATGCGTAATGACTTATACTATGTGCGTGCACCTCAAAGCGGATTTATAAATAAAGCGTTGCGATCTGGAATTGGCGAAACCTTTAAAGAGGGTGAACAATTGGTGAGCATTATGCCATCAGACTATGAAATGGCTGTTGAGACCTATGTCGACCCAATCGATATTCCATTAATCCATTTGGGAGAACGCATGCGTGTTCGTTTTGATGGTTGGCCTGCTATTGTATTTAGTGGATGGCCTAATCTTTCTTATGGAACCTACGGAGGAAAGGTAGTTGTCATCGAGAACTTTATAAGTGCCAACGGTAAATATCGAATCTTATTAGCTCCAGACCCGGAAGACCATCCCTGGCCCAAAGATATTAGAATGGGCAGTGGGGCTTATACATTAGCATTGTTAGAGGACGTGCCAATTTGGTTCGAGCTGTGGCGCCAGCTAAATGGGTTTCCACCAAATTATTACAACAGCGAAGTAAATCAAGTTTCAAAAAAATAATACATGAAAATAGTATTCGTACTTAGTCTTTTTGTTTCTCAATTTATTAGTGCACAAATTCAAGATTCGGTGGCCCTTGATTTTAGGACCTATATTGGTTTAGTGAAAAAAAATCATCCGGTAGTCAAGCAAGCAAACCTACTCCTCACGATTGGTGAAGCAGAAGTGTTAAGATCGAGAGGCAATTTCGACCCAAAAATCGAATTGGATTACGACCAAAAAGTGTACGAAGGAACAGATTATTACGAGATCCTATTGGGAACATTAAAGATCCCTACCTGGTATGGAATTGAATTTAAAACACAGTTTGAGCAAAACGATGGCACCTTCCTAAATCCCGAGCGGTTTGTGCCCGATGAGGGTCTTTATAGTGCCGGGATTTCAATGTCTCTAGGGCAAGGTCTGTTTATTAACGATAGAATGGCCACCCTAAAGAAAGCAAAACTATTTAAAATTCAGACGGAAGCAGAACAGCAACTAATGACCAACCAAATTCTATACGATGCTTCTATTGCATATTTTAATTGGTTACGAGCCTATAACGAATTAAAAGTATTCATCGATTTTTCGACCAATGCCGAAAAGAGGTTTAAAGGAGTAAAACGCCGAGTGGAAGTAGGTGATGTGGCAGCCATAGATAGTATCGAATCGAAAATAGCATTTCAAGATCGTCTGCTTCGTTTAGAAAACAGTCGATTGATCTATCGAAAAGCAAGTCTTGAATTATCCAACTTCTTGTGGTTGGAAGATAACACACCCGTAGAAACTAGTGGGCAGGTGTATCCCACATCAATAAATATTGAATCTGTCGATCAAGTACTTCAAATAACCGACTTAGAGCTTACCAACTATGCTGTAGAAGAGCACCCTAAGATAAAGGCATTAAATCTAAAAGCAGAGCAGCAAGAAATAGAAAAACGATTAACAGCCAACAAATTACTCCCGGTTGTGGACCTTGATGTAGCTTTGTTAGCTGTTGAGCCTGATCGATTTAATAATTTCGATACGGCTAATTACAAGGCCGGTTTAAATGTTTCTATTCCATTGTTTCTTCGAAAAGAACGAGGCGACCTGGCACTTGCAAAGGCAAAATTAAGTGATGCTCGATTCACCGCGGTTTCAGAACAGGTTTTTTTACAAAACAAAATAGCGGGCATTCAAGCAGAAATAAATTCGTATGCAGAACAAGTGCAGCAAGTTGAAGCTATTGTAACTAACTATAAAACCTTGCTACAAGGAGAGGAGCGCAAATTTGCATTAGGCGAAAGCTCGTTGTTTTTAGTGAACAGCCGGGAGCAAAAATTAATTGATGCAAGACTAAAAAGAACCGAATTATACTTCAAGTGGAAAGAGGCAAAAGCAAATTTATTTAATGTGTTGGCCTTGCAAACAGATTTATAAAGCAAAAAAGTGACTAATTTTTTTATAATATTCAAACAACCCAAATTAAACC
>NZ_QOLC01000022.1 GCF_003333325.1 Candidatus Ulvibacter alkanivorans | reverse complement strand
CTATCGACTTAAATTTTGTTTTTAGTTAAAGGTTTAAAGATATAAAATTATTTAGTTAATCTACAATAATAATTAGCGTATACACTGTAATTACTACAATTAAAGAGCATTAGCTTATGATATTCTTATTTTCACAACTTAGCGTTGCGATTTCATCCGCTTTTTAAGTCGTTTGTCAAATAAAATGCAAGCGACTGTATCGGGCCATTTGTTCAAATAGCTTGCGGTTAAATTCAGCAAATACGATCCGGTTGTGCGCTGCTCAATTTATCCCAATGTATTGTGTAATTTAAAAGATACATACCCTTTAATTTTTTGAAATGAACTTGAACACTACCCAATATTAGTAGTCCGAACAATTTCCCAAAGGAACAAGCTTCTAGATGACCCCAAATAGAATATGCAGCAATGAACGTAGATGCTGCGCATCTGTCCTGCCAATTCAAACTAGACCGGTACGTACTTACCATTCTGGATTAGCTGAGCTGATCCCAAATGGAGGTGCTGGCAATGAACGTAGATGCTGCGCATCTGTGCTGCCAATTCAAATTAGACTGGTACACACTTACCATACTGGATTAGCTGCGCTGATCCCAAATGGGGGTGCTGGCAATGAACGTAGATGCTGCGCATCTGTGCTGCCAATTCAAACTAGACCGGTACACACTTACTATACTGGATTAGCTGCGCTGATCCCAAATGGGGGTGCTGGCAATGAACGTAGATGCTGCGCATCTGTGCTGCCAATTCAAATTAGACTGGTACACTTACCATACTGGATTAGCTGCGCTGATCCCAAATGGGGGTGCTGGCAATGAACGTAGATGCTGCGCATCTAGAAGTTACGCACTCAAAAATTTGCTAAAGCAAGCTTTGACAAATTTTTTCGTTTATAACTTCATTCGCAGAGAGGAAGGGATTCGAACCCTCGATACGCTTTTGGCGTATACACACTTTCCAGGCGTGCGCCTTCGACCACTCGGCCACCTCTCTAGATATACCTTATAATAAGGAGCGGCAAATAACAAAAAAATATACTGTTATAAAACTTTTAGCTCTTAAAATTATTGCATTTCACCTCTTAGTGAAGTTTCAAAAATCGTCTTAAAGCTACTCGTCGAAATTTGTTGTCCAAGCAAATACATTAACTTGGCTAAGGCGGCTTCGGTAGTACAGTCCTTTCCAGAGATTACGCCAATTCGTTTAAGCTGGGTACTTGTTTCATATAACCCCATATTCACCCCACCTCCAGAACACTGCGTTACATTAATTACCGGCACTCCTTTTTTGATCAATTTTTTAAGGAGATCTATAAACCAATTCTCGTTGGTTAAATTACCGCTTCCGTATGTTTCTAACACCACACCCTTTAGTCCGTCGTAAGAAAAAATATGCTCCAATGTGGTCTCACAAATACCGGGAAACATTTTTACCAACATTATTTCAGACTCCATGCGTTTATGCACTTTTAACTTTTTTCGCCGATTAGGTTTATAAAGTGCTTCGTCGTTAACCGAAAGGTGTACACCACTTTCGGCCAATGCAGGGTAATTTAAAGAGGCAAAAGCTTCAAAATGCTCGGCATTTATCTTAGTGGTCCTATTGGCCCGATAAAGCTTATACTCGAAGTACAAACAAACTTCACTAATTTTTGGTTGCCCTTTTTCACGAAGTGCCGCAATTTGTATGGAAGTAATTAAATTCTCTTTGGCATCGGTGCGCAAATCTCCAATGGGTAGTTGTGAACCGGTAAATACCACCGGCTTGCTTAAATTCTCTAGCATAAAGCTTAAAGCCGAAGCAGTATAAGACATCGTATCGCTTCCATGTAATACCACAAAGCCATCAAAATTATCGTACGCGTCTTCAATAATGGTAACAAGATCTGCCCAATATATTGGATTCATATTTGAGCTATCTATGGGCGTCTCAAAACTGGTGGTGTCTATTTCGCAGTCTAATAACTTGAGTTCGGGTATGTGTTTTAAAAGGTCATTAAAGTTAAAGTTGCGTAAGGCGCCCGTTTCAAAATCCTTGATCATACCAATGGTCCCACCGGTATAGATCAATAATATATTTGGTTTTAGTTGCGCCATTAGATTCCGAATGTATCTTTAGAGTTTTTGGTAGTTGTTCGAGCCACTTCTTCTTCGGAAACGCCATAGATCTCCGCCACTTTTTTACAGATCAAGGATAAGTAGCTACTCTCATTTCGCTTCCCGCGATAAGGAACCGGTGAAAGATACGGCGAATCGGTCTCCAATACAATATGCTTCAGCGGTATTTGATGCAAAAATGTATCGATCTTTCCATTTTTAAAGGTTACTACACCCCCAATACCTAATTTCATATTAAACGAAATGGCTCTTTCTGCTTGCGCTAAGGTGCCGGTGAAGCAGTGAAATATTCCGAAGAGATTCTCATCCTTTTCAGTCTCCAACACTTCAAAAATCTCATCGAAAGCATCTCTACAATGTATCACTATTGGTAGCTTGTGCTTTTTGGCTAATTGGATCTGTTGCTTTAATGCTTTTTTCTGAATCGATAAAGTAGATCGATCCCAATACAGATCGATACCAATTTCTCCAATCGCATAAAATGTTCGTTTTTCTAATTGAGTGGTGACATGCCGGAGTTCGGCTTCATAATTTTCCTTTACTGAAGTGGGATGCAGCCCCATCATTAAGAACATGTGCTCGGGAAAAGTAGCTTCAAGGGCATACATGTCTTCGGTAGTTTCAGAATCGATCGCTGGAATAAAAAAACGATTTACCCCCTCTGCCATGGCCCGCTGAATCATCTCGGTTCTATCGGCTTCAAAAGCATCACTATATAAGTGGGTATGGGTATCGGTCAACATTCGTACAAAGTTACCTATCTTTACAAAAAAACGTGACACAACTTCGAAATTTTCTGGAAGCAAAAGACTTTCATCGCATTCCGTTAAAAAAACTCGCTACAGGCCACTATAAACTTTCAGCAAAAATAAATGGCAAGCCCGGCAACTTTATTTTGGACACCGGTGCTTCTACCAGCTGTATTGGCTTCGATTGTATTTCCTATTTTATTCTGAAGAGTGAAGAAAGTGAAATCAAGGCAGCAGGTGCCGGTGCGGTCAATATGGAAACCAAGATCGCCAGAAAGAACATAGTTTCCATAGGCGGTTGGCGTACAAAAAACATGGATTTCATTCTTTTCGATCTTTCACACGTCAATGAAGCCCTACGACAAGCTGAAGAAAGTGCAGTTCATGGAATAATTGGAGCTGATTTCTTAAAACACGTTCGAGCCGTGATTGATTATGGTCGTAATTGTTTATATGTTAAATAAGTGGCTGTTACAAAAATTTTAGTAACTTTAAATTCTCCCTTACAAACCTAACATCCATTGAAAACACTATTGGTTCTTATTACCGTATGCTTGCTATACCCTATAATTGGGTACGGTCAGGATATTGACCATTACAAGCAATTGGCTGAAAAGGAAACTAATATGACGGCCAAATTAGTGGCGATGGACTCTGTTCTTTCAAAATCTTATATGAGAGATGACGACGTATTTATTGATTACAGCATACGTTATATCGATCTAGCGAAAGCGATAGACAGTATAGAATGGGCTGCAAAGAAAGCTATGAACGTGCAGTACACCCTTACATCGAAAAAGAACGATCCGGGGAAAGCTATTGCGCTCATTAATGGCGTATTAGCACACAAGTACAAAATCAAGGATAGTTTTTTAATTGGCGGGCTCTTCTTAAAGCGCGGTGGGGCTCATTTTAGAGTCGATCTAGAAGAAGCTATTGAAGATTATACACTGGCAATTGAGAATTTTGCTGAAACAGACTCCGTTTATATCGCCGATGCGTATATGTTTAGAGGCCAAGCGAACTCCACCTTAGGCTCGTTCGTAAAAGCTACCGAAGATTTTGATACGGCCTATCGCTATTTCGAAGATCTACAAGATTACGAGTACATGCTACATGCCCAGCAAGGCAATATTATCATGTACGGAATGAATGGTTTCTACGAAAAGGCAAAAGAGGAAAGAGACGAATTGATCGAGAAATTAATAGAACTTGGACTTACTCAGTATCTCGCCACCGAGTATTACAATCAGTCGTTGGATTTTAAAAAAATGGGGGACCCTGTTTCTCAATTGGAGTCACTTATAAAAGCAAGAAAATCCTATTCAGACAGCCTTCGAGATACAACCACGCTATTAGCGATACAATCGAAGTTTGCAGAATACTACAGTACGCATGACCAATTAGACTTAGCCGAAAAATACATCGATAGTATAGACGAGAACTATAAGCGTATCAAAAACGATATGTTCGCCACCTTAAATTACACCAGCGCCAAGGCAAATTATTTGAAGGCCAACAACGACTATACAGGCGCCTTAAGATATGCACGATTAAAGCTTGAAAATGCCAAACGATTAGGTTCAGAAGATGAGAACCTAGAAAGTTATCAGTTGCTTTCAGAGATTTATGCGAAAATGGGCGATTACAAGAGCAGCTTGGATTATAAAGATAAATACATTCGCATTAAGGACTCACTGTACGATTCGAGCAACGTGAACTCGTTGGCTTATTACCAAACCTTGTTGGAAACCGAGAAAAAAGAAAAGGCATTGGTAGAAAAAACGTCAAGCCTTCAATTACTAGAAAAAGACAACGAGTCGTTTAAAAAGGTAGTTGCTTTTTCGAGTGTTGCAACTATTTTATTCTTTGGACTCATCCTTTTATACAGGAACCGACAAGAATTAAAGTACAATAAAATACGGCAAGAACGATTTAGTCAAGAGCTAATCGTATCCCAAGAGGAAGAACGAAAGCGCATCTCCAAGGACCTACATGATAGTTTGGGGCAACAATTATTACTTATAAAAAATAAAGTATTAGCGACCGGTGATGAAAGCACCAAAAAAATGGTGGACAATGCAATTGATGAAGTTCGAACGATCTCGAGAGACCTTCATCCGTTTCAACTTCAAGAAATGGGCATTACAAAAGCGATCGAGCATACGCTCACTAAGATAGACGAGAATACAACCGTATTTATTTCCGCAGATATAGAGAATATAGACAACCTGTTTACTCCCGAACAAGAAGTTAATATTTATCGAATTGTTCAAGAGAGCCTAAACAATATCATTAAACACGCAAAAGCTGAAGCCAGTAGGGTTTCTGTAAAAAAATTGGCAGACTCCATTACCATTTCCATTAGGGATAATGGTATAGGATTTGATTTTTCTGAAAAATACCAGGATGTAAAATCGTTAGGACTAAAAACACTCTTAGAGCGTACCAAATTCCTTAATGGCCAAATGAAAGTTCAATCAAAGATCAATAATGGCACTACCATCGAATTTCAATTTCCTGTTTCATGAAGTGTCAATCTATCATCATAGCCGACGATCATCCGCTGCTCTTAAAAGGTCTAAATGACTTCCTTCTAGAGAAGGGTTACAATATTATAGAGAGTTCGAGCAATGGTCGTGAAGCCTATAACGCAATAGCTAAATTAAACCCCGATATTGCCATACTAGACATACAAATGCCGTATATGTCCGGATTGGAAATCGCTAAAAAGTGTAAGACCAATTGTTTAGACACCAAGATCGTACTAATTACCTTACACAAGGAGAAAGAGCTTTATCAACAAGCGCAGGACCTTAATATCTTTGGCTACATCTTAAAAGAATTTGCACTCGAAGAAATTGAAAATTGCATCAACACTGTTAGTAAGGGCGTCCCGTATTTTAGTCCGAAGATCAAAGAAAATCTAGGGGTACAATTTCTTGACGACAACTCGTTGAATTCGCTAACTCCTTCAGAAAAGAAAATACTTAAACTTATCGCAAAAGATAAGACCAATAAGGAGATCGCTTCGCTCTTATTTATTTCTTACCGTACCGTAGAGAAGCATCGAAGTAATATTATTACAAAGTTAAACTTAGAACCGAAAACAAATAGTTTATTGATATGGGCGAAAGCACATCACGATAAATTATTATAATTCTGCAATTCCATCTTGTAGGAATTTACGTGTTTCCACGTATTTCACGAATCGAAGAAATTCGTCATCTTTACAATATGAAACCTAAAGTGTTGCATCAAGATGAAAAACATACAAAGCCAAGCATAAAGAAATTAATCTTTATTCTGCTTATTATTTCAATTATCAGCATTGTAGTCCTTAATGTCATAAATTATTTTGTTTCATATTATTAAGAGCGTTAAGGAATTTTCAACTAACTAACCAAACAAAAAACCCGACCAATGGCCGGGTTTTTTTAGTTGTATTCAATTGTTACAACTCAAGTGCTTTTTCTATATCGTTGTCCATTAATAGGTCTATCGGACTTTCCAGTGCTTCTTTAACAGCGACTAAGAAACCAACCGATTCACGGCCATCGATAATTCGATGATCGTACGATAAGGCCACATACATTACCGGCGCGATGGCAATGGCGCCATCCCTTGCTACCGGTCGTTCAACGATGTTATGCATACCCAAGATACCCGACTGTGGCGGATTAATAATAGGAGTAGACAACATACTTCCAAACACACCGCCATTAGAGATCGTAAAGGTTCCTCCGGTCATTTCATCAACTGTGATTTTCCCGTCACGAGCACGTAATGCCAATCGCTTTACCTCTGCTTCAACACCTCTGAAGGTTAGGTTTTCGGCATTTCTAATTACCGGAACCATAAGACCTTTCGGTCCTGAAACCGCTATCGAAATGTCTTTAAAATCGTGCTTAATTTGATAATCTCCATCGATCATAGAATTCACATCCGGATATAAATCCAAGGCTCTAACCACCGCTAAGGTGAAGAAAGACATAAATCCAAGACTTACCCCATGCTTCTCTTTAAATTGCTCCTTATATTCTGCTCGTAATTCAAAAATAGCACTCATGTCAACTTCATTGAAAGTGGTCAACATGGCTGTTTCATTCTTAGCAGACACCAAACGCTCTGCAACCTTACGTCGTAACATAGAAAGCTTTTTCCGTTCGGTACCTCGACCACCTGCACCGGGTGTACCCATAGACGGCACGGCATTCTCGGCATCACTTTTAGTAATACGTCCATCTCTACCGCTGCCTTTCACCGATTTAGCGTCGATACCTTTTTCTGAAAGTATTTTCTTAGCCGCAGGCGAAGGAGATCCAGTTGCATACGACTGCTTACTGTCTTGTGTTTGTTTTTGTGTAGATCCTTTTGAAGGTGTCTCTTTATTAGGTGAAGCCTTTTCTCCGGTATCCTTCTTTTTAACATTTTCCTGATCTAAATCCGGACCGGCATTTCCCTCTCCTTTTTCATCGCCCGGGTTGTCGTAGGTTTCGGTAGAATCTTCTCCACCATTTGGGTTTTCTGCATCGGTATCGATAAGACAAACCACATCTCCAACAGCTACCGCATCACCTTCTTCAGCTTTAAGCGTAATAATTCCGCTGGCTTCCGCAGGTAGCTCTAGGGTTGCTTTATCACTATCCACTTCTGCAATGGCTTGATCTTTTTCAACCCAATCGCCATCTTCAACCAACCACTGTGCTATTTCTACTTCGGTTATGGACTCTCCCGGTGAGGGAACTTTCATTTCTAATGCCATAATATCTCTTAATTATCCTGTGTTAGGAATTTTTGGTTATTCTTCATTTTTATTAAACACACTCTCGATTACCCTCATATGTCTTGACTTAGACCGCACACTACTTCCTGCAGCAGGCGCAGCATACATCTTGCGACTACAAACTCTAAAATTACGGGCTTCTTCAAAATGCATCAACATATGTGAATACGCACCCATATTCTTTGGTTCTTCTTGCGCCCAAACAATATCGTCTGCGTTCTTATATTTTTTAATAATCTCTTTCATCTGTGTGGTTGGCAGCGGGAATAATTGTTCAATTCGTACCAAGGCCACATCGTCTCGCTCTAATTCTTCTCGCTTTTCCAACAAGTCATAATAAAATTTACCGGTAACGAAAACCAACGATTTTACGTTGCTTGTCTTTACTTCGGAATCGTCTATCACTGTTTGAAAACTTCCGTTCGCTAATTCTTCTTTCGTAGATACTACTTTAGGATGACGCAACAGACTTTTAGGGGTAAACACGATCAAGGGTTTTCGATAGTCTACCAACATCTGTCTTCTAAACAAGTGGAATAAGTTTGCTGGCGTGGTTACATCTACCACAAACATATTGTCTTTCGCACAAAGTTGAAGGTAACGCTCCATTCGCGCCGAAGAGTGCTCTGCGCCTTGACCTTCGTAGCCATGTGGTAACAACATTACCAATCCATTTTGAAGCTTCCATTTGTCTTCGGCCGCCGAAATGTATTGATCGATCATGATTTGAGCTCCATTACTGAAATCACCAAACTGTGCTTCCCAGATGGGTAATGTCTTCGGACTCGCCATGGCATAGCCATAGTCAAATCCTACGACTCCATATTCAGATAACAAGGAATTATAAATATAGAAATCTCCTTGTTTCTCCGCTAATTCATTCAACAGTATGATCTCTTCCTCACTGTCCTCCACCTTAACTACCGCATGACGATGCGAGAACGTTCCTCGTTCTACATCTTGCCCGCTCATACGAACATCATATCCTTCAGATAAGAGTGAACCATACGCCAACAATTCTCCCATGGCCCAATCTAATCGATTGTCTTCAAAATACATGGTGTGACGGCTCTCGATTAGTTTGGAAATTTTTCTAAGGAATTTTCTATCCTTCGGAAGCTGTGTAATTACCTTGGCGATCTCGGTCAATTTATCGAGATCGAAACTGGTATCGATCGTTTCCATCATCTTGTCTTCCTCTGCATAATGGAAGCCTTCCCAAAGATCTTGCATGATCGCGGTGATCTCAGTTTTATCCTCTTTCCTAGAATCTTCTAACTTTTCTTCTAACCTATTCTTATACTCTTGTTCCAGTTTTTTGGTGTACCCTTCTTCGATCACCCCTTGCTTGAACAATTTTTCGGCATAAATATCACGCGGATTGCTGTGTTTAGCAATTGCTTTATAAAGTTTTGGTTGGGTAAATCGAGGCTCATCACCTTCGTTATGCCCGTATTTTCTATAACCTAACAGATCGATAAATACATCTCGCTCAAACTCCATTCTAAAGTCTAACGCGAACAACATAGCATGAACAACAGCTTCTGCGTCATCGGCATTTACGTGTAAAATTGGAGAAAGCGTCACTTTACCTACGTCGGTACAATAAGTGGACGATCTACCGTCAAGATAGTTGGTAGTAAAGCCAACTTGGTTATTGACTACAATATGTATGGTACCCCCGGTTTTATAACCGTCGAGTTGTGCCATTTGCACGATCTCATATACAATCCCTTGACCGGCGATTGCAGCATCTCCATGCACAATAATAGGAAGTACCTTACTAATATTTTCTTTGTACATGCGATCTTGTTTCGCACGTGCGATTCCTTCTACTACCGCACCAACTGTTTCCAGGTGGGAAGGGTTAGGAGCAATATTCAAATTGATCTCTTTTCCAGAATCGCTTTTTCGTTTTGAAGTCCACCCCAAATGATATTTTACATCCCCGTCAAAAATATCCTGCGCATAATCTTTTCCGTCGAATTCGCTAAATATGTCCTTTGCACTTTTTCCGAAGATATTGGTAAGCGTGCTTAATCGACCGCGGTGCGCCATGCCCATCACAAATTCTTCCACACCCAGTTCGGCGGCCTTTTCAATTAAGGCATCCAATGCCGGAATAAGACTTTCGCCCCCTTCTAACGAAAAACGTTTTTGGCCCACATATTTCGTATGCAAGAAGTTTTCGAATGCGACAGCTTCATTTAATTTTTTAAGGATGTGTTTTTTCTGCGCTTCGGAAAAATTTGGTTGATTGTCGTTAACATTCAATTTATTTTGAATCCATTCGATTTCTTGTGGCTTCCGAATGTACATGTATTCGATCCCAATCGAATCGCAATAAATACTATCAAGGTGCTTGATAATCTGTTCAAGCGTACTTGGTCCAATGCCTAAGATCTCCCCGGCTTTAAAAATAGTACCAAGATCATCCTGTGTTAGACCGAAGTTCTCAAGATCGAGCGTAGGCGCGTACTTTCGTCGTTCTCGCACCGGGTTGGTCCGCGTGAACAAATGGCCACGTGTACGATACCCATCGATTAGCTTGATTACTTGAAATTCTTTTAAAACTTCTTCAGAAATAACAGCACCATCGTCGTCTATGCCCAATGCTTCTAACGAACCATTCTCGATTCCAAAGTCGAAGCCTTGGAAAAAAGCTCTCCAACTAGGTTCTACACTATCCGGAAATTGTAAATACTTATCGTAAAGTTCGGCAAGATGAGCAGGATGGACTGCGTTTAGAAATGAAAATTTATCCATAATTGGAATAAAGCGGTCTATTTTTATAAAACGATACAAAAATACAATAAATCTACTAACTACCCTGCTTTGACTTTATATATTTAGTGCATTCAAATCATAAATAAATCCTAACGAAACTGCTTTGTTTTAACAGCATACACTGTTTTAAAGTCTTACTTATCCCGTCAATTTCCTTCAGATACTGTCGCCACCGTCAAACTAAGAAATCGATTGGAAAAGTTTATAAATACTGCTGTTTGTAATTAGATTTATAACCAGATCGTTGGCTGCAGATGTGTAGCGAGGGCCGCTAGACAAAATCACAAGACCCATAGTTAGTTATAGCCTAATTTGGTTATTTGCTTTTACACCTTGCGTTTCATAAGCCAATCACCAAATTCGCGCAGTTGTTCTTTTTTTTCTGAATCAATTTGTAATGCATCAAGTACTTTATACGCTTTTTGCGTATACCGTTCAATTTCTTTTTGAGTAGCTTCGGCTGCGCCGGAAGATTGAAAGATCTCCTTGACCGTTGTAATCTTATCGGAAGGGTCTTTGGGTGAAATGCTAAATAAATGAGCCAAGGTATCGGCGTCGGCCTTTGAACTATTCTCGACGGCCGTTAAGTATAAGAAGGTCTTTTTGTTCGCAATAATATCGCCTCCAATTTGCTTTCCAAAAGTTTTAGGGTTTCCGAAGGCATCCAAATAATCATCTTGCAGCTGAAATGCGATGCCTAAGTTGCGTCCAAAACTATAGCTATTTACTTTGCATTCTTCCGAAGCATTGGCAACAATGGCTCCCATTTTCATGGCTGCTCCAATTAAAACCGCTGTTTTATAATCGATCATCTGTATGTATTCTCTCAGCGTGACATCATCTCGCGTTTCAAAGTCTACATCGTATTGCTGTCCTTCGCATACTTGCAGTGCGGTGGTACTAAACAACTCTGCCAATTCTCTAAACATAACGGCTTCGTACCCTTCGAACAATTGATACGCTAAAATAAGCATGGCATCGCCTGAGAGAATTCCGGTATTAAGATCCCATTTCTCATGCACCGTTTCTTGACCTCTCCGCAATGGTGCGTGGTCCATTATATCATCGTGAATAAGCGAAAAATTATGAAACAACTCTACCGCCAGGGCAGCATTCATCGCTTTCTTATAATCGCCTTTAAAGAAATCGCAGGTCATAAGTGTCAATACCGGGCGAAGTCGCTTACCGCCTAATGACACAATGTAATGAATGGGTTCATAAAGCTGATGTGGTTCTTTGAGTGTCACAGTGGCTTTTAAGTGCCTTTCTAAAGCAGAGCTATAGGGAGATAAGATGTCCATTCAAAAAAATTTCCGCTAAAATACAAGTTGCTCGACAAAAGGGTGTGAAAAAAAGAATAAAATCTAGAAAATCAAAAGCTGAAGAGCATAGATGTTAAGAAATCATTAAAACTTTGGAAACTTTTTTTGTTTTTATAGTTTCCTATACTATCTTTGCCGACCGTTATGAGAGAAAAAATAATAGAAAAAGCTGCAGAGCTGTTCATCAATCTTGGTTTTAAAAGTGTTACCATGGACGATATCGCCCAAGAAATGGGAATCTCCAAAAAGACCATTTACACTCATTTTAAGAACAAGACTGCATTAGTAAAGGAAGCTGTGATGCATATGTATCACTTGATAACCCATGGCATAGACTGTATTAGAGCTTTAGAGCAAAACCCGATAGAAGAACTGTATGCTATCAAGAAGTTTGCAATGACCCGGCTTAAAGATGAAAAATCATCGCCGCAATACCAATTGCAGAAATACTATCCCGAAATTTACAGTTTATTAAAAGAGAAGCAATTTGAGAAAATGCATGAATGTACGGTAGCAAATCTGGAACGTGGTATTGCGCAAGGTCTGTATCGTGAAAACCTAGACGTCGAATTTGTATCCCGTATTTATTTTATTGGAGTAAATGGTATAAAGGACGATACTTTATTCCCTATAGATCAATTTCCCAAAGCACAATTATTTGAAGCTTATTTAGAATATCACCTAAGAGGTATCGTGACCAAAGAAGGTTTAAAAACATTAAAAAAATTCATCAACCAACAATCAAACTAATGAAACAATTGTTACTAACGCTTGGTATCCTATTAGGTACTTTTTATGCGGCGGCTCAGGACGCACGAGGCTACAGTTTTTCGCTGGAAGAAGCAGTTACCTTTGCTATAGACAGCAATTACACTGCCATTAACGCGAGACGAGACATTGCCAAAGCAATTAAACAGAAATGGGAGACCACTGCGACCGGTCTACCTCAATTAAGTGCGAACATAGCGTATCAGAATAATTTAAAACAGCCGGTCACATTTATTCCGGCCGAATTTAGCGGAGGGGAACCCGGAACCTTTACACCGGTCACTTTTGGAACCAAGCAAAGTGCTTCAGCCACAGCTACACTAAACCAGTTGATCTTCGATGGAAGTTATCTAGTGGGGTTACAAGCTGCTCAAGCATTCTTGGATTTTTCTGAAAATGCTGCCGAAAAAACCAACCTAGAAGTTCGAAAAGGCGTTATAAATGCTTATGGAAGCGTATTACTTTCCGAAGAATTAATCGCCATTTTTGAAAAGAACAAGGAAAACCTTGAACAAAATCTTTTCGAAACACGAAAGATCTATGAGAACGGGCTTACCGAGCAGGAAAGCGTAGAACAATTGGAAATAACCTTGCTCGACATTGAAACACAGTTAAGCAATGCAGAACGCATGGCATCGATCGCACGACAGATGTTTAATGTTGCCCTTGGTATAGACGTGAGTGCTCCCGTAATTTTTGAAGATAACCTAAGCGATCTTGCACAAGAGCATATAGAGTTGTCATTTTTGGACACTTCGATAAACGTTGAAGAAAATATTGATTATAAGATTGCGTACAACCTTACCGAACAACGAAGTCTCGAACTAAAATTAGAAAAAAGTAAAGCGCTTCCTACTTTATCTGCTTTCATAAACTACGGAACGGCTGCCAACAGTGATGAGTTTAGCTTTTTAGACAGTGATCAACGTTGGTTTCAATCCTCGGTATTGGGCGTAAACATGAACATTCCCATTTTTAGCAGCGGGATGCGAAGTGCCCGCAGTCAACGTGCCAAGATCGCATTAGAGCAAGCCGAAACCCAGTTAGAAGAGACCGAACAAAATGTTCGTTTGGAAGTAAACACGGCTAAAAGTGATTATTTATTCGCTATTGAAAATTATGAGAATGCAAAGAAGAACCTTGCTTTGGCCGAACGAATAGAAAACAAGAATCAGATAAAATTTGTGGAGGGTTTGTCTACAAGTTTCGATCTAAGACAAGCGCAAACCCAGTTGTATACTGCTCAAGAACAATATTTTCAAGCTATGGTACAAGTAATCAACACAAAAGCGACCCTTGAAACCGTATTGAACACACCGCAATTACGACCGGATTTTGAAGAAATTAAAGACAAATATTAATCAATCAACCAGATAAAGACCTTAGAAATGAAAAATATACTATTCATAATAACTATCGCCCTCCTACTTGCATCATGCGGAGGTGACACTAAATCTGTCGATGACCTAATTGAAGGTGGCGATCTTTCGGCTATTAAAGAACGAAAGGCTGAGTTAAACGCACAACAGAATGAATTAAAGGTTGAAATTGAAAAATTAAACACTTTTATTCAGAAGAAAGAAAAAAAGCAAACGGCACTTTTGGTTTCTACCAAAAAATTAAACGACACCATCTTTAAACATTTCGTTGAAGTGCAAGGTGATGTAGAGACAGATCAAAACATTATCGTTTATCCGCAGTTTTCGGGAGTATTAACTCGTGTATATGTAAATGAAGGGCAACAAGTCTCTAAAGGACAACGATTAGCAAAAATCGATGATGGCGGATTATCGAGTCAATTGGCCCAACAAGAAACACAGGTTGCATTAGCGAAAACTACGTATGAGCGTCAAAAGCGATTATGGGACCAACAAATTGGATCTGAAATACAATTCTTAGAAGCCAAGGCCAACTTCGAAGCAGCATCCAGAGCAGCCGATCAAATCCGTTCTCAAGTGGCACGAACTATTATAACTGCTCCATTTAGCGGGGTAGTAGACAATGTGATCGCCGAGCAAGGTCAAGTTGTAAATCAAGGACAGACCGAAGTCATTCGGTTGGTGAATTTAAGCGATATGTACGTAAAAGCTTCGTTACCAGAAATTTACTTGAACAGTATTAAAGTAGGAACCGAAGTAAATGTACGTTTAGCGTCGATAGGCCAAGAATATAAAGGTACAGTACGTCAAGTTGGAAATTATATTAATCCTTCAAATAGAACCTTTGATGTTGAAATTGCAATTCCGAACAAGAACGGACAAGTGAAGCCTAATTTAATTGCGACCGTTAAAGTAAACGATTACACCAACGAGAATGCGATTACGATCCCTGAGAACATCCTTCAAGAAAATTCGCAAGGAGAAACGATCGCATTTATCTATGTCCCTGAGACGGATACCACCGGCACGGCTAAGCGTGTGGTAGTGGAAACAGGAATAAACTACGAAAATGAAATTGAGGTGAAGAGTGGCTTGGAAGAAGGAGATGTGATAATAATTGAAGGGGCAAAAAGTGTTCGTGACGGACAAAAAGTGACCACTAAAAACCAATAAACAGATTGCATTATGAGCAAGAACACTTATAAAGAATTTAGTATTTCCTCCTGGGCGATCGACAATAAAATGACCGTCTATGTAATCATTTCCATTATTTTGTTTTTAGGGGTATTCTCTTACTATACCATGCCCAGAGAATCGTTTCCTGAAATAATAGAAACCAAAATATATGTAAGTTCTGTCAACCCGGGGAATTCTGCAGAAGATGTGGAAAAATTCATTACCGAACCCTTGGAGGAAGAATTCAACAATATTGGTGGGGTTCGTGAAATTTCTTCAACAACGCTTCAGGATTATTCGATCGTTATTGTTGAGTTTGAAGAAGATGTCGAAATTCCTGTGGCCAAACAGCGCGTAAAAGACAAGGTAGATCAGGTAAAAGCGGAAACAACCTGGCCTACTTTAGATAATGGCGCCAAGGTAGAACCCAACGTCTTTGATCTAAATCTTTCCGAAGAACAACCCATACTCAATATTAATCTTACCGGAGATTTTCCTATTCAACAACTTAAAGACTACGCAGAGTACCTTCAGGATAAAATAGAATTGCTTCCGCCAATTAAAGAAGCAACGATTCGAGGTGTCGAGGAAAAAGAGGTTGAGATCGCTGTCGATGTGTATAAAATGTCTGCGTCTCAAGTGAGTTTTAACGACATAATAAATGCCGTACGAAGTGAGAACAATACGATCTCCGGTGGTAATGTGATTAGCAATGGTGTGCAAAAGAACATCCGGATTCTTGGTGAGATCGAAAACCCGAACGAACTGAGGGATGTGGTGGTAAAGACAGACGGCGGTACGATCTTTTTAAAGGATGTTGCTACGATTAATTTCAAAGAGCAGGACCCTTCTACCTATGCACGTGAGTACGGCGAGCCGGTAGTGATGTTAGACATTAAGAAAAGGGCCGGAAAGAACATGATCGAAGCGGTTGAGAACATCAAGGAAATTGTTAAGAAAGAGCAAGAAGAATATTTGCCCGAAGGACTGAATATTTCATTGACCAACGATCAATCTGTTAAAACGCAAAACCAAATTGACGACCTGGTAAACAACATCATTTTTGGAGTTATACTCGTGGTTTTGGTACTTATGTTCTTTTTAGGCTTTAGGAACTCATTGTTCGTAGGGTTTGCCATCCCGCTCTCCATGCTTATGTCCCTATTTATTCTATCGAGCTTCGGGTTTACCATGAATACCATGGTTTTATTTGGCTTGGTAATGGGACTAGGAATGCTTGTAGATAATGGTATTGTGGTTGTGGAAAACGTGTATTCATTAATGAGCGAAGGAATGCCCAGAAAAAAAGCTGCTAAACAAGGGATGGGCGAAATTGCTTGGCCTATTATTGCCTCAACAGCGACAACCTTAGCGGCCTTTTTCCCATTAGGGCTTTGGCCGGGACTTATTGGTAAGTTTATGATTTACTTCCCGATCACACTTTCTGTGGTATTGGGGTCTTCTCTATTCGTGGCGCTCATCATTAATTCGATGTTAACGTCTAAATTCATGAAAACGGAAGAGAAGTCGTTGACCAAAAAGAAATTGATTCGCTGGAGTCTTATTCTGGCCGGTGTAGGTATTATGCTGTTAATAGCCGGTTTTGCGCTAGATGTTGCCGGGTTAAGAGGCATTGGGAACCTCAGTCTTTTTACGGCCTTGATGTTGTGGGTGTACAAATACATCTTAGCCGGTGCTGTTGAATATTTTCAGTTTAAGTCGTTAAAGCGCTTGGAGAATTTTTACGAGCGATTCTTGAAGTTCGCACTTCGCGGTAGAAAAGCTTATGTTTTTCTCTTCGGAACCTTCGGTATTTTGATCCTCTCGTTTGTCTTGGTAGGTATTGCACAACCCAATGTCTTGTTTTTTCCAGAAAACGAGCCCAATCAGATCATCACCTATATTGAATATCCGCAAGGAACCGATATCGAAAAGACCAACGAATTAACGAAGCGAATAGAAGCTCAGGTTTTTGAAGCCATCGAAAAATACGAAGACGAAGATGGCTACAATTTTATGGTAGAATCGGCTATTTCTCAAGTAGGTGAAGGCGCAGGAAACCCACAAACCGATGCGGGGCAATCAAATGAAATGCCGCACAAAGGTAAGATCACGCTATCTATGCGAGAGTTTCAGTTTCGACGAGGCGTAAAAAGTAGTACGGTACTTTCCGAAGTAAGAAACGCCGTAAAAGGATTTCCTGGTGCGTCTATTATCGTAGAAAAAGATGCAGCAGGCCCACCAACCGGCTATCCAATTAATATTGAACTAAAGGGTGAAGATTACGAAGAAATGCTTAGAGAGGCAGAAAGTATGCGATCCTTTATTGAAGGGCTGAACATAGCCGGAATCGAAGAGTTGAAGATCGATGTAAATAAGGCAAAACCCGAAATGGAGGTACAGGTTGATCGTGAAAAAGCCGGGCAGCTGGGAGTAAGCACGGCTGCAGTAGGACAAACCTTGCGTCGCTCAATTTATGGAGAAGAAGTGTCAACCTATAAAGAAGGTGATGACGACTACCCTATCAACGTACGTTTAAAAGGGGATCAGCGTTACAATGAAAGCGCTATTTTCAACCAACCGGTTACGTTCAAGAACAACAATGGGAAATTGATTCAAGTACCTATTTCATCTTTAATTACAAAAAGTAACTCTTCTTCGTTCAGCGCAATTAAAAGAAAGGACCTAAAGCGGGTTATTACTTTGTATTCGAATGTACTTGGCGGCTACAATCCTACTGAAATAGTTACTACCCTTAAATCTGAGTTGGAAAATTATGAAATGCCTTCCGATATAGAGTATTCGTTTACCGGTGAGCAAGAAGAGCAGGCAGAAAACATGAGTTTCCTTTTATTGGCGCTCTTTTACGCCATGGGGGGAATTCTATTGATTCTTGTGGCGCAATTCAATTCTATCTCTAAACCGCTCATCATCCTAACGGCGATTGTACTTAGTTTAGGTGGCGTTTTCTTAGGGTTGGTCGTATTCTCAATGGATTTTGTCGTCATTATGACCATGATGGGGATTATATCGCTTGCGGGTATTGTAGTTAATAATGCCATTGTATTGATTGATTACACTCAAATACTGATCGATCGTAGAAAAGAAGCGCTGGGAATGGATGAAGACGATAAGCTTACGAAACAAGAGTACTTTAAACAAATCGTTGCAGGTGGAAAATCGCGTTTACGACCTGTGCTTTTAACAGCGATTACCACGGTGTTAGGGTTAATTCCTTTAGCCGTTGGACTTAACATTGATTTCTTCGGATTGTTCACAGATTATGATCCAGGAATCTATATTGGTGGTGATAATGTGATATTCTGGGGGCCATTAGCATGGACCGTGATCTTCGGTTTAATCTTCGCGACCTTCTTGACATTGGTAATTGTACCAACGATGTTCTATTTGGTAAATCGCGCCAAGATCCGTTTTAGCAAAAACAAGAACAGCGCAGAGACAAACAGCATTGAAGAAGTAAAAAATTAGAATAGAGGCGCTAGTAATTTAAGTGCATTAAAATAAAAAAGCCCTTTCTTTCGAAAGGGCTTTTTTTTAGTTATCACAATCTAAATTATAATTGTGTTTCGGCTAATGGCACTGGCAATGTATTAAAGATCTGGTCACCAGGTCTGTCAATTGGCAGTGTATTTGAAAGGCCGTAACGACGTAGATCATACATTCTGTGGTTTTCACACCATAAAGAATAACGACGTTGTCTTAGCATTTCTGATGTCAATGCTGAAGAAGTGGAGTCTCCACTGTAATCTGGCAATGATGCAGCATTACGAATCACATTTAATGCGTCTTCTGCATTCCCTAAATTTCCGGCTAAAATGCTTGCTTCAGCAAAAAGAAGAATTAACTCTTCATTTCGCATAATATCGATAGGAGACGTGTTGGTTTCGTAAAGATCTGTTTCAAACTGCCCATTAAGATCATCTTGACCTTGAGGGTCCGGACGTGGGTTTGTTTTGGTTTCAACACGAGAATCACCCGGCTCGGCTTCGTCGATCCAGCTATCGTGAACAATGATCTGGTCACCGTTTTCACCATCAACTTTAAAGAGACCGTTAGACTGATCACCACCACCTAGGCCGAAAATGTGTTTAGGGCCTACGTTAAGGTCGCCTCCAAGATCCAAGAACGAATTAGACAATGCTGTTAGTGCAGCGTTACCGTCACCGTCGTATACTGCCGCCATACCGGCTACAGCTCTATTGAACTCACCAAAACCTTGTGGCGAATCAAATCCGTCGAATCCAGAACTCAAATTAAAGCTAAACGAACCTCCTGCATTATTAAGACTAGCATTAGCTTCGTCTAAAATAGTTCTCACATAATCTAATACGGCACCACTTTCTAATAGCGGTCCTAAATTATCAGGATCAGAAACATCAATTCTAGCTTGACCGTATGATTTGATCATTTGGATCAATTCATAAGCGATCACAGTTTTCGCAAATCCGACATATCCATTCATTTCGGCAGCGGTAACCGCATCGGTATTCATTGCGGCTTCAATTAGAACTGTGGCGTTCTTGATACATCTATAGCTTCCAGCCCATTGTGTAGTACTGTAGAAAGAGTTGTTATCAAGACCAATTCCATTTTTACCTAATAAATCCCCAGTATTACGTGGATCTGCATCAAATAAATACAATTCTCTAGCCATCGTACCACTTGCTGTAGTTTCGATTGCTATTCCGTTTCTTAGTGTAGATTCAATACCTACAACTAATTCATTTAACTGCCCCTTAGAGGCATTAGTTAGAACCCCGTCGACACTAGGTCCGTTAGGGTCTACTACCTCATCAAAAGAACATGAAGTGCCAGCGAGGAGCGCTAGTACAACCAACCCGGTTGTTGAGATTTTTTTAAATATATTTTTCATAATTTTTTTTATTAAAAGTTAACGTTTAAGTGAAAGTAAACTTGTCTTGCACTTGGGAAAGGAGTTACTTCAATTCCGTTTGAAAGTCCACTACCTCCATTTACAGATACTTCAGGGTCATAGCTAGTATAATCTGTTACTGTAAATAAGTTACGTCCGGAAACTCCAAACTTCACACTTTCCATATTATCACCAAATACGTTTTGAATAAAACGTGACGGAAGACGATAGTAGATCGCTGCTTCTCTTAATTTCAAATAACCGGCAGGCTCTACGAATCGCAGGGCATTAGCGGCCGTATCTAAACGATCTTGTCCTGCTTGTGTCTCAAGATCTGGAGTTGTTTGACCTAAATCGGTTAAGAATTTAGATAAGTTCAAGTTTTCTCCACCAGATTTTAGCTGAAATAAGAATGAGATGTCAACTGCATCGAACAATGTAAAGTTGTTGTTGAATGCCATTTGGAAATCCGGTTCTGTATTACCAACTTGAAGTTGTTCTGAAGTACCGTCTCCATCTACATCAACATTTCCAACCAACTGTGTTGCCGGCTGTCCTTCTTCAATATAAATGGTTCCTAGTCCTAAACCAAACCCGGCACCTGCCAAAGCAAATGGTGGCACATCTAATCTAGTGATCTCTGATTCATTCTTATAGAATTGAACTCTTGTGTTCCATTTAAAGTTATCCTTGTCAAATACATCAGCTGTAAGCGCTAATTCAATTCCACGGTTCTCTAATTCACCAAGATTTGTTGTTTCTCTTGTAAATCCTGAAGATGGTGGAAGCGCTCGTTGAAGAATAAGGTCTTTTACAGTTTTCTTGTAGTATGTAGCCTCTAAAACAAGTCTGCTATTGAATAAACCTACATCCAATCCAACCTCAAATTCTTGAGCTGTTTCTGGAATAATGTCCGGATCTCCTTTTAGACCGGCAACTGACTGTCCAATTGCTCCTCCAATATTACTAGTTCCCAAACTTGTAAAAGTAGATCCAAATCGTGCAGAGTTACCTGTTTCTCCATAAGCCGTTCTGAATTTCAACTGATTAACAGTTTCAAGACTCCAAAAATCGAAGTTGGCAATGTTAACTGCTAACGATGCTTTTGGGAATCCATAGAATTCATCCGGATCTCCATTTCGAGTCGATTTGTCTAAACGATAACCAACAGTAGCAATTATTTGATCTTTAAAGTTTCCTTCCACTTGACCAAAATATCCTAATTCCTCTTCTTCGCTTCTAAACTGATCGGTTACTTGGTTTGCAGACTGGTCAACACTTGTTTGACCTGCAGCTAATCCAGTACCACGTGCATTAATCAAATTAGACTCTTGATATAAGTAGGCTAATCCTAATTGAGTGGTGATTCCTAGATCTCCTCCCATTGCATCATGATCCCATACAAAAGCCGACTGGGTATTGAATTGCGTAAAGTTGTTTTTTCCTTGTGCAACAAAACCGGCAGCAGCACCTAATCCTTGTTGTGCCTGATGTGTTTCAGGAACATATACAAAGGTTTGGTTCGCTAGATAGTCGATACCTGCACTGTTCGAAAATCGAACGCGGTTCGAGTCTCCCGTGTAAAGTTTAGTGTTTACGGTTAGACCTTGGATAATACGATCGTTCGTATCCTCATTTCTCGCTTGATCTCTTACAAAGATTGGATTACCACTAAAGTTCGGGTTGTTTGGATAATTCCCATTTTCATCTGGGAATAAATTATTCCAAGGACGGGTAAATGCCAATACATATCCATAACTTAAACCACCTTCGTTCTCATTACCCGTAAAACTACGGCTAGAGTTACTTCGAATATAGTTAGTAGTCGATGTAAAATCGAATACGTTAGAAATCTTATGCTCAATATTACCTCTTACCGAGAAGCGGTCGAAACCTGTATTTTCAATAATACCTTCTTCATCTCGGTAGGATCCACCTACATAAAATTTAGTTTTTTCATTACCACCGGTAGCACTTATACTAGTTTCAGTAATAAAACCTGTGTTACCATAAATAATGTCTTCAAAATCGTAGAGTGACCCTCGCGCAGCTAGCGTTGCATTGTACTTATCTAATTCGCCTTGTCCAAAAGTTTCTAACACAGAAGCTGCTGTCCATGGACGCATTCCTAATGCATTCTGAAGCTTGTTAACTCCAACATCTTGCTTAAAGCTAATACGAGTCTTACCTCTGCTTCCACGCTTAGTAGTAATAATGATTACACCAGCACTACCTCTTTGTCCGTAGATTGCTGCTGCAGAAGATCCTTTAAGGATTTCAATATCAGCGATGTCGTTAGGATCTAAATCTGCTAAACGGTTACTTGCATTTTCCTCGTTACCCGAGTTCGCACCTGAAGCAAATCGTAATCCAGATGGAATCTCCACGTTGTTAACGTAAATTCCATCTATAATAATAAGTGGTTGGTTGTTTCCAGTAATGGAAGTTACACCACGCAATCGCAATGCAAAACCACCTCCCGGCGCACCAGAAGAAGAGGTAATGTTCACCCCTGTTACTTTTCCATAAAGGGCTCCGTCAACTGTTGTTTGACTTGTAGTCCCTACTAATTCTTCTGCGGAAACCGAAGCAACAGCATTTGCCGCGTTAGATCGTTTCACACTTGTTGCAAGTCCGGTCACAACGACCTCCTCTAAGGATTCGGCAGATTCTAACATCACTATATCTACAACACCCGGGGCATTTACGGCCTGTTCTACCGTTGTAAACCCAAGCGAAGAGAATTCTAATACTACTGGAAGCGCATCAACTTCAATGCTGTATTCCCCATCAATATTAGTGGTAACACCATTGGAAGTTCCCTTTTCCACAACATTCGCAAAGGGCACTACGTCCCCTCGTTCAGTCTTTACCGTTCCCGTTATGGTCGTTTGTGCGAACACAAAGCACGGAAAAATAAATAGCAACAGCAGGAGTCTCCTGCGATTTGAGTTGTTTTGTTTCATAATTACTAATTTTTTGTTAATTCTTCGAATTTAATAAGAATTTTCTAAAAAAAAATTATTTATCGACATATTAACACATTAAAATCGCAAAGGATTTGGAAATCACAAGAATAAAAAGCAAACATTTTTGCTCCAATAATCTATAACTTCTTAAATTTGCAGCCGTTTATAGCACCACCGTTATAATTTTTAATCACGATTTATGTACAGATCACATACAAATGGCGAATTACGAGCCACACATATCAATAAAGAAGTAACATTGTCGGGTTGGGTTCAAAAGATCCGCGATAAAGGATTTATGATCTGGGTCGATCTTCGTGATCGTTATGGTATTACACAGCTAATATTCGATGAAGAACGCACTCCTAAAGAAATGATGACCTTAGCCTCGCAATTAGGACGTGAATTTGTTATTCAAGCAACAGGTACCGTCATTGAACGAGAATCTAAAAACCCAAATATGCCTACTGGCGATATTGAGATTCTCGTTTCTAAACTCACCATTTTAAACAAATCGCTTACTCCACCCTTTACTATTGAGGATGCTACCGATGGTGGGGAAGACCTAAGAATGAAATATCGCTATCTCGATATTCGTCGAAAACCGGTTCGTGATAATCTTGTCTTCCGTCATAAAGTAACGATGGCTGTAAGAAACTACCTCTCCAACTTGGATTTCGTGGAAGTTGAAACCCCTTACCTTATTAAATCAACTCCCGAAGGGGCTCGCGATTTTGTAGTGCCGAGCCGGATGAACGAAGGACAATTTTACGCACTTCCGCAGTCACCGCAAACATTTAAACAATTATTAATGGTTGGTGGCATGGATAAATACTTCCAAATCGTAAAATGTTTTAGAGACGAAGACCTGCGTGCCGATCGCCAGCCGGAATTTACACAAATCGATTGTGAAATGGCGTATATCGAGCAAGAAGATATTCTCAACACATTCGAAGGGCTTACTCGTCACCTGTTAAAGGAGATCAATGGTGTTGAAGTAGACAAATTTCCGCGTATCACCTACGATGAAGCGATGAAAACCTATGGTAATGATAAGCCGGATATTCGCTTCGGAATGAAATTCGGTGAATTAAATGAAGTAGCACAACACAAAGACTTCAACGTATTTAATTCGGCCGAGTTGGTTGTTGGTATTGCTGTTCCCGGCGGAAACCAATATAGCCGAAAAGAAATTGATCAATTAATCGATTGGATAAAACGACCTCAAGTGGGCGCGCTAGGGATGGTCTATGTACGTTGTAACGATGATGGCACCTATAAATCTTCAGTAGATAAGTTCTACGACCAAGAAGATCTTGCAAAATGGGCACATGCAACCGGTGCATCGAATGGCGATCTTATATGTGTGCTTTCAGGAGAAAAAAATAAAGTACGAGGACAACTTAGTGCCTTACGTATGGAATTGGCCTCTCGCTTAGGGCTAAGGAAATCGGATGAGTTTGCGCCACTATGGGTGATCGATTTTCCTTTGTTAGAGTGGGATGAAGAGACCAATCGATATCACGCGATGCACCATCCATTTACCTCACCTAAATCTGGTCAATTAGACTTGTTAGAAAGTAACCCCGGTGCCGTTAAGGCCAATGCGTATGATCTTGTACTTAACGGTAACGAAATTGGAGGAGGCTCTATACGTATTCATGATAAAGAAACGCAATCGCTTATGTTCGATTATCTAGGATTTAGTGAAGAAGAAGCAAAAGCGCAGTTTGGATTCCTAATGGACGCGTTTCAATACGGTGCACCCCCACATGGCGGAATTGCATTTGGTCTTGACCGATTGGTGGCTATTCTTGGCGGACAAGAAACGATACGTGATTTTATTGCATTTCCGAAGAACAACGCCGGAAGAGATGTTATGATCGACGCTCCTGCCCCTATCGACAAGGAACAATTAAAAGAGCTCCATTTACAGCTCAATTTAAAACCTTAATTGACAGTTCGAGAAGAAAATTACCTACTCACATTTTTCTTCTAAAAGATTGGTTATATAATAAGGTATAAATTCTATTTAGCAATGAAATACGTTTTAACAATATTACTGGTTCTGGTAATCGCAGGCACCTGTGTCGGGTTCTTTATTAAACCAACCGACTACGAAACCGGGGAATTGATCATTGGACTTTCCATAGCCTTAGGGGTCTTTATTTTAATGCCGCTATTCATTTACCATCGATGGAAAAACAGAAGCGTAAAAGAGTATATGTTGACTAAAGAAAACATAGAAAAGATGCGTGACTTCAGCAAAGACAAAAAGCTATAAATCAGTAGGTTTTTTAAAAAAATAGCAATTATTTAATGGACAACTTTAGAATT
>NZ_QOLC01000097.1 GCF_003333325.1 Candidatus Ulvibacter alkanivorans | reverse complement strand
ACTACTAAAGCGAGTAGTAGTGTGCATAGTTTATAAAAATTAATCGTTTTCATGATATGTTATATTATTATTTTTCTTTTCAGTTTTATTAAAATCGTACGTAAACATTTACGTAATAAGTGGTTCCGTTTCCGAAGAAATAACGATTCCCGAACAATGGGGTATCGCGTCTTTGCTCTTCTACTTGTTGACGGTAGCTGGCGCGACGTGAATCTTCGAATCCGCCGGTTCTATATTCTTGGTCTAGCACATTATTAATGGTTGCAAAGAAACCTAGGTAGTAGTCTTTGATCTTCCAAGATTTACCTCCCACAATATTTACGAGCATATAGTCATCAAGTTGTTCTTGTTGTAAAAGCTCTCTTGCCGTTTCTTCATTATATTCTACAAATGGAACACCGTCGAAATCGGTGTAGAAATCGGATGTTCTTCGTAAGTTACTTACATCTACATAGGCATTAGAGAAGTAGTTCGAAGTTACGCCAACCCACCAGAAATCCGGGTCGCGATATTCGAATCCAAGTTGATATGCTTGTTCCGGTCCTCCTGCAACGTGGTAGTTTTCTAGTGATACTTCACGTATTCCTCTTCGGAAGATGTCATTTCCTTCTAAGTTTGGCGTATTGACATCATCGAAATCATCACCTGCAAGATATAAGTTAGGGTTGTTGGTATAGATATATTGTCCTACTGAAGCTGCCGCTTTTAATTTTAAAGTAGGTAGTACTTGCGCTTCAATACCAAACTCGACACCTGCATTGCGGGTATCGATCCCGGTTACGATCTCCTGTACAAAAGCGTTGTTATCATCATTCCCTAATGCGTTTTGTGTAAAGAAGAATCCAATATCGGTCTGATCTTCAAACCCGGTGTAGAAACCTGTTAATCGCGCCTTTACGATAGGTGAGCGATAAATATAGCTCAAATCGGCAGACGTAACCTTTTCTTCGGTCAAGTTTTCAACGATATCATTATTTTGTCTTGCGTTTGCAAACGAATTTCGAATATTTGGTGCTTTGGTAAGGTAGCCGGCATTAAAGTCGATCAAGTGTCTACCTGTCACCTTATAAGTAAGTCCCCCTTTGGCTCCAAAGTTTGTAAAATCGATCTCCTCACTATCACCTAACGAACGTCCCTCTTCCGGGAAGTATCCGTTTTGGTACAATCCTGTTCGCTGGTAACTGGTTTGAGAAGCATGTGCTCCTAAGTAGAAATCTACAATACTATACTTAAATTCGGCCTGTGCAAATCCGGAGATTACATCGGCATTAATATCGTAATTATACTTATAACGTTCTCCTTCTTGAACGATACGATTCGGGTTTTGCAAATCGCTGTTTGCTTCAATTCCGCCATCTCCAAAATTATCTACGTCTAAGTATCCGTTACCACCTAATAGATCTTTTAGTTCTGCAAAGTTCTCGGTTGTTAGGTTTCGGTAATTTATGTTTCCGGAAAGTTCTATATTTTGAGAAATACGAGTATTCAAGATGGTATTTACCGTTAACTGTGTATCATCTCTTCTGTCTTCCTGAAGGCTATAGGTGGAGTTTCCTGTAATTCGGTTGGCTTCGTAGAAAGAGGCCCAATCCAATTGGCCATCGTTGATAAATTCTTGTTCTGCCAAATAGGCGTTTTGATAATCTACCGGTGTAGGATTATCGAATCGCAAGAAGTAACTAGGCAAACGCTGGTAATAGTTTCCAGCAGGGTTTCTGTTTCCACCGTAATCTAAACGTGTATCTCCTAATTTTCCGAATTGATACCCAATATTGGTATTTAAACGTGTATTCTCACTAATATTCCAGTAGTGGTTAAGCAAGATTACCGGTTCCTCGATATCTCGAACACGACTGCTGCGAATATCCCCATCTTGGTATCCCCAATTTGGATTATATCGAATTCCTTTAAGGTCTTTTACTTCGGTAGTGATGGCAGTGGCACGGCCTCTACGATTAGGGGTATAAAAAGCCGATAGGTTTAAGCTATGGTCTTCGTTTATCTTTTTTTCTACGGAAGCAAAGAACGAGTTGGCATCGTAAAAGGTTCCATCTTTAAAGCCCTCTTGTCCAAAACGTCGCGAGGCTAAAACAGAATAGGCCCACCCGTTTTTCGTTAATCCGCTATTATACGATCCCATAACACGGCCTTCATAGCTTCTGTTAGCAGCTGCATACGACACACGCCCACCTTGGCGATATTGCGATGCCCGCATGATAATGTTGGTCGTACCTGCAACGTCACCAAACGTGTAATCGTTTGCGGTGAGGCCCATAGAAAATTCACGATTTCGTTGTGCATCGTTTAATCCTCCCCAGATACCCCATTGTGGACGACCGGTAAATTGTTTGTTCATTTCTATACCGTTAATAAGTACTTTCCCATTGGCATTATCTAAACCTCTTGGGCGAAAGAACGTAGCACTAAAATCGAATGCTGCGGCATTTAAAAACACATCTCGCGACGCCTGAAGCAATCCGGAGATATTAAAAGAAGTTCCTTCATCTTGATCTAACTCGTTATCGGAAAGACTAATAATTCCTATTTGTGCCTCTACCTCCGAAAGATCGATCTCTAATAATAGAGGGTCCAAATTGATGGTACTTCCATTTTGCACTGTAATTGGAATACGCTGTGTCACATATCCACTCTTGCTAACCACCAAGACCTGTTCTCCTTGTGGTAATTCGGTTCCAGATAAGTTGAACAATCCTTGGGCGTTGGTCATCGTACTGTAAATACTTCCTTGTATACGAACATCCACATCGGGAATGACCTCACTCGAATTGGTATCAACCACCCTTCCTTTTACGATAGCTTCTTGAGCGAACATTGCGAGTGTCCCTAGTAAGCTAAAGCAAAAAGTAAAAATGAATTTTTTCATTCTGAAATTTATTGTTATTGAAATTAAAAAAATGTTATTAAACGGCTGCAAAGCTACATTTTTTAAATGAAATAGCTACTTTTGGCGCGCCATTTGTAAATGATTTTACGGAAACTTAATATTTAAAAGAGAATGAAGCTTACCCATTATTTATTTGCCTGTTTTGTATGTTCGGCAAGTATCCTATTCGCACAACAAGAAAAGACTTATAAAGTAAATACTGTCGCGTTCTATAACCTAGAAAACCTCTTCGATTACGAAGATGATCCTATCACTTTCGATGATGACAGAACACCGGAGGGTAAGGATCGATGGACCAAAGAAATTTATGAGGCCAAACTAAAGAACATGGCTCAAGTTATTTCTGAAATTGGTCGTGACGTTACAGGAACAGCTCCGGCCCTTGTTGGTGTATGTGAATCTGAAAATCGTCGCGTGCTTGAAGATCTAGTAAATCAGGACGCCTTGATCGATAGTGATTACGGAATTGTACAGTATGATTCGCCGGATCGACGGGGAATCGATGTTGCACTGTTATACCAAAAAGGCTTGTTCACGCCAACACATACGAAAGCAGTTCCATTGCTAATCTACGATGACAACGATCCTACTAAAAGAATTTATACAAGAGATCAATTGGTAGTGACAGGTATGCTCGACGGTGATAAGATACACGTAATAGTTAACCACTGGCCGTCGCGTAGTGGTGGGGAAGCACGAAGTCGTCCAAAAAGAATTAAGGCTGCCAAGTTGAATAAGCAAATCATCGATTCATTGTTTAGCGAAGATCCCTATGCCAAGATCATTACCATGGGTGACTTCAACGATGATCCCACGAGTCCGAGTGTCAAAGAATACTTAAACGCAAAAGAAGACCGAGAGGATGTGAAGATCAAGGAGCTATACAATCCTATGGAATCGTTCTTCAAAAAAGGTATTGGGACGCTGGCGTGGCGCGACGGATGGAATCTTTTCGATCAAATGATCATTTCTTCGGAATTATTAAAAAAAGATTATTCTTCCTACCGATTTTACAAAGCGGGAATTTACAACAAGACGTATCTGGCGAATCCACGAGGTCGGTATGAGGGTTATCCCTACCGAAGTTTTGCCGATGGCGGCTTTACCGGTGGGTACAGTGACCATTTTCCGGTATATCTCCTCCTTATTAAGGAAACCGAATAAAAAAAAGCCACTCAGTTTTGAGTGGCTTTTTTTATTAATTGAACCATTGCGTCCAAGGTATTCTACTTAGCATTAGCACCAACGCTATGGTGTAAAATATAGCAAGCATTTTGAACTTAGGTTTAGAGACCAATTTCTTTTTATGCTTAGAATATCCTATTGTAATTACAATTACCGTTATTATCATAATCAACGGGTGTTCTACCGCATAAAGACGCATCAAGCTGTCTTTCATGATCTCACCCATACCATTGTTGGTAATATTTTGCAATCCGAAAGGAGAGACAAAATACAGAACCAACCCTATTAAGAATTGTATGTGGGTTACAATAAGCGCGAACAAGGCCAAACGAAAATCTTTTGGACCGTATTCCTTATTACCCGAATATCCTGCAATTGCATTTATGGTCGCAATCACTACAATGAATAAGACCAAATAGGCCCAGTAAGAATGTATAATTTGAATTACCTCGTACATAATTTTGTTTTTAGAATATCAAAGGTAGCAATTATTGACATAAAAAAACCGCCTCGTAAAAACGAGGCGGTTAAAATTATTAGCGGAAAGCTATTAGTTGAAGAAGTAACGAACCCCAACCTGCATTTGCCAACGTGATGATTGTATTCCACTATCATCTACTTCTTCGATACCATCTAAGAAAGCAGGGTCGAAAGTGAACTCTGGATCTGGTCCACCAGATTCAGTTGTTAACAGGCCTACTTCTCTTGGGATAAATTCTCTTACACCCCAATCCTTGTTCAATAAGTTGGTGAAGTTGAAAATATCTAATGAAACTTGGAACGCATGTTCATTGTTTCCAATATTAAGCGCGATATCTTGTAAAAACTTTAGGTCGATAATATGACTCCAAGGTCCACGATCTCCGTTCACCTCAGCATATTTTCCTCTACGTGAACTCAAGTAATCGTTTCCTTCGATAAACGCATTAAGTGCTTGCCACTGCTCTTCCGGGCTAATAACAACACCGTCTTTTTCTAATGGAACCAAAGTGATTTCACTCTGATTTAATGGAACATAGATCAAGGCGTTATCACGTGAATCATCGTTCAACAAGTCGCGACCTTCATTGTAAATAAAGCTGTAAGGAGAACCTTCTTGACCATTGTAGAATAATCCAAAAGTGGTTTTAAAATTATCGTTCCAATCGATCTCATACAATGAATTGGCAGACACACGGTGTCCGGTAGCAAATTGAGAGTTGGTTGCTCTTGGGTTGGCATTCTTACCATTTACTGTAACCAAGTTTCTCCACTGTGAACTGTTTTGAGAAGAAGTTCCTTCAAAAACATATTCACCTTCACCATACGTATACGCGATCTGTCCTGAGAAACCATTCGAGAAAGGCTTCGTTAATGTGAATGTCGCGTTGTACGAAAATCCTAATCCAGTGTTCGAACCTAAGATAATTCTTCCGTAGGTATCATCGATCGGGTTACTATCGTTGTAGAACGGACGGTTGTCTGCACCGTTTAATGTACCTACTGCAGGACGAATGTTTAAGTTCTCATAAAATACATTTGTAATTACGTCATTGTATAAGAAGTCTGCAGAGGCAACTAATCCCCAGAACGGTAATTTCTGATCGATCGCGATGTTATATTTCATAGTTTGTGGCAACTTGAAATCGGGTGCGAACAAATCTACATTTCCTCCTACGGCTCCACTACCGGGAGCAGCGATAAAGGTCTGGTCGGTTACATCAGGATTAAAGAACTGGTCTTCCGGAAGAAGGAAGTTTGCAGCAAATCCTTGTGTTACACCGTTATTACTGTACGTTCCTCCTGGCCATACCAATGGAATTCTTGAAGTAAATATTCCAAGTCCCCCACGAATTTGCGTCTGCTTCTGTCCGTTAACATCCCAGTTAAACCCTACACGAGGTGAAAGGTGTAAACTACTTTCTATTGGTTTCCCTACTTCTGCTCCTTGAAGGTCTTTTCCGAAGGACTCCAACAACGGTATTGTTCTCGTGTTGAAATCTTCATTCACAGTTCCATCTTCGAAGAAAGGAACATCTACTCGCAATCCAAGTGTGATCTTAAGATCATCTGTAAAGTCGATCTCATCCTGAACGTAAAAACCAAGTTGAGAATAATTGAATTCTGCAGCTCCTTCACTGTCATCTCCGTTACCACCAATTAAAGAGTAGTTGTAGAAGAAGTCATCGGAAGCAACCTCATTTCCGGGAATTCCGTCAAGATAGGTATTAAAGTCTGCAAGAGAATCGAAAGTGTAATCACCAAAGTTCTGTCCGAAGAATACATTCTTCACATCGGTATATTCAAAGTTTCCACCCAAGGTTATATTGTGTACCCCGGAGAAAATCGAAAAGTTATTGGTAACTGTAAATACATCTTGCTCTAACAAGTTCGCTGTAGAGAATGGTTCTGATCCAAAACGAATAGTTCCACTTCCATCTCTAATAGTTACCGCCGGGAACGGACTCCCTAATGGATCTCTGTCGTCGGTGACCGTTGTGTATCCAATGATAAGATTGTTTGCCAAATTCCCACCATTAGTCGTATTCCACTCTAAGGTAGAAGAGTTTGTGGTAGAAGGGAAAAACACACCTCGATTAAAGAAGTTAATCGCTCTAGAACTACTAGAATTTGGAGATACTTGTTCCGCTTTCACATAGTTGTGCTTAGCTGTAATAGAGTTCTCTGCATTTATATTCCAGTCGATACGCGCTGTAAGTTTATCACTTGTAAGTGAAGATGTATTGTTTGCAAAATCACCCGGATCATAACCATACGTGTCGATCAACCCTTGACGAAGTGCATTGATCTCTGCAACTGAAGAGTCACCATCGTATTCACCTGCATTAAAAGGCTGTGGCGTTTCTTCATCCTGTCGTTCGTAATTAATAAAGTAGAACAATTTATCTTTTACGAGCGCACCACCAAGACGTGCTCCATACAATTTAGCCGTAAAGTCTTCTAACTTCTCACGCGATTCACCATCTCCTAATTCGATGGCTCCCGGAGTTTTTCCGGCAAGATCCTGGTTTCTAAAGTAGTAATACGCCGATCCTTGCGTGGTATTTGTTCCCGAACGGGTAATTGCATTGATCGCTCCGCCCGAGAATCCCGATTGTCTAACATCGAAAGGCGATAAGTTGATCTGAAAAGATTCAACAGCATCAATAGACAACGGGTTCACACCTGTTTGTCCACCGTTAGTTCCTGAAGCGGCCAATCCAAATACATCGTTGTTTACAGTTCCATCTAAGTAGATAGAGTTGTAACGGTTGTTTTGACCGGCTAAAGAGATCGCGCCCGACTCGGCCACAAGTGCCTGCGGAGTCTTACGCACAAAATCACCTATACCACGGCCAACCGATGGTAATGCGTTGATCTCACGCGTGGAGACATTGGTTTCTGCTCCGGTATTTCCGGAATCAAAAACGCCTCCTCGAGTAGCGGTAATCACTACTTCCTCTAACTCACTGGCCGACTCTGTCATGATCACATCGATCTCTTCGGAATCACCCAATTGTAAGTAAATATCATTCTTCACGATCTCTTCGTATCCAACATACGTGATCGTAATAGTGTAAGGTCCTCCCACTCGCATGTTTACGATACGGAAATAACCATCAAAATCTGTTATTGCCCCATACTTGGTTCCCGAAGGATTATGAAGGGCAACAATGTTCGCTCCAGATAAGGGCGTTCCGGCTGCATCGGTGACCTTACCATTGATAGAAGAAGTTGTCACACCCTGTGCAAAACCAGCTCCTATTCCCACAATTAAAAAAAGCAGTAGTAATAGTTTTTTCATTAGATAGAAATTTGATTATTAATATTTTTTGCAAAAATAGCTTAAATCATCAGTTTCTTAGCCAAGAAAGGTTAAGAAATTGATAAGAATTTCTCTACTAATAAATGTACAGGGAATTTTGTAACCTATTGATTTTCAGCTACACTTTTAATAACAAGGTTATTAACAGTTGCTTTAAGAAATCATTAATAGCTTATACAGTCCAATTTCTCTTTTAACGGACGCATATACTCGAAATATCGATCATGATATTCTTCAGCCAATGGTTTCGATAAGGGAAGGTCTTGTTTAAAAGGGTCGACTTGCTTACCATTTTTCCAAAAACGATAACAAACATGAGGGCCACCGGTATTTCCGGTCATTCCAACCCAACCGATCACATCGCCTTGTCGCACGAATTCCCCTACGCGCACATTGCGCTTTTGCATATGTAGATATTGGGTTTCGTACGTGCTGTTGTGTCGAATCTTAACATAATTTCCGTTTCCTCCACGTCGCTCCGACTTGCTCACCGTGCCATCTGCAGTGGCGAGAATAGGTGTGCCAATAGGCGCTGCAAAGTCGGTACCTTTATGAGGTCGTAGTTTATAACCGTAATACTTGATACGGCGTTTCAAATTATACCGAGATGAAATTCGACTAAATTTTACAGGCGCTTTTAAGAAGGCTCTACGTAGATTATTCGCATTCTCATCGTAAAAATCGGTGACTCGATTAATAGAATCAGATTCAAAATTAAATGAATAAAGCGGTTTTCCTCTATGCTCAAAATAGGCCGCTTTAATTTCGTGCAACCCTGCTGGTATTGTATCGTTAATAAATTTTTCGGTGTACACTACCTTAAAACGATCCCCTGCTTGTAGATGAAAGAAATTAACGGTCCATGCATAAATAAGTGCTAAACGGTCTGTCATGTACGGACTTAAATTACGTTCGGCCATAGTTTCAGAAAGGGAACTAGTAATGATCCCGGAAGCAATTCGCTCTTCATAACGAATAGGCTTGCTGTCTAAATATACATTGATCGTATCCCGAAAATCGATCACGGCAAAATTCGTTTTGGTCTTTTCGTATATAAAGACTTGTGTCCTGTTGATTGAGTCCTTGGAGTTTAAAAGCACATACGGTTTACCAACCACGATTCGGCGTACATCGAAACTATCTCTAAATTTAGAGGCTACTTCTAGAATTTTCTGATTCGAAACACCATTAGCATCTAGAATGGCACCAAAGGTATCTCCGGGTCGAATCGTATCACGAATTACATTAAAGTCGTTTAAGTTGTAGCCGTATTCTTGAATGAGGGGGGCTTCCTCGATCGCTTCTATCTCATCAGTAAAATCATCCTTTTCGGAGTCGCAGCTATACAAGCAAACCACCGAAATACATAATAGAAGTATTTTCTTCAATCTGTCGTAGGTTTTAAGTATTAAATGTATGGGTCACCCATTCGCGACCCCAATTCTCTTTTTCAATTTCGGTCCAAAGATTGGGAAAAAAATGGACTTTTTGAAAGCTTGGTGGTAAAAATTGTTTCCAATTGGTTCCCCCCGTAGCCGAAATCTCTTTCCCTTTTTCTTTGTTCAAATATCGGTGCGCTGCACCCATGTGCATTAACAACCAATTTACATTAACGTTAACGTCAAGTTTTCGTAATTCTTTTATTAAATGCTTATTATTTTTCTCTTTATCGGGCATCTGCAAGTACTTGTGGTACAATGTATTACCCTTTACCTCTTTTGCGGTTCTAATAAATCGAGGTGTATAACGGTATTCGAACTGCTTTAAGGTCAGGGTCTTTTCCTTGGTTTCCAAATCGATACCACCTCGTTTCCAGTAGAGGTTTTCGAATAGATCTTCGATACTGTTCTCTTCGGAAAACGAATCGCGTTCCTTTGGATGCACCAAATGGTTCATTGGCGTGCAATACAATTCGATCATTCTAAATTGAGCCGATTGAAATCCGCTGGCAGGCAAAAGGGACATTCTAAATTGTAAGAATTGTTCTCTATCCATTCCCATGATCATCACATCGAACGAATCGATCAAAATTCTAAAATAGCGATTTACTCGCTCCATTTTTTTTCTGAAGAAATCAGCCTGCTGCAATTTATCATCGATCACCTGCTTTATCTCATGAATTATAAGTTTAAAATACAGTTCTGTAATTTGATGATACGTTATAAAAATGGTCTCGTCGGGAAAATGAGTTCTCGTTAATTGAAGACTTAATAAAGTATCTAAATGGATATAATCCCAATACGTTAGATAGCGATCATGTAGCAATCCGTCGAGATACGAGTTGAGGTCTTGCCCCGAGTTTTTAAATTTTTCTGAAAGCTGGGCGATCTGCTTCGCCGTTTTTTCGTCTATTTCCATGGTGGTTGTTAGTCTACGATAATTCGAAACGAATGTTTGAGTCCCTTAAATTCGGTTAAGCTGGCCTTTAACGAACCCACCGCTAGATCGGCCTTGATCAGGATTGGCATGCGGTTACCGTCGTCGGTGACCCAAACCGTAAGGCTTTCTTTTTCTTTAAACACTCTTCCTGCCTCCACATAAGGTCGAAATTTTAAACAAGGAACTTTTCCAAAGTTAGTTTTTAAGGTTTCCCTACCCAAAAATTTAAGGCGGAATTTAAAGTTTTCTTTATCAAAGAACATATTAAGATCGAAGGTGTCCCCTTCTTTTAGATCGCTTGTATCCAAATTGTTTCGCATGTAATAGAATGCCGACACCATGTCTTGCGCATTCTTCGGAAAAGAAACGACATCTATTTTATCGTGCTTTTTATTATTGACCTTGGCGATCCGGGTGCTGTGATCAAAATCGATTTGGATGTCTTTCGTATAACCTCCTTCATCTATTTTCCGAATAAATCGATACGGTATATCTTTTTCTTTATCTACATACGATTGGTAATCGTCATCTACAGCAAAGAACACTCTTGAAATCCCGGTAGTCTTTCCAATACCTTTTATATGATGAACAGGTTTCCCATTCAGTATCGTATCGTCAACTTCGAGTGTAGCATACCCGGCCGTTACAAAACCGTAGTGTACCCTAAATTTAAACCACTCACCGCCTTCATAGGCCTTTTCTTGTGCCAAGAGCACAGTACTAAATGTGATACAAAGTATAAGTGTGACTAACTGTTTCATAAGATTTCGGGATTCTTCCGAAGTGATAATTACAACTACTGTTCCAAAATAAAAACCCCTTCATTTTAGACGAAGGAGTTCTTAGTTTGTTACGGCTTTTTTCTTATAAGGTTCCTCTGGATTCCTGTTCGCGTTCTATCGCTTCAAAAAGTGCCTTAAAATTACCTTTTCCAAACGATTGCGCTCCTTTTCTTTGAATAATCTCAAAGAACATAGTGGGTCGATCTAGTACCGGTTTCGTAAAAATTTGCAGCAAATATCCTTCGTCATCACGGTCTATCAAAATTCCTAATTCTTTTAAAGGTGCCAGGTCCTCATCGATCTCTCCAACACGATCTAAGACGGTGTCGTAGTATACTTCTGGAACGTACAAGAATTCTACCCCGCGATCGCGAAGTTGTGTTACTGTTTCAATAATGTTATCGGTTGCTACCGCAATGTGTTGTACCCCCGCGCCATTGTAAAAATCGATATACTCTTCAATCTGAGATTTTTTTCGACCTTCTGCTGGTTCATTAATTGGGAACTTTATTCGCCCGTTACCATTACTCATTACCTTGCTCATTAAGGCGGTATATTCGGTAGAAATATCTTTATCATCAAAAGACACCAATTGTGCAAAGCCCATCACTTTTGCGTAGAACTCGCACCATTTGTTCATTTCGTTCCACCCAACATTTCCCACCATATGGTCAATATATTTTAATCCAACAGGTTCGGTCTGAAACTTCTTTTCTAGTTTCTTATAGCCCGGCAAGAACGGACCATCGTATTGGGAGCGCTCTACGAATACATGTACCGTTTCACCATAGGTGTGAATTCCGGAAAGCACTACTTTACCGTGTTCGTCTTCTCGAGTAGTAGGTTCCATATACGGTTCTGCACCGCGCTTCGTGGTTTCTTCAAAGCTCTTGGTGGCATCGTCTACCCAAAGCGCTACCACCTTTACGCCATCACCATGCTGACTTATATGCCTATTTATATCCCCTTCCGGTTGTAAAGCAGAGGTGAGCACCAATCTAATTTTTCCTTGTTGTAACACATAAGAAACACTGTCTTTTCTTCCAGTTTCTAAGCCACTGTAAGCTACCGGCTGGAAGCCCCATGCTTGTTGGTAATAGAACGCGGCCTGCTTGGCGTTTCCTACGTAGAGTTCTACGAAATCGGTTCCTAACAATGGCAGAAAATCTTCTGCTTGCGGAACTACTTTTTTCAATTGTTGTGATGTTGTATCTGTTGACATAATATTAGTTTTGTTGTTTGTTATTTATTGAATTTTCTTCGGAATTAAATAACAAATAATTACCACATAGCTCGTAAATGAGGTGTTATATCGATTCTTTGTATCATTCTGGCAGCCATGATTTATAATAAGATTCGTCGGCTATTTTCATGGCTTCTTCGGTTACCTGAAGCGGTTTAAAAGTGTCTACCATAACAGCCAATTCGTCGGTATCGGTCTTTCCAATACTTCGTTCGGTTGCTCCGGGGTGAGGTCCGTGCGGGATTCCCGCAGGGTGCAGCGAAATATGCCCTGCATCAATATCGTTTCGACTCATAAAATCTCCATCTACGTAATAAAGCACTTCATCGCTGTCTATATTACTATGATTGTACGGAGCCGGAATGCTTAATGGGTGATAGTCATACTTCCGAGGAACAAAACTACACACCACAAAAGCATCGGTTTCGAAGGTTTGATGCACCGGTGGTGGTTGATGAATTCGTCCAGTAATCGGCTCAAAATCGTGAATTGAAAAAGCATACGGATAATTATACCCGTCGTACCCCACTACGTCAAAAGGGTGAGTGGCGTATACCATTTCGATAATTTCATCCTGCTTTTTGATCTTGATCAAAAACTCCCCTTCCTCATTGTGTGTTTCCAACTGTTGCGGTTTTCTAATATCACGTTCACAAAACGGTGCGTGTTCTAGCAGTTGTCCAAACCAATTTCGGTAGCGTTTTGGTGTATAAATAGGGCGTCTAGACTCCACAATAAACAATCGATTGTCTGTGTCATCGAAGTCCATTTTATAAATGATACCACGAGGAACAAGAAGATAATCGCCATATTTAAAATCTAAATTGCCCAAATGCGTTCGCAAGGTGCCGGTCCCTTTGTGTACGAAGATCAACTCATCGGCATCGGTATTTTTGTAAAAATAATCGGTTTGCGATTCTTTTGGAGCGGCTAAAATTATGGTACAATCACTATTGGTCAATACTGGTTTTCTACTTTCCAGATAATCATCTTCGGCCGCCACTTGAAAACCTCTAAATCGATAGGACTGTATATTGTTTGCTTTCGCAATTTTTGGGGCGACACTGTATTGCTTTTTTATTGCTTTAACCTGAGTAGGTCTATGCTCATGATACGAGTTGCTGTACATCCCATCAAAACCAATAGTTCCAAACAACTGTTCAGCGTATAAACTACCGTCTGGTTTTCTAAATTGAGTATGTCGTTTAGGAGGGATCTTTCCTAGCGAATGGTAAAATGGCATAACGTATAAGTTTTATACAAATATCGTAAAAAAAAAGCGGGTATTCTTTTAAGGGAATGCTAAAACCTAAACCCTGCACTTACAAACCATTCGTAGGAATTCAACTCCGGCGAATAGGAATATTTTACTTGGACCGGACCAAGAAATGTTTCCAATCCATAGCCAATGGCATACCCACTGTAGTCCACCCCATCGATCCAGCCTCCATTTTCAAAAAGGTCATCACCAACGTTGGCTATATTGGCCGACAGATTAATGTGGTTCTTTTTAAAGAATTCATAATCTACAGTAAGGGTTGATTTTAAATACGTATCTCCACGCAGACTTAATGCTTCGACTCCATAAAATGGTATGATATTATTAATTGGCTGATATCCATAACCTCCTACAAAGAAATCGAGGGATCGTGTCGCATCATTTCCAATCTTAAACCCTCCTTCGGTACTAATAACAGTTGAAAATTTATCCAGAAACGAGGTAGCGTAACTCGCTTTTGCTTTTGCAATAGAGAATTGGTCGAAATCTTCATTTTGACCCTCGGCAAAGAGATATAAATGAAAGTCCCCTTCAAAGAAGACTCCTTTATTTGGGAAGAACTTAGAATCGAAAGTATCGTATACCAAATATCCGTAGGTGCTGTAATAATCGGTGTTCTCGAACACGGTTCGCGGCACGTCATTTTCGTCTATGCCAATGGTTTCAGAAAGATAACGAAGCCATTTATGTTCAACTCCCATACCCAACAAGAATGTCCTTCGGAATAAGGTCTCCACATATATTCTATTGGTAAGATCGTTGTATTGTAATTCGATCTTATTCAATTGATTTTGGGTAGATTCCGAAGAAGAAATCTCGGGAGTAATAAAATCGATGGGGACATCCTTATCAAAAAAAGTAAATCTAGAATTAAACCCAACACTCCAATAAAAGCCTTTGTCTATGTAATAATTGAAGTTATATCGAATATTGTCTCCAACGATTAAATCGAGAGAAGCAATGTCGTTATTAGTAAGCAAGCGTTTTCGCGTTACATTAATTAGACCCGCTGTTCGAAAAAGGTCGTCATAGTGTGCTCCCAGACGTAAAAGAGTTCTCGTTTTGCTTTCTTTTACATCAAAAACGATGGTGTAACTACCGTCCTCATGCTCTTTAAAACGATAATTGATATCCTGAAAATTACCTGTAGCCGATAAGTTATTTACTCCTTGATTAAAAAATTTATACGAAACTTTACGCCCTGTCTGCAATTTTAATTTTCCTAAAATATAGGAACGGGTGTAGTTTTCATTCCCAATGATCTCTATATCTCGAACCACAAAATCGTTTTGTGTATAAAATGCAATTTCTTTCTTGTCTTTGAGCTGTTGTCTCGCAGCGATCGCTTCCAATTGATCGCGCATGGCATTGGCTTCGGTCTCTCCCGATTCTATGATCTTTTTACCTTCATCAAAAGATACTACCGAAAAGTCTTCTATATTCGGATTAATATATACATCTGTCTTTTTACGCTTACCGACCATATCACGGATAGTTCGATAATTATTGATTTGTACCAACACGTCAAAGGCAGAGTTTAGGTCCTCCCTAGCTCGTAAAGAATCTTGTACATCTACACCAATAATGATGTCTGCGCCACGTGCCTTAACCTCATCGATAGGATAATTATTTACCACACCACCATCGACCATTACTACATCATTAATGGTAATTGGACTAAACAACGAGGGTAATGCACCACTGGCTGTAATCGCTCGTGGCAAGTACCCGTTTTCTAATATCACTGCCTCACCAGTTTCTACATTGGTCGCAACACAGAAAAAAGGAATGGGCAGTTTACTAAAATCGTTCACATCACTCACATGTGCGGTTAGTTTTGATAATAGGTTATAGACATTTTGACCCTTGGACAAGCCTGAAGGAAATCCAACTTGAAAATTATCGAATGGCAAGGTGAGGGCATATTTCTCCGATTCACTTTTCTCGTAAAATGTTTTTGCACTCCTCGGAATGTCATCCTGAATAAGAGTGTTAAAATCTAATCGTTGAAAAATGGAATCCAATTGGTGTGCCGAATACCCCGAAGCATAAAGCGCTCCAATAATGGCGCCCATACTTGTGCCACCAATATAGTCGATACGAACCCCGCTATCTTCAATGACCTTTAACGCACCTATATGCGCCAACCCTTTCGCTCCTCCGCCACTTAGTACTAACCCAACTTTAAGGTCTTCTTTAGCGACATCTTGTGCAAAAGTAATTACTGAAAACAGTAAAAATAGTATAAGGTTTAGTCGTTTCATTCTGTCTTTTGAAAGTGCATTACGATCTTTTTTGCCCTGCTGGCCCCTACGATCTTTGCTAATTCATCGAACGTAGCGTTGGCAATACGCTTGGTGCTTTTAAAATGCCGCAATAGCTCTACGACTGTTTTTTCTCCAATCCCAGGTATAGTTTCCAACGCAGTATTCAACGCATCCTTGCTTCGTTTGTCGCGATGAAAGGTAATACCAAAACGGTGTGCTTCGTTACGCAATTGTTGAATAATTTTTAAGGTCTCCGATTTTTTATCCAAATACAACGGAATTGGGTCGTCCGGATAGAACAGTTCTTCCAGTCGTTTCGCGATCCCGATAATGGCTATCTTTCCGCGTAACCCTAGTTGATCTAAACTTTTTAATGCCGATGATAACTGACCCTTTCCTCCATCTATGATGATTAACTGTGGTAAAGGTTGCCCTTCTTCCTTTAATCTTTTATAGCGGCGATATACCACCTCCTCCATGCTTGCAAAATCATCCGGTCCTTCTACGGTTTTTATGTTGAATTTACGATAGTCCTTTTTACTTGGTTTTCCATTTTTGAAAACCACACATGCCGCCACGGGATGGGTCCCTTGAATATTACTATTGTCAAAACATTCTATATGCCTCGGCTCTTCGGAAAGACGCAAGTCTTTTTTCATTTGCGCCATTATTCGCTTTTCATGCCGGTCGGGGTCTACGATCTTCGCTTGTTTAAAACGCTCCATTCGATAATACTTGGCATTTCGTTCCGAAAGATCTAATAAATGTTTCTTGTCCCCTACCTTAGGAATATGAACCTTTATGCCTTCCTCGGCTGAAATCTTAAAGGGCACATAGATCTCCTTAGATTGGGAATTGAATCGTTGTCTCAATTCGATTACGGCTAGTTGTAACAATTCGACGTCAGTCTCATCCAATTTCTTTTTTATTTCTAAGGTATGCGACCTAATGATCGCACCAAAGGATAACTGCAAAAAATTTACATACCCATAACTCTCATCACTAATAATGGTAAAAACGTCAACATTATTGATCTTCGGATTTACTACAGTCGATTTCGATTGGTAGTTCTCTAGGACATCGATCTTTTCCTTCACACGTTGGGCATCTTCAAACTTAAGATCTTTGGCGTACTGCTTCATTTGTTTCTTGAAGCGTGACAACGAATCCTTAAAGTTACCTTTTACAATATTCCTAATCGCTTCAATGTTCTCGTTATAGGCTGCTTCGGAAAAATGCGCCTCACAGGGTCCTGCACAATTCCCTAAATGGTATTCTAAACACACCTTATACTTCCCGGCTTGTATCTTTTCTTCTGCCAAGTCGTAGTTACAAGTTCGCAACGGATAAAGTTCTTTTATTAGATCAAGCAAGGTATGTACAGTCTTCATGCTGGTGTATGGTCCAAAATATTCGGAACCATCCTTGATCAATCTTCGTGTGGGAAACACACGTGGAAATCGTTCGTTCTTAATACAGATCCACGGATAGGATTTATCATCTTTTAGCATGACATTATACCGTGGTTGGTATTTTTTAATTAGATTATTTTCTAATAATAGCGCATCGGTTTCCGTGGCGACTACTATATGTTTTATATCTCTAATTTTTTTTACCAGCAATCTCGTTCTAGCATTGTCATGCTGTTTGGTGAAATAAGAATTCACCCGTTTTTTTAAGTTGATGGCCTTACCCACATAGAGCAGCTTCCCATTTGAATCATAGTATTGATATACCCCCGGAGATTCGGGGAGGGTAGAAATTTGTAATGCGACCGATGCTTCTGCCATACATTCAAAGATAGTAGCAATTTTATTTTTTCCTGTGGCTTCAATGACCAAATACTGTTAAAAATGGGTTAAACGAATTGCGAAATAAAACTATCCCTACCCATATTGCGTACCTTATGTGACAATGTACAGTATGCGATCAGCAAAGACATTATTACTTCTCAAAAAGACTTCCATGATCCTAGTGGTGGTCCTGTATAGTATCGCTCCGCTTCATGAACCCTTGTTGAACGGTATTCATCGTATCTCACATGCCATTTCGAGCCACAGCGCCCAATCGCACCATCATCATGATTCCAACACTACGCACAGCCGTGAGCACAAGTACATCTCCTTTTTTTCCACATTATTTCAATTAGACAATGCCTCGTCAGATTCTACGATGTTAGTGCAAGAACTCGCAATAGACAAACACTTATTCACTCCCTACGAACAAAAAGAAGAGCAAAAACAGTTTAAGACTCCTCATCTATTTTATTTTACTTCGGAAACCTACCGTGTTTTTTTGGACCTCGTTCCACCACCTCCCAAACATGTTTTTTCATAACAGTTCAATTTTTGTTTAGCCATTTAGGTGGTTGAACCTTAGTTTTTAATTTCAAAATATTATTTATGAAAAGCATACTCCTATGGGGGCTACTATGTTATTGTGTATTTGGAAATACCCAAGTACTTGAAGGAACTATAGTAAATCCCGAGAACCTTCCGTTAGAGAACGCAACGGTTCTAAACAACACAAGCGGCGAACACGCATTTACCAATGCAGCCGGCCAGTTCCGGTTGCGAAATGCTACCGCTGGCGATCAACTTTTTATTTCACATATTGGATACACCCCAACAACCTACTCGGTAACACCTGAGAATTTTTCTGAACAAGCTGTAGTTACCTTGGTAGAAAGTACCGTTTCACTACAACAAATCGTTCTTACCCCCGAAATTAATTCATTGAATAAGATCATTGATATCGACCTGGAAAACAACCCTGTTAAGAACACACAAGAGATCCTTCAGAAAGTGCCCGGACTCTTTATTGGGCAGCACGCCGGTGGCGGGAAGGCCGAGCAGATCTTTTTACGCGGATTTGATATCGACCATGGAACCGATATTAGTTTAACCGTAGACGGCATGCCTGTAAATATGGTATCACACGCACATGGCCAAGGTTACAGTGATCTTCATTTTCTAATACCTGAAACTGTTGGGAAGATAGATTTTGGCAAGGGCCCTTATTATGCAGATAAAGGCGATTTTACCACGGCCGGTTACGTTGGGTTTCACACCAAAGAGTCTTTAGAGAATAGTAGTGTTTCAGTAAGTTACGGTGATTTTAATTCATTGCGAATGGTGGGGTTGTTCAATTTGATCAATTCAGATAAGAATGACGCCTATCTTGCCGGTTCGATAAACACTTTCGATGGTCCATTTATTTCCCCTCAAAACTTCAACCGTTTCAATATTATGGGAAAATATACGCACAGAACGTCTAAGGATGAGAAAGTTTCCTTCACCGCTTCCCGTTTCCAAAGCAAGTGGGATGCTTCAGGGCAGATTCCCCAGCGCGCAGTAGATTCAGGCCTCATTTCGCGTTTTGGCGCCATAGATGATACCGAAGGTGGTAACACTAGCAGGACCAATATTTTGGTGAATCATTCGAAAATGCTTTCCGAAGCAACAAAAATTGAGTCCCATGCTTTCTATACGCACTACGATTTCGAATTGTTCTCCAACTTTACATTCTTTTTGGAAGATCCTATAAACGGCGATCAAATTGTCCAACGAGAGGATAGAAATTTAATGGGCTTTCAAACGGTATACACTGAGCGCCTGGACCCCGACACATTCGGTTTTGAGTATTCAGGCGGAATTGGAGTTCGTTATGACGATGTGAACGATGTGGAGCTTTCTCGTACCAAAAATCGAGATCAGATCTTAGAGCGTCTGGCGCTAGGAAATATAGATCAGACAAACTTCTATGGCTTTTTAAATACAAAGTTTGACCTCGGAAAGATTACCCTTAACCCCAGTGTCCGTTTAGATTATTTTAAGTTCGATTATGAAAATAAACTCACAGAAACGTATGATAATAAAAGTGAATCGAAGTTGTTCGTGAGTCCAAAGTTCAATATTACATACAGTCCAAACCAACAACTCCAATGGTTCTTAAAAACCGGAGTTGGCTTTCACTCCAATGATACTCGGGTGGTTGTGGAAGCTAATGGCAATACTGTCTTGCCCGCGGCCATTGGTGCCGACCTTGGTGGTATTTATAAATTGACCGATCGTTTTATTGTGAATGCTGCGCTTTGGACATTATTTCTAGAGCAGGAATTTGTATATGTAGGAGATGCCGCTATTGTCGAACCGAGTGGAAAGACAAGACGCTTGGGAGCAGACTTCGGATTGCGATACGAACTTGCAGATTGGATGTATGTTTACGGAGACATCAATTATACCTATGCCCGAAGTACCGAAGCACCAAACGGACAAGATTATATTCCGTTGGCTCCCTCGCTAACAAGTACCGGAGGAATTTCATTTGACGATCTCGGAAATTTTAGCGGAGGCATCAATTATCGTTATATAAAAGATCGCCCGGCAAATGAAGACTATAGCATAGAGGCCGATGGATATGTTGTGACAGATGCATCGGTGAACTATAGAATAAATAACCTAATGCTAAGTGTAATTGTTGAAAACCTCTTCGATATCGAATGGAATGAAACCCAATTCGCCACCGAGAGTCGTTTGTTCGATGAACCACAGCCGGTAGAGGAAATTCATTTTACACCCGGAACCCCTTTTTTTATACGAGGAAAGGCAACATTATCTTTTTAACCGATGTAATTTGAACCACTAACTTTTTTGCTACCTTGCGTTCATTAACCATCGAATATGAACATTGCCATACTTTCCCGTGGTGAGAGCCTTTACTCGACCAGGAGCTTGATCAAGGCAGGCGAAGCTCGCAATCACAATATGGAAGTCTTAGATCCTACGTATTTTCAATTGAGCGTGGCGCATGGAAAAGCTAGTATCCTATATCATAATGAAGAAGTAAACGATCTTCATGCCGTAATCCCGAGAATTGGAGCGTCAAATACGTATTTTGGCGCTTCTTTGGTTCGGCAATTTGAATTAATTAACGTATTTCCGGTGGTTACTTCGGAAGCAATATTGCAATCAAGAGACAAATGGACTTGCTTTCAAATCTTGTCGCAAGCAGCTGTTCCTGTTCCAAAAACAATTTTTGCCAGTATGGCTCAGTTGGAAGCACAGTTAGATAGCTTCGGAAACAATCCAATAATCATTAAACTGTTGCAAGGCACCCACGGACAAGGCGTTATACTTGCAGAGTCGCGTCAAAATGCACTAGCCACGATTGAAACCATGCATACAGCCGGATTGCAATTCGTACTTCAAGAATTCATCGCAGAATCCAAAGGCACCGACATAAGAGCCATTGTGATCGATGGTGTGGTCGTGGCCGCCATGAAACGCAAATGCAAAACAGGTGATTTTAGGTCGAATTTGCATCGCGGCGGTACCGCAGAGGCTATCAGCCTATCTTTTGAAGAAGAACGGGTTGCGTTACGAGCTGCAAAAGCACTTCGTCTTGGTGTTTGCGGAGTTGATATCCTTCAGTCTGATCGAGGACCCTTGGTGCTGGAGATCAATTCTACTCCTGGGCTAGAAGGTATCGAAACCACCACCGGCAGGAATATTTCCAAAAGTATTATTGGGTACATTGAGCGAAATAAGCGTTAATGCAGTACAACTCTTTCCGAAGTAAACACTAAGTTATAGATTACGGCAACATTTTAGTATCTTGCCTATAGACTAAAAAAAGAAAAATTTGAAGCGAAATATTGGACGAATCGATAAAGCAGATTTCCCCTTACTTAACTTAGAAAATGTAGATGTTAAAATAGATACCGGCGCTTTTACTTCAACCATTCATTGTCAAAATGTAAAAGTAGAAGACAATTATTTAAAGTGTAACTTTTTGGATGAAGCACATCCCGATTATCATAAGAGGGAGATCGTTTTCGACACGTACGACGTAAAAGTCGTAAAAAGCAGTAACGGAGTGGCACAAGCCCGCTATCGTATAGTAACAGAAATAATACTTTTTGGTAAGACCTATCCTATATTTTTAACCCTTAGCGATCGAGAAGAGATGAAATATCCCGTGCTGCTAGGGCGTAAATTCCTAACGAAGCGATTTGTGGTAGATATTAATAAGGTAAATCTCTCCTATAAACTTAAAATGAAGAAATGAATATAAAAATCCTTTCTGCTAATCCTAATTTGTACAGTACACAGCGTATCGTTGAAGCTGCTAAAAAGAGAAAGCACAACATCGAGATCATTAACCATACTAAGTGTGATATTGTGATCGAAAAAAAGAATCCTTGGATCATCTATAAAGGTAAAAAATTAGAGCACACAGATGCTGTGATCCCAAGGATCGGTGCGTCGGTTACCTTTTATGGTACGGCTGTGGTACGGCAATTCGAAATGATGCGCGTGTTTACCACCACCGAGTCTCAAGCCTTAGTGCGCTCTCGTGATAAACTTAGAAGTTTGCAAGTATTGTCGCGTGCCGGATTAGGCTTACCCAAGACCATCTTTACCAATTATTCTAAAAATGTGGAAGAGATAGTTGCGCAAGCAGGAGGGGCTCCGGTTATCATAAAATTATTGGAAGGCACTCAAGGTATTGGGGTTATTTTGGCCGAAACAAGAAAAGCCGCCGAATCGGTGATCGAAGCATTTAACAATCTTCAAGCGCGTGTTATCGTACAAGAATTTATAAAGGAAGCCGGTGGAGCCGACATTCGCGCTTTTGTAGTAGACGGTCATGTGGTGGGCGCAATGAAACGCCAAGGAAAAGAAGGAGAATTTAGATCGAATCTTCACCGAGGGGGTAATGCCTCGATCATCGAATTGAGCGATGAAGAAGAGGTAGCTGCATTAAAAGCTGCCAAAGCCATGGGACTTGGTATAGCCGGTGTAGACATGTTACAATCGTCGCGCGGACCGTTAATTTTAGAAGTTAATTCTTCTCCCGGTCTAGAAGGGATTGAAAAAGCAACAGGTAAGGATATCGCGACGAGTATTATAAAGTATATCGAACGAAATGTATAAGAATGGCGCATCAAGACGGTGATCTAATCATTTTGGGTAAAAGAGTTGGTCTGGGCGAGAGCAAGACCATCGATTTTAGCATTGCCAAATTATATACGGCAACCAAGGTAGAAATACCCATTATCGTATCGCGTGCCCTTACACCGGGACCCACGGTACTAATGACTGCCGGAATTCATGGCGATGAAATAAATGGGGTTGAGATCGTACGTCAACTCATTGCCAAGAAAATTAATAGGCCCCAAAGAGGAACAGTGATCTGTATTCCTATTCTCAATATTTTCGGTTTTTTAAATGCCGATCGTTCCTTTCCCGATGGACGCGACCTCAATCGTGTATTCCCGGGAACTAAGACGGGCTCCTTAGCGAGTCGAGTGGCCTACCATTTTACCAAAGAAATTCTTCCACTTGCCGATTTCTGTTTAGATTTTCACACCGGAGGGGCTAGTCGGTTTAATGCGGCTCAAATTCGCATTACTCCCAACGAGCCTCAATTGTTAGCACTAGCCAAAGTTTTTAATGCCCCATTTACTGTTTTTAGCAGTAATATTGACAAGTCTTATCGCAGTACTTGCCAAAACATGGGCATTCCTAGTTTGCTTTTTGAAGGTGGTAAATCATTAGATGGTAATAAACATATCGTAAAATATGGTGTAGAAGGAGTCATGCGTTTTCTAGACCATTTGGAGATGCTTGCTAAAAAATTTACCGTTCCTAAGGCGACTACGAACTCAGTGCTCATCGAAAAGAGCCGTTGGATCCGTGCTCAAAAAAGTGGATTATTACATGTGAAGATCGATTGTAATAAACACGTTAAAAAAGGAGAATTCTTGGCGACGATTACTGACCCTTTTGGAACCATGAGACATAAGGTCCTCTCACCTAATGAGGGTTATATTATCAATGTGAATCAGGCGCCTATAGTACATCAGGGAGATGCGATCTTTCATATTTCAACGCTTCAGTCGAGCATTGATCAAGAAGAAAAAGAACATTAAATGGACAAGCATCAACTTCGGAAACATTTCAAAGAGCGAAGAGCGGCGCTTTCCGAAGAAGCGATCGATACTCTAAGCTTGGAGATAAGCAATCGGTCCCTCGAACTTCCCATCTGGGATAAGACCTATTATCATATTTTTTTGCCTATTTCAGAAAAGAAAGAAGTCAATACCGAGTTTCTTCTTCATATTCTGCAAGGTCGAGACAAGAGTGTGGTCGTACCCATTGCCGATTTTGAATCCGGGGAAATGCTACATATGTTATTACAAGAGAATACACTAATTCGTACGTCTGCCTATGGAATTCCGGAGCCTGTTTCGGGCATTGAGATCGCGCCCAAGCAATTGGAAGTCGTTTTTGTTCCGTTATTAGGGTATGACACAAAAGGAAATCGAATTGGATATGGGAAAGGATTCTACGATCGGTTCTTAGCACAATGCAGTAGCGAGTGCGTTTTTGTTGGGTTATCGTTCTTCGAGGCTGTAAACAGCATTGCCCATGAACATGCGGATATCCCATTGCATTATTGTGTTACTCCCGAAAAAATATATTCGTTTTAAAAAATACACGTATATTTAACTCGTAATAAACAATTAACCAATCAATTAAATAATTATGGAAACAACGAACACCCCTGCGGGGAATCCGCCAGACAATAACTTGGTTTGGGCAATTTTATGTACTGTTTTGTGCTGTTTACCACTTGGTATAGTAGCCATAATCAAGTCTACCAAAGTAAAAGAACTTTGGTTGCAAGGAAATCACGCTGCAGCGCAAAAAGCTGCCGACGATGCGAAAAAATACTCTATCTGGGGTGCTGTGATCTCTGCAGTACTATGGATCCTTTATTTAATATTTGTCGTCGTACTTGGAATGGGCGGCGCATTCGCAGGATATTAAGATAAAACAAAATTTCTAGCCCCCTCGACCTTGGTTAAGGGGGGTTTTTTATGTCGTATATTTGCGAAATGAACCCAAACCAATCTCCACCTCCAGACAATCATCTTGTGTGGGCCATATTGAGCACGGTACTCTGTTGCCTTCCATTAGGAATTGTTGCCATAATTAAATCTTCTAAAGTAGATCAATTATGGTATCAAGGTCATTATGATGCCGCAAGAAAAGCAGCTGCAGATGCTAAAAAATGGTCTATTTATAGTGCATTGAGTATTGCGCTAATTCTCGTAGTTTACTTTGCGTTTATCGTCTTAATGTTATTTTTTCAAGGTGTCTCCAACTTTTAAGAAACCCATTATAGTAACGCTTGTACTGCTCGCGGCAACCGGCTTGTTTGTTGTCTATTACAAGTTTAACCCATCTCAAGGTTCCATTTTTCTATCGTGTCCTTGGCGTTTGGCTACCGGATATCACTGCCCGGGATGTGGTTCTCAACGAGCCATACACCAACTACTACATTTAAATGTCATTGCGGCTTTTAGGCTTAATCCATTTATGGTGCTTTCCTTACCATTAATACTTTATGCGTTGGGTTTACGTCTATGGAATTATCTCTACAACACCCAATATCGTATCGCACTTTTTTACAAGAAATGGTTTATCTTTGGTTACTTTGGTTTGGCGATCCTCTACTGGGTCTTACGCAATCTCCCTTACTATCCATTTAATCTCTTGGCACCAACGGAATAAGCTCTAAATGAAAGAATTTACCTACATTTAGAATATTTTTATTATATTTCGGCACTAAACCAAATTGAATGAATTTTCTTGCGCAGAAGCGAAGTAACATATTTTTACAGCAGAAAAAGCCTGTTGCGCTAAACGGAAAGAGCAGTTCTCATTTCGATTATGAAGAAATTGCCAGCCTCGCCGAACTTGGCAGTTGGTGGGTCGACCTGCGCACCAAAGAGTGCCATATGGACGACACTGCG
>NZ_QOLC01000053.1 GCF_003333325.1 Candidatus Ulvibacter alkanivorans | reverse complement strand
AAAAGGGATGATCATTTCCTCTAAAGAAACACCACCGTGCTGATACGTATTGCGGTAATAACTAACGTAATGATTGTAATTATTAGGGTAGGCAAAGAACAGGTCTCCTTTGGCAAATATAAACGAGCTGCTCATATTTATCGCCGGTAACATGATCGTTTTCGGATCGGTTGCCGCCAATACATCCTTGTCTTCGTAAGTTAAACTCTTACCTGTCTTGTAACGTAAATTAAGACTTGTATTTTTATCTCCAATTACCTTAGATGGGTTTTTTACATTAATGGTACCATGGTCTGTCGTAATGATTAACTTAAAACCTAAGGTGCTAGCCTGTTGGATAATCTCCATAAGCGGAGAATTCTTAAACCAACTTTGAGTTAAAGAGCGATACGATTTGTCGTTGGAGGCCAGTTCTTTAATCACTTCCATTTCAGTCTTGGAATGGGACAATATATCGACAAAGTTATAGACGACTACAGTGAGGTCTTCTTCTTTATGACTTTTAAAGTTGTCCGATAAACGCTTACCTTGTTTTAAACTTGAAATCTTATGATAACTCCAATCCAGATCTAGTCCAAGTCGCTTTAATTGTGCCGCTAAGAATTCCTCCTCATGCATGTTTTTCCCACCTTCGTCGGTATCGTTCAACCAAAGGTCCGGATGCATCTTTTCCATATCACTTGGCATAAGACCGCTAAAAATAGCATTCCTAGCGTATTGAGTAGCGGTTGGAAGGATGCCATAATACATTTCTTCTTTCGTTTTTTTATAACTGTTACTCACATATGGCTCAAAAGCTTTCCATTGGTCATAGCGTAGATTGTCGACCACAACTAGTAAAGTAGGTGTGCCATCGTTCAATTCGGGGACGACGCGATCTCTAAATAAGGTATGCGACATTATTGGGCCCTCTTCGGGATTTTTAAACCAACTGGGATAAGCCTTATCTATAAACTTGCAAAATTGAGTGTTCGCTTCAACTTTTTGAGATTCTAAAATCTCAAACATTCCGGTGTCTTCAATATCTTCGAGTTCTAACTCCCAATACACCAATTTTTGATACATGTCTGCCCATTCCTCATAACTATTTACCATAGAAAGGTCCATGGCAATCTTCCTAAATTCTTGCTGATAATTGGAGGTGGTCTTTTCTGAAACCAATCGTGAGTGATCTAAATTCTTTTTCAGACTTAATAATATCTGATTCGGATTAACCGGTTTTATTAAATAATCGGCAATCTTAGACCCTATAGCCTCTTCCATTATATATTCCTCTTCGCTCTTGGTGATCATTACAACAGGCAAGGAAGCTTGTTGCTCCTTCAATTCGGCCAAGGTTTCCAAGCCGGTAAGTCCGGGCATGTTTTCATCTAGAAATACAATGTCGAAACTATCGTGTTTAATTTCTTCTAAGGCCTCTGTTCCACTTTTAGCGGTGGTCACTTTATAATTTTTATTTTCGAGAAAAAGAATGTGCGGTTTTAATAAATCGATTTCATCATCTACCCAAAGTACTTTAATGTCGCTCATATATGTATATTTGTCAAGTTCGAATTTAGTTGCAGTACCAATGTATCAAAATTAGTTCCGAATACTTCCACTTGATTATCTGTTAGTATTAATTTAAAGTTAAAGTTTGAAAACAGCAAACAAGCTCAAAATAGTAAACGATCCGATCTACGGTTTTATTACCATTCCCAACGGGGTCATTTTTGAATTAATCGAACATCCTTACTTTCAGCGCCTGCGACGTATTACTCAAATGGGGATGTCCTATTTGGTGTATCCGGGAGCGCACCACACTCGTTTTCACCACGCTATTGGAGCCATGTTTCTTATGCAAAAAGCAGTGCATGTGCTTCGTTTAAAAGGAGTTGAGATAAACAAAGAGGAAGAGGAAGCCTTGTGCATCGCGATCTTGCTTCACGATATGGGCCATGGACCATTTTCGCATGCCATGGAGAATAGCATTATAGAGAACGTAAGCCATGAGGAAATTTCGCTTCAGTTTATGGAGCTTTTAAATAAAAAGTTTAACAACAGATTAACGCTTGCGATCTCGATCTTTAAGAATCAACATGACCGAAAATTCTTTCATCAATTAATTTCGGGTCAATTAGATATGGATCGCCTCGATTATTTGAGACGTGATAGTTTTTACACAGGTGTTTCCGAAGGTTGGGTGAATTCAGAGCGACTTATCACCATGCTTAATGTTCACGATGACTCCTTAGTAGTAGAGGAGAAAGGGATCTATTCTGTAGAAAAATTTATAGTGGCACGACGTTTAATGTATTGGCAGGTATACCTTCATAAAACAGGCATTGTTGCCGAACAGCTTTTAATGCGTGTGCTGAAACGTGCGAAAGAACTTACCGACCAAGGTGTTTCATTACCTGCCAGTGAAGCACTTTCTTTTTTTCTGAAAAACGACATCACAAAAGAAAATCTAACCGAAAGTGTCCTCGACCGTTTCTCAAAATTAGACGATTACGATGTGGTAGCAGCTATGAAGTCTTGGATGGCTTCTGAAGATTTTGTACTTCGGAATCTTTCAGAAATGCTAATAAACCGTGAGTTACTAAAAATTAAGATGAAGAAAAAACCAATTTCTTCGGAAAAAATTGCAGAAAAACGGAAACAGCTAAGTAAAAAACACAACCTTTCTGAAGCGGAAGCATCTTATTTTGTATTTACAGGCGATATTTATAATCAGGCGTATCGTATGGATAAAGATACGATCAACCTTTTAACAAAATCAGGGAAAGTAGTAGATGTAGCAAAGGCTAGCGACCAATTAAACCTAAAAGCACTCTCTAAAACCGTGGTCAAATATTATCTGTGCTATCCTAAATCTAATTACTAATCCTTTTTTTCTATTTTTGCAGCAATGAAATTTACAGCAACTCAGATAGCAGGTATTCTAGAAGGTGAAGTGGATGGCAATGGTGATGTGGAAGTTTCTAAACTTGCAAAGATAGAGGAAGGGACCGAAGGCAGTTTAACCTTCCTCGCCAATCCAAAGTATACTCAGTTCATTTATTCGACCGAGGCTTCAATTACGATTGTCAATAAGGATTTCGTAGCCGAAAACAATATCGATACCACTTTAATACGAGTTGAAGATGCGTATAAGGCCTTTTCAAAATTACTTGAATACTACAATCAAGTAAAAATGAACAAGACGGGAATAGAACAGCCTGTTTCCGTTTCAGAATCTGCCAGCTATGGCGATGGTATCTATTTAGGTGCGTTTTCCTACCTTGGAGATAATGTGAACATTGGTGAAAACGCAAAGATCTATCCCAATGTATATATAGGTGATAATGTCACTATTGGCGACAATGTAGTGGTATTTGCTGGTGCAAAGATCTATTCTGAAACAGTTATTGGTAATAATTGCGTAATTCATAGCGGTGTAATTGTTGGAGCCGATGGCTTCGGATTTTCACCAAATGAAAAAGGTGAATTTATCAAAGTACCACAAACCGGAAATGTGATTATAGAAGATAATGTCGATATTGGAGCCGGAACTACCATCGATCGAGCTACCTTAGGCTCTACCGTGATAAAGAAAGGGGTGAAGCTGGACAACCAGATCCAAATTGCTCATAATGTTGAAATTGGTGAAAACACTGTGATCGCGGCTCAAACCGGTATCGCCGGTTCTACCAAGATAGGTAAGAACTGTATGATTGGTGGACAAGTAGGTATTGTTGGTCATATTACCATAGGAAATAATGTACGTATACAGGCGCAAAGCGGTATTGGCCGTAATGTTAAAGATGGTGAGGTCTTACAAGGCTCTCCAGCATTGAATTATGGCGACTATAATAAGAGTTATGTTCACTTTAAAAACCTACCCAAAATTATCGAACGATTTAATACCTTTGAAAAAAACTTAAAAAATGAGTGATGGCATAGTAAAACAACGCACCATTGCTAAGGAAACAAGCCTTACAGGTGTTGGATTGCACACAGGGAAAGAAGTTTCTATAACTTTTAAACCTGCTCCCCCTAATTATGGGTATCGCTTTGTGCGTACCGATCTTGAAGGTGCTCCGGAAATCGAAGCAGACGCTAACTATGTTGTTAATACCCAACGTGGAACTAATCTTGAAAAATTAGGAGTAAAGATACAGACGTCAGAACACGTGCTTGCTGCTTTGGTAGGGATGGAGGTCGATAATTGTATCATTGAATTAAATGCTTCGGAACCTCCCATCATGGACGGATCTTCCAAATTTTTCGTCCAAGCCATCGAAAAGGCAGGGATTGAGGAACAAGATGAAGAACGTGAAGAGTATATCGTCAAAGAAGTGATATCGTATGTGGATGAAGAATCAGGGAGCGAAATAACGGTCATACCCGCAGACGAGTACCAAGTGACTACTATGGTCGATTTCGAGACCAAAGTACTTGGAACCCAGAACGCTTCGCTAAAACATCTTTCCAACTTTAAAGACGAAATTGCGAATGCACGTACTTTTAGTTTTTTGCACGAGATCGAAATGTTACTGGATAACGGGCTAATAAAAGGTGGTGATCTAAACAACGCCATTGTGTATGTAGATAAAGAACTATCTCCAAAAACCATGGAGAAATTACGTGATGCCTTCGGAAAGGACCAAATTTCGGTGAAACCTAATGGTATTCTTGATAATTTAACCCTGCATCACCCGAATGAAGCTGCACGTCATAAATTACTAGATGTAATAGGAGACTTGGCATTAATCGGAACGCGAATCCGTGGGAAGGTGATCGCAAACAAGCCGGGACATCATGTTAATACACAGTTTGCGAAGAAGCTTTCGAAGATCATTAAAATAGAGAGTAGGAATAAGATTCCTAAATTCGATATTACGAAAACACCGGTGAAAGATGTGAACGAGATCATGGATATGTTACCTCATAGACCACCGTTCCTTTTGGTAGATAAAATATTAGAATTAAGCGAAACCCATGTGGTTGGACTTAAAAATGTGACCATGAACGAACCGTTCTTCGTGGGACATTTTCCGGGAGCTCCAGTAATGCCTGGAGTACTTATTGTAGAAGCAATGGCCCAAACGGGAGGAATCTTAGCGTTAAGCACCGTCCCTGATCCGGAAAACTACCTTACCTTTTTTATGAAGATTAACAATGTAAAGTTCAAGCAACAAGTTAATCCCGGTGATACCTTAGTTTTTAACCTAGAGTTGATTACGCCCATAAGACGGGGTATCGTTCATATGCAAGGAAACGCATATGCCAATAATAAATTGGTCACAGAAGCCGAATTAATGGCACAGATCGTAAAAACAAAAAACACATAGATGAATCAACCACTCGCATACGTTCACCCAGGTGCTAAGATCGCCAAAAATGTAGTGATAGAACCTTTTACCACTATACATAGTAATGTGGTTATTGGTGAAGGAACATGGATTGGTTCTAACGTGACCATAATGGAAGGAGCCCGTATTGGTAAGAATTGCAATATTTTTCCGGGAGCCGTGATCTCCGCTATTCCACAAGATCTTAAATTTCAAGATGAAGAAACTACCGCCGAGATAGGGGATAATACCACAATTAGAGAATATGTTACCGTAAATAGAGGTACGATAGATCGCGGCAAAACAGTTATCGGAAAGAATTGTTTAATAATGGCCTATTGTCATATTGCACATGATTGCTTTGTAGGTGATAACTGTATTTTTTCTAACAATAGTACACTCGCGGGGCATATCACCATTGGTGATTATGTGATCCTTGCTGGCATGACCGCTGTACATCAATTTTGTATGATCGGGAACCATGCATTTGTTACGGGTGGATCATTAGTTAGGAAAGATGTGCCTCCGTATGTGAAGGCTGCTCGCGAACCACTGTCCTATGTTGGAATAAACTCTATTGGACTACGAAGACGTGGTTTTGAACCGGACAAGATACGTGAGATACAAAATATCTTCAGAATATTATATCAAAAAAATTATAACAATACGCAGGCTGCCGAGATTATTGAAGCCGAGATGGAAGCAACTCCAGAACGAGATGAGATATTGCAGTTTATCAAGAATTCGAAACGTGGAATCATGAAAGGGTATTTCAGTTCCAACTAAAATCTTTCAGAATAAGTAAATTAAATTATGGCAACAACATCCGATATTAGAAAGGGATTGTGTATTCGATACAATCACGATATTTTTAAAATCATCGAATTTCTTCATGTGAAACCGGGTAAAGGACCGGCTTTCGTTCGTACAAAACTTAAAAGTGTTACTACAGGAAAAGTAATCGATAATACCTTCTCTGCAGGGCATAAGATCGATGATGTTCGCGTAGAAACGCACAAATTTCAGTTTCTTTACAATGAAGGAGAGTTCTACCACTTTATGAACACAGAAGACTACACACAAATACGATTGCTTCGAGAAGTGTTAGATACACCCGAGCTCATGAAGGAGGGAGAAGTGGTAACGGTACTTATAAATACTGAAGACAATGCACCCTTATCGGTAGAAATGCCGCCACATGTGATCTTAGAAGTTACTTCTACAGAGCCCGGTGTTAAAGGAAATACTGCAACAAATGCTACTAAACCTGCAACGGTAGAAACAGGGGCCGAAGTAAATGTTCCTTTGTTTATAAATGAAGGGGACAAAATTCGAATCGATACTGAAAAAGGACAGTACCAAGAGCGGATTAAAGAGTAATTTGCATAATAAAAGAATCATAAAATTAAGTCCCGCTTTACGTGGGATTTTTTATATTTGATATTCAAATTTTAAAAATGAAATTTTCTACACCCCAAACACTTGAAGGAATCGCTGGCATAATCGATTGTGAGTTTGTTGGAGCACCCGATTTCCCTGTTTTGGGACTTAATGAGATTCATGTGGTTCGTCCCGGTGATATCGTTTTTGTTGATCACCCAAAGTATTACGACAAAGCGCTAAATTCACCGGCCACCATTATTTTAATTAATAAGGAAGTTGAGTGCCCAAAGGGTAAGGCGTTGCTCGTTTCTGAAGACCCATTTAGAGACTTTAATAAAATTACCAATCATTTTAACCCGTTTGTTCCGGCTCGAGCTGTGATAGCCGATTCTGCTGTAATTGGGAATCATACCATTATTCAACCCAATGTGTTTATAGGGAACAACGTTGTAATTGGTGATGACTGTGTGATTCATTCCAATGTGTCTATCTACGACAACACAATTATTGGTAACGGTGTCACCATACATGCCGGTACGGTATTAGGTGCCGATGCGTTCTATTATAAGAACCGGCCCGAAAAATTCGATAAGCTACTAAGTGGAGGAAATGTAGTGATCGAAGACAATGTCGATATTGGAGCTTTATGTACCATCGATAAAGGTGTTACTGCTTCTACGACTATAAAAGAGGGTGCTAAATTAGACAACCAAGTACACGTCGGACATGACACCATCATAGGGAAGCGCTGTCTTATTGCGAGTCAGGTTGGAATTGCCGGTTGCGTATTGATCGAAGACTTTGTAACGATTTGGGGACAGGTAGGAATTACAAGTGGAGTGACTATAGGAGAGAAAGCAGTCATTTCGGCACAAAGCGGTGTTAGTAAGTCGCTCGAAGGACACAAATCATATTTTGGTACACCTGCCGATGATTTCAGAAAAAAATACAAGGAATTGGCGTCAATTCGCTTAATTCCAGATATCATAGATAAATTAGATAAACTGTAATGAGTAATAAAGCAAAAGAGGTTGTAAGAGAATTTTATAAATCGGATATCCTAAAGGATCCAAAACTGCTGGAAACCTATGTGCATCCGGAATTGGTCTTGATTTGGAATAGTACCGATGGGCTTACCATCATGAATTATGATGATATCGTCGAGCTCTTTTCAGAAATTAAAAGAACGTATCACGACCTTAGAATTGAAGTTAGTCACTTGCTGGCAGATGATAATCACGTTACCATTCGCTACAAGTATTACATACGAACGATCGAAAATCCGGACGAAGAACTTGGGATCGCCCATTTTATCTGTATTTGGGAAGTTAAAGATGGACAATTGTACCGTGGCTATCAAGTAAGTCAGCCTGCTACAGATAAAGATGATACTACCGAATCATACCACAAGGTAAAAGTGTAAAATCCTTTTAAAAGCTTTGCCAAAAAGCCTACCTTTGCAGTCCATAAATTCATTAAATTTTAAGCACACACATGAGCGTTTTAGTAAATAAAGATTCAAAAATTATTGTTCAAGGATTTACTGGTAGTGAAGGAACCTTTCACGCCGAACAAATGATAGAATACGGAACTCAAGTAGTTGGAGGTGTAACACCGGGTAAAGGAGGACAAAAGCACTTAGACAAGCCTGTATTCAACACAGTAGAGGAAGCTGTTACTAAAACGGGAGCCGATGTTTCTATAATTTTTGTACCACCAGCCTTTGCCGCAGATGCGATCATGGAAGCTGCCAACGCAGGAATTAAAGTGATTATAACTATTACTGAAGGCATTCCAGTTGGAGATATGATAAAAGCAGCCGATTACATCAAAGACAAAGAGTGTCGATTGGTTGGTCCTAATTGCCCAGGCGTAATCACTCCTGGAGAAGCTAAAGTAGGAATAATGCCTGGATTTGTCTTTAAGAAAGGTAAAGTAGGGGTAGTGTCTAAATCAGGTACCTTGACCTATGAAGCTGCAGACCAAGTTGTAAAACAAGGGTTGGGAATTACAACAGCAATTGGAATTGGCGGTGACCCAATTATTGGAACTACTACTAAGGAAGCAGTAGAATTACTAATCAACGACGATGAAACCGAAGCTGTTGTGATGATAGGTGAAATTGGCGGGCAACTAGAAGCAGATGCTGCACAATGGTACAAAGAAAGTGGTAGTAAAAAACCTATTGTTGGATTTATTGCCGGTGAAACTGCACCAGCCGGTAGAACAATGGGTCATGCCGGCGCAATCGTAGGCGGAAGTGATGATACCGCACAAGCTAAAAAGAAGATTATGCGTGAATGTGGAATTCATGTAGTTGATTCTCCTGCAGAGATTGGAAAAAAAGTAGCTGAGGTTTTAGGATAATACTTCAGAATAAAATATAAAAGCCCTGTAAATATGCAGGGCTTTTTTTATGGCTAAGCCGTAGCGATTTCCTATATTTGAGTGGATACTTAAAAATATACTGTCACATGAAATTATTAGAGGGTAAGACTGCAATTATTACCGGTGGAAGCCGTGGAATAGGAAAGGGAATTGTCGAAATATTTGCAAAACATGGTGCGCACGTAGCGTTTACCTATAATTCTTCTTCGGAAGCTGCCAACGCCTTGGCAGAAGAAGTCGCTACTAATGGTGTTAAAGTAAAAGCCTATCAAAGTGATGCCTCTAATTATTCCGAAGCAGAAGAACTAATTAAAAATGTACAACAGGATTTTGATAGTATCGATATCGTCGTCAATAACGCAGGAATTACCAAAGACAACCTGTTAATGCGTATGTCTGAAGAAGATTTCGATAAAGTGATCGAAGTCAATCTTAAATCGGTCTTTAACATGACCAAGGCCGTACAACGAACCATGCTAAAACAACGCAGTGGCTCTATTATCAATATGAGCTCGGTTGTTGGTGTAAAAGGGAATGCAGGTCAAACCAACTACGCCGCCTCTAAAGCAGGAATCATCGGATTTACAAAATCGGTTGCTCTGGAGCTAGGTTCTAGAAACATACGATGCAACGCGATCGCTCCCGGCTTTATTGAAACCGAAATGACAGGAAAACTCGATGAAGCTACCGTACAATCATGGCGAGATGCCATACCGTTAAAACGTGGTGGCGCTCCGGAAGACATTGCCAATGCTTGCGTGTTCTTGGGAAGTGACCTTGCCGGCTATATCACCGGACAAACCATACACGTAGATGGCGGAATGCTCACCTAAACAATAATACAATCAACTTACTGTTTTGTAATGACTCGGTAACCCAGTAATTACATACTCCATACATGACTCCCGAAACCATACTTTACTGTATCCTAGCAGGCATCTTTTCGCTTGGGGTTTCTGTGTTTATGTATGGCTATAAAAGCAAACACAACACTCAATTGCGATGGCTATTTGGCACCCTTCGCTTTATCACCTTGTTTTCAATATTATTGCTATTAATCAACCCTAAATTTACTTCGGAAACCTATACGATCGAAAAGCCAAAATTGCCAGTATTAGTAGACAACTCGGCTTCGGTAGTAGCACTCGATCAAAGTGATAATGTACGTTCGTTCGTTCGATCCTTGCGATCAAATGACGCGCTCAACGACGCATTTGAGCTGTCTTTTTATGGCTTCGGAAACGATTTCGGTGTCTTAGATACCTTGGGTTTTTCAGAAAAAAATACAAATATCGCAAAGGCATTACAAGCGACCAATGAGTTGTATAATGACCTTGTCGCACCCACTATTCTTATAACAGACGGGAACCAAACCCTTGGAAGAGATTATGAGTTTGTTGGAGACCTAAAAGAAAGTCCGATCTATCCGTTGATCCTGGGAGATTCTATTAAATATACCGACTTAAAGATCGAGCGACTTAATACAAATAGGTACACGTTCTTAAAAAATCAATTTCCGGTCGAAGCTATCTTGGTCTATAATGGAACAGGAACCGTGAATTCCCAGTTCGTGATTACGCAAGGTACAGCGACCGTATTTCGACAAAATGTATCTTTTTCCGAAGAGAACAATACTCAAACGATCGCAATCACTCTGCCGGCTTCGGCTGTCGGACTACAAAAATACACGGCTCAATTACTCCCTTTAGAAGAAGAAAAGAACAAAGTGAACAATAGTAAACGCTTTGCGGTAGAGGTGATCGACCAAGCGACCAATGTGCTGTTGGTGAGTAAGATCATTCATCCCGACTTAGGGGCCATTAAAAAATCTGTGACCAGCAATGAGCAAAGACAACTTACCATCGCAACTCCTGCTGAAGCTACGTCACTCCTTAACGAGTATCAACTCGTGATACTGTATCAGCCCGATCGAAGTTTCGCGCCCGTGTATCAAGCAATAGACAACCTTAAAAAGAACACCTTGGTCATCTCGGGGCTTGAAACCGATTGGAATTTTCTCAACTCGGCGCAAGAAGCATTTAATAAAGAGGTTACAAATCAAACTGAAGACGCATCGGCAGTTCTCAACCTAAATTATGGAACCTTTGCAGTACAAGATATTGGATTTGATGACTTCCCTCCGTTAAAGACCTTGTTTGGTGGTTTAGAGGTTACTATTCCGCACGAAACACTTTTGTATCAATCTATAGACGGTTTCGATAGTGGGAGCCCACTGTTAGCCACCATGGAACTAAACGGAAAACGCGATGCGATTTTAGATGGAGAAGGGCTTTGGAAATGGCGCGCACAAAGCTATATTGCTACTAACGATTTCGAATCTTTCGATACGTTCATGGGGAAATTGGTGCAGTATTTAGCGTCCAATAAACGTCGCAGCCGACTTGAAGTAAACAATGAGACTTTTTATTACAACAACAATCCAATAGAAATAACAGCGCAGTATTTTGATAAAAACTTCGTGTTCGATCCGCGTGCCTCATTGCAAATTACGGTTATTAATACGGAGACCAACGAACGAACCGTTTTTCCTATGCTGTTAAAACAAAACTTCTATGAAGTACCACTCAATAGTTTACCGGCAGGAGAATATCGATATACGGTCTCTGTGGCCGATGAAGCCATTGCGAGAAGTGGAAACTTTACCATTTTGGATTTTGATGTAGAACAACAGTTCTTAAATGCAGATGTAGCTAAGCTTCAACGTCTAGCAGTAGCGAGTGAGGGAGCTTCTTTTTTTGCTTCGGAAACAGAACAACTTGTCAATACGCTGTTGAACGATGATCGGTATCAACCGGTTCAAAAAAGCCAACAAAAAGTAGTACCTTTGATCGACTGGAAATATCTTCTCGCCTTGATCGTGCTCACACTGAGCGCGGAGTGGTTTATTAGAAAATACAACGGACTTATTTAACATAAAATTTTTTACAATGGACAAATTACCTAAAATAGGAATTCCCGTGATTATTGGGATCGTATTAATAATCATAGTACTTGCAAAATCGGCTGTAACCATCGGATCTGGTGAAGCCGGGGTTTTATATAAAACCTTTGACGGTGGAGTCGTTACCGATGGGCCACCATTAAGTGAAGGCTTTCATTTGGTCGCACCTTGGAACGATGTGATCGTATATGAAGTACGACAACAAGAGCTTTTCGAAAAAATGCAAGTGTTATCATCTAACGGACTAGAGATTAAATTGGACGCATCAGCTTGGTACCAACCTGTTTATAGTGACCTCGGAAATCTACATCAGACATTAGGAGAGAGCTATTTGCAACGTGTAATTCAACCGGCAATCCGCTCTGCAGCCAGGAGTGTAGTAGGTCGCTATACACCGGAACAACTGTATTCAAGTAAAAGAGATGCCATTCAAGATGAGATCTACGCCGAAACTAAAAAGATACTTGATAAACAATATGTGCAATTAAACGAGGTATTGGTTCGTGATGTAACCCTGCCTCCAACCATCAAGGAAGCGATAGAACGTAAGTTGAAACAAGAACAACAATCGTTAGAATATGAATTTAGATTGGTAACGGCCGAGAAAGAAGCCGAAAAGGTGCGAATTGAAGCCCAAGGTAAAGCAGATGCAAATAAAATTTTAAGTGCTTCGCTAACCGATAAGATCTTACAGGACAAGGGAATCGATGCTACGTTACGTTTAGCCGAATCACCAAATGCCAAAGTGGTAGTTGTGGGGTCCGGCGAAAGTGGTCTTCCTTTAATTCTAGGAAATAATTAGAACGTAAACGATCACAATTATAAGCCGCTTCAGAAATGAGGCGGTTTTTTTTATTCTTTACGCTTCCATAGCATAAAGATCAAAACAGCGGCACAAGCCGCAATAGTAATTAATATACTCGCTCCTAAGACGTTTCCGTAGATAACATAACCTGTGGCAAACAAAGAGGTGTAAACAAATAAGATACCCAACAGCATACACGCCAGGTCTATAGTAAAGACATCGTTGGTGGTTTTAAGTAATATGTTCTGCGTCTCTGCCAGTCGTTTAAACGGCTTCCATCCGGCCCCGTAGGGAGTCACCGAATTATAAAAGTTAGCAAGTGTCTTTGTGTCGGTAGGTCGGGTAAGTAAGGTCACGGTAATCCAACTAATGGTAGTAATAGCTACTCCATAGACCAATTTTTCATAGTCTTCCAATCCCAGCTCGGCAAATTCGAAGACAAGTGCAACGATAAATGAAACGATCATTCCGGTGATCTCACTATACGCGTTCACGCGCCACCAAAACCAACGAAGAATAAATATAAGTCCGGTTCCGGCACCAATTTGTAACAATATCGCAAAAGTACTTAGCGCGCTGCTTAGTGCTAGCGCTAGCAACGCAGAAAACAACATGAGCACAACTGTAGAAAGTCTTCCAATACCAACCAATTCTTTTTCGGTAGCCTCGGGTTTTACGAATCGTTTATAAAAATCTAAGGAGATATAAGAGGATCCCCAATTTAGATGTGTCGAGATCGTACTCATAAAAGCCGCAATAAGTGAGGCAACCACTAATCCGAGTAGTCCTGCCGGTAAATTAGTAAGCATGGCAGGATATCCAAGGTCATGACCTAGAACTGCGTTTGGGAATTCGTTTCCAATATCGGAGAGCTGTGGATACAACACCAGTGAGGCTAATGCAATGATAATCCATGGCCAAGGTCGCAACGCATAGTGGGCTACGTTAAAAAGGAGGGTAGCACCTATGGCATTTTTCTCGTCTTTTGCCGAAAGCATCCGTTGTGCTATATAGCCACCACCACCGGGTTCGGCCCCGGGATACCAAACGCTCCACCATTGTACCGCAATAGGAATGATAAGTAACACCAACAGTGAATTAGTATCGGTAAAATCCGGAAGGAAATTAAGCTTGTCCGATACATTTTCGTGGGCTAGCAGATTTTGTAATCCGCCAATTTCGGGCATATTAACTATATAATAAGCGGCCCACACAGAACCAATCATGGCCACGATAAACTGAAGGAAATCGGTAAAGATCACCCCTCGCAACCCACCAATCGAGCTATAAACAACCGTTACTATTGAGGCGTACAATACACATTCCCATGGTTCGAGACCAAACATGATCCCGCCAATTTTAATGGCTGCCAAACAAACCGAAGCCATGATCATTATATTAAAGAATACGCCTAGATACAAAGCGCGAAATCCACGTAAAAACGCGGCCTCTTTTCCACTATATCGCAATTCGTAGAATTGAAGATCGGTGAGTACTTTAGACCGTCGCCAGAGTTTTGCGTACACAAAAACGGTAAGCATTCCCGTAATTAAGAAGGTCCACCACACCCAGTTTCCGGAAATTCCATTTTGGCGTACGATATCGGTGACCAAATTTGGTGTATCTGCAGAAAAAGTGGTAGCAACCATCGAAATACCCAACAACCACCATGGCATGTTACGACCCGAAAGAAAAAACTCTTGTGTGTCTTTTCCGGAGCGCTTTGCAACGATGATTCCAATGATTAGAAATACTAAGAAAAATGATAGAATTAATATCCAATCAAGGGTTGCTAATTTCATAAGGAGGGTATTAATGTACTTTTAGACCTTCGGCTTGCCCAACCCAATTGTCGCGCTCTATTCGGCCGGGAAAGAAATCAATTAGCTCGGTAACAGTATCGATATCCTCTTGCTTAAAACGGCTTATTTGGTCGTAGGTGTAAATACCTATTCCGTTTAAGCGTTGCTCGATATACGGGCCAATACCATAAATTTGAGTAAGATCGTCGCTGTCATCGCTATCGGCATACCCAAAACTGTCGAAATTGAGTTCTAGTTCTTCGGTCTCTTTCTTTTGTTTGGTATAGGTAATGTAGCTGGTACGATTTTTCTCCGGAATGCTTTCAGATGGCGGTGCTACCGGCTCTGTAATTTCTTCTTGTGTTTGTTTTACAACTTCTACGATCTTTGGCTTTATCTCGGTAAAGATGGTTTCTATGTCATCTATCTTTTTTGTGGTTTGCTGTAAAGCATTTACTTCTTTTTTAAGTCGATCTATTAATTTTCGGCTCTTGGCCTTCTGAAAATACCAAGCAGATAAATATCCAATTAAGAACGTACTAAACATAAGTATCGCAATACCTGCATAGGAGGGAAGCATATTAATAAATTCGTTCATCGTTGTCATACTAATTAAAAACAATTTCAATACGTCTATTGGCGTTACGCCCACGTACGGTTTGGTTTGTGTCTATAGGATCTTCCTCTCCTTTCGAGATCGCTCTAATCTTTTTGCGATCCAGATTCCCTTTTTTAACCAAATACCAGCGTACTTGACGTGCATATTCTAATCCTAAGTAATAATTATCATTTCCATTTCCTACATTGTCGGTATGCCCGATCACTTCAATTTCAGTGTCGGGATTGGCTGCAACTATTTGTTTTACTTCATCTAACAGATTGCGTAAATTCTCGTTCACCATGATTCCTGTGTTCGAAAACCTCGGGTAGACGATTTTGGATTCCGGAATTCTAAATCGAACCGATTCAATCCGATCCTCGTCTAATGGCTTAAAAGAGAATGAAAATCCATTTTCATACGTATTTGCTGCCGAAAAATCGATTTCTTTGATCGTTGGTTTAATAACGATTCTTTCTGAAGGAATTCCAACATCAGTAAGAATTTCCTTTAATTTATTACCGCGTTTAATACCGAAATTAGGTGTTTCAAAATTTTCGGTCGCACTGTATAGGGCCGAAATATGCAGCTCTTTATCCGGATGTTCTACTAAGTATGTATTGATCTTGTATTTAAAATCGATTACCTCTTGTGGAATGCTAATTTCGTCTGTGTTCTTGTAAATTGTTATGCCCTTCGGAAACAATAGCACAATATCACCGGCCTCATTCACGGCTTTTAGTCCTTGGTGTCCTTCTTTATCTATAATTTTTTCTGAAAGTAACAGCGAATCTTTATCAAGTCCGGCTTCGGTTGGTAACTCTGTGTTCAAAGGAAGTTCGGTATCGGTCTTTGTGATTGTATCTGAAGCCTCATCGATTTTAACCGTATTATTAACTGCTATTTCATCTTCTGGTTGGAGCCAAGAATACAGCCATAATCCGAAAAAAGACCATACCAGGAAAACGATAAAAGCAATTAAAAAGTTCTTCATTAGTTTAAAACACTGTTCTTTAGTATATTACAGTATTTAAGCGGGTTCTAAACAAATCTATGAAAATTATAACCCAACTTATTAAAAAATTTAATTGTTTTTTCACATAATTTTAAACAAAATTCTCATAGCTTTGTCATCTCAATGAAGAACCAAAATTTACATCATCATCATATCGCTTATTTCGCTCACGCGAGGTGATATGGTATTGTAGATTATTAACAATATTCCTAAACCCGTTTGAGCAATCAAACGGGTTTTTTTATGCTTAAATTTTATGTACCAATGAAAAAATTAAAAATTGCTGTTCAAAAATCGGGGAGACTGCACGATGAATCCCTAAAAATGCTAAAAGACTGCGGGATCGCGATCGATAATGGCCGCGATCAATTAAAGGCATCTGCGAAAAACTTTCCAATGGAGATCTACTATCTGCGCAATGGAGATATTCCTCAGTACCTCATAGACGGAGTCGTAGATTGCGCCATCATAGGTGAGAACTTATTAATTGAAAAGGGAAGTGATATTGCGATAGCCGAGCGACTCGGATTTTCAAAATGTAGGGTCTCGCTGGCCGTTTCAAAAATCTTCGAATACGACTCTATCGCCGACCTAAAAGGTAAGCGTATAGCCACTTCTTACCCCGAAACTACACGCAGATACTTAGCAGAAAAAGGCATCGAAGCCGACCTTCATATAATTAACGGTAGTGTAGAGATCGCACCAAATATAGGACTGGCCGATGCAATATGTGATATTGTAAGTAGTGGAAGTACCTTATTTAAGAACAACCTGAAAGAAGTAGAGGTAATTCTTAAAAGTGAGGCCGTTTTAGCGGTTTCGCCTAGTATACCTAAAGCATTAGAGGCCATACTGGATAAATTGCGCTTCCGAATTCAATCGGTGCTTAAGGGGCGTGATTCTAGGTATGTTTTGTTAAATGCACCAAACGATAAGTTGGAAGCCGTTATGGCAATACTCCCAGGTATGCGGAGTCCAACTGTGTTGCCTTTGGCGCAAGAAGGTTGGAGCAGTATCCACTCGGTAGTTGATCAAGATGTCTTTTGGGAAGTGATCAATCAGCTTAAAGATGCCGGAGCCGAAGGAATTTTAGTGTGTCCTATCGAAAAAATGGTACTCTAATGGAACAGTATAAATATCCAAAATCCGATGATTGGGAACAGCTATTAAAGCGTCCTACTGCCTCTTACGAATCGCTGGAAGCTACGGTTAACGAGATCTTTTCCGAAGTTAAGAACAAAGGAAATGCCGCAGTAGCTAAGTATACGCAATTATTCGACGGAATAGAACTGGACACCTTCCAACTGTCTCAAAAAACAATAGATGCCGCCGAAGAAAATGTTTCCGAAGCATTAAAAAAAGCAATTCAACTTGCAAAAGAGAACATCCAGCGTTTTCACACCGCGCAAATCACTTCAAAAATAACCGTTGAGACCACACAAGGCGTACAATGTTGGCAGGAAAAAAGGCCTATACAGAAAGTGGGATTGTATATTCCCGGTGGTTCGGCACCTCTTTTTTCAACCGTATTAATGCTGGCCATACCAGCCACAATTGCCGGGTGTGACGAAATCGTTTTATGCACGCCGCCTAATAAGCAGGGTGAGGTGGAACCGGTTATTGTATATACAGCTGCACTGTGTGGTGTCACAAAAATCTTTACACTTGGAGGGATTCAAGCGATTGCCGCTATGACCTTTGGTACCGAAACAATTCCTGCGGTGTATAAGCTGTTCGGACCAGGAAATCAGTTTGTGACCGTTGCAAAACAAATGGCAACAAAATATGGGGTTGCGATCGATATGCCTGCCGGACCGAGCGAGCTTTTGGTGTTTGCAGACGATAGTGCTAATACCGATTTTGTAGCCTCCGATCTATTAAGTCAGGCAGAACACGGAGCCGATAGCCAAGTGGTGTTAGTAACCACTTCCGAAGCGATACAAAAACAGGTAGCTATGGCAGTGGCATCACAATTAAATGATTTGCCTCGAAAAGAGATCGCCGCTAAAGCAATGGCTAACTCTAAATCGGTACTGGTCGAAAACAACGAACAAGCGATTGCGCTTATTAACGCCTATGCGCCCGAACATTTTATATTGATAGCAACCAACGAAGACTATTTCTTAAAAAATCTTCACAATGCAGGATCTGTCTTTATAGGCAACTATACACCAGAGAGCGCGGGTGATTATGCTTCCGGCACTAACCACACACTGCCAACCAATGGCTATGCTAGGCAATACAGTGGTGTGCATCTAGACAGCTTTATGAAGAGCATGACCTTTCAGAAGATATCAGAAAAAGGGCTATTGAATATTGGGCCGGCCATAGAGACCATGGCCGCAGCAGAAGGACTTCAAGCGCATAAGAATTCGGTCACATTACGATTAAAAAGCTTGAGAAATGAGGAATAATTTCAACTTAGATGCCTTGGTAAGGCCTAACGTGAAAGCTATGGAGCCGTACAGCTCTGCGCGCGATGAGTTTACCGAAATAAGTGACGATCTGGTCTATCTAGATGCGAACGAAAATCCTTTTAATACCGGAGTTAATCGCTATCCCGATCCGCATCAGCAAAAATTGAAGACGATCTTGGCGAAACAGCGTGGAATAAACTCAAGCAATTTGTTGTTAGGAAACGGCAGTGATGAAATATTAGACCTGTTGTTTAGAGCTTTTTGTGAACCTAAGACCGATTCTATAATCACGGTACCGCCTACGTATGGGATGTATAAGGTATTGGCAGGTGTTAATGCAGTTAGAAACAAAGAGGTGTTGCTAACAAGTTCTTTCCAGCTCAATGTAGCAGGAATACTGGAAGCGATCGATGAGACGACCAAACTTATTTTTATTTGTTCGCCTAATAATCCTACTGGGAATTCGATAGCTTCGGAAGACATACCACAGCTGTTAGCATCGTTCCGCGGTCTGGTAGTTATTGACGAAGCGTATATCGATTTTTCGAAACAACAAAGTTGGGCCAATGTACTTGACGAATATCCAAATTTAGTGGTGACACAGACCTTGTCGAAAGCATATGCCATGGCGGGAATTCGACTTGGTATTTGTATTGCTTCGGAAGCAATTATTGCTGTACTTAGAAAAATAAAACCGCCTTATAATGTCAATACGCTAACGCAGGAACGAGCCATAGCAGAATTAGAAAGTATAAATGATATAAAAGAGCGTATTCATTTGATTATAAGCGAAAAAGAACTACTATCTAAACAATTGCTTGAAGTGAATTTTATACAGGATGTTCTTCCCAGTGATGCCAATTTTTTATTAGTGCGAGTAGACGATGCCAATAAAAGATATACCGAATTAACGCAGCAGGGAATAATTGTGAGAAATAGAAGCACACAACCAATGTGCGACAATACCCTGAGAATTACAATTGGGACCCCGTCAGAAAATAAAAGACTTCGTACCGTTTTAAAAAACATGGAATAATGAACAAAAAGAGAGTATTATTTATAGATCGTGATGGAACGATCATTAAAGAAACCGTCGATGAACAGATCGATGCGTTCGAAAAGATGATCTTTTACCCTAAGGTGTTTACGAACCTTGGAAAGATCGCTAAGGAGTTGGATTTTGAATTGGTGATGATCACAAATCAGGACGGACTTGGTACCGAGGCATTTCCGGAGGATACGTTTTGGCCGGTACATAATTTTATAATAAAAGCTTTTGAGAACGAAGGAGTCGCATTCAATGAAGTGCTGATAGACCGTACGTTTCCGGAAGAAAATGCAGCTACCCGAAAACCGGGTACCGGCTTGTTGACCAAATATTTTTCTGAAGCATATGATCTAGCAAATTCGTTTGTGATCGGCGACCGATTAACCGATATTGAGTTGGCTAAGAATTTAGGTGCCAAGGGTATTTTTATCAACGATGAAACGAATTTGGGGACCAATGAGATCACTGTGGCAAAGAAAGAGCTGGATGCAACCATCGCGTTAGAAACCAATGACTGGGAAAAGATATATGAGTTTCTGGTTTGTGAAGCGCGCACAGCTCAATTGGTGCGAAAGACCAACGAAACAGATATAGAAATACAGCTTAACCTAGATGGTTCGGGCAAAAGCAACATTGATACCGGGATCGCATTCTTCGATCATATGCTGGATCAATTGGCAAGACACGGTCAAATGGACCTAACGATCAAGGTAAAAGGAGATCTGGAAGTTGATGAACACCACACCATCGAAGACACGGCAATTGCGCTTGGGGAAGTGTTTGCTAAAGCCTTAGGCGACAAATTGGGAATAGAGCGCTACGGATTTTGCCTGCCAATGGACGATTGCTTGGCGCAGGTCGCTATTGATTTTGGCGGTAGAAATTGGTTGGTTTGGAAGGCCGAATTTAAGCGTGAAATGATTGGACAAATGCCTACCGAAATGTTCTTTCATTTCTTTAAATCGTTTACCGATGGAGCAAAGGCCAATCTAAATATAAAGGCAGAAGGCACTAACGAACATCACAAGATAGAAGCTATTTTTAAAGCCTTCGCAAAAGCAATTAAAGTGGCTGTTAAGCGCGATCCATCAAAGATGGTGTTGCCGTCAACTAAAGGAGTATTGTAATGCAAGTAGTAATAATCGATTATGGCGCAGGAAATATAAAAAGCCTACAATTTGCCTTACAGCGCTTGGGATGCGAAGCGATTGTAAGCAGTGCTTCGGAAACTATTGGAACTGCAGACAAAGTGATTTTTCCGGGCGTGGGTAATGCGGGAAGCGCCATGAAAATGGTAAAAGCTAAAGGATTGGACCAGTTGATTCCGGCCCTAACCCAACCTGTATTAGGAATTTGTTTGGGAATGCAATTGCTATGTAAAGCTACAGAAGAAGGCGATACTGACGGTTTAGATGTTTTTTCTTCGGAAGTAAAACGCTTTTCGAATGCAGTTAAAGTGCCGCAAATGGGTTGGAACACCGTAACTAAGTTGCGAACTAATTTATTTAAAGGGATCTCTGAAGGTGAGTTTATGTACTTGGTACATAGTTATTACGTCCCTAAATGTGAAGAAGCCATTGCGATCACACATTATGAAACCGATTATGCCTCTGCATTGAACAAAGACAATTTTTACGGAGTTCAATTTCATCCGGAAAAGAGCAGTGTGGCAGGAAGTAGAATATTAGAAAACTTTTTATCGATATGAGGATCATACCAGCTATAGATATTATTGACGGCAAATGTGTACGCCTTTCTAAAGGAGATTACAACACTGTTAAGATGTACAATGAAAAGCCCTTAGAGGTGGCAAAGGCGTTTGAGGCCAGTGGTATCGAGTATTTACACTTGGTCGACCTGGACGGTGCAAAAAGCAAACACATTGTAAATCACAAGGTATTAGAAAGCATTGCTACTAATACCTCTTTGAAGATAGATTTTGGAGGTGGTTTAAAATCGGATGAAGACCTAAAGATCGCATTCGATAGTGGGGCGAATCAAATCACGGGAGGTAGCATAGCCGTTAAGTCGCCGGACACTTTTAAACGATGGCTCCATACGTACGGAAGTGAGAAGATCATTTTGGGAGCCGATGCCGCAAATGAAAAGATTGCCGTGAGCGGATGGCAAGAAGCTTCCGAAGAAAAATTGATTCCATTCATCCAAAGATATCGTGATGTGGGCGTGTCCTATGTGATCTGTACCGATATAAGCAAGGATGGAATGTTGGCAGGACCGGCCTTCGATCTTTATGAAAAAATTATTGAAACCACTACAACGGCAACTAAGGGGAATGCACTAAAACTGATCGCTTCCGGAGGTATTTCTGCTTTCGACGAACTCCCAAAGCTAGCAGCACTAGGCTGTGAAGGTGTGATAATAGGAAAAGCGATCTACGAGAATCGTATTTCACTCAAACAACTGGAAAACTACATAAGCCATGCTAACTAAACGAATTATACCCTGCTTAGACATTAAAGACGGGCGTACCGTAAAAGGTGTAAACTTTAAGGGGTTGCGCGATGCAGGCGATCCTGTGGCCTTGGCGAAGCGTTATTCTGAAACAGGAGCAGATGAATTGGTCTTCCTCGATATATCGGCTACCGAAGAGGGGCGAAAAACATTATCAAAAATGGTGTTAGCTGTTGCTGAAACGATTAATATTCCGTTTACCGTAGGCGGCGGAATTAGCACTGTTGAAGATGTTTCTATGCTGCTTCAGAACGGAGCCGACAAGGTGTCGGTAAATTCTTCCGCAGTAAAAAATCCGAATCTCATAAATGAATTGGCCAAAAAATTTGGTTCACAATGCATCGTAGTTGCCATAGATGCAAAACAAATAGACGGTCTTTGGAAAGTTCATTTGGTTGGGGGAAAACAAGCAACCAACATCGATCTATTCGATTGGGCCAAAGAAGTGGAAGAACGCGGTGCCGGCGAGATTCTTTTTACTTCCATGGACCATGACGGTACGAAAAATGGTTTCGCAAACGAGGCGTTGGCAAAACTTTCAACCAGTGTGAACATACCAATAATTGCTTCGGGTGGTGCAGGAAAAATTCATCATTTTAAAGATGCTTTTATCGAGGGTAAAGCTGATGCTGCCCTAGCTGCTAGTGTTTTTCATTTTGAAGAAATTGAAATTTACGATTTAAAGAACAACTTAAAACAAGAACACATCGCTGTTCGTATATAACAACTAAATAAATAAACCTTATGGAAATTAATTTTGATAAATACCCTAACGGACTGGTGCCAGCCATTGTTCAAGATGCGATGACAAAAAACGTCTTGATGTTAGGATTTATGAACAAAGAAGCATACACAAAGACCTTAGAATTAGAAAAGGTGACTTTTTTTAGTAGAAGCAAAGGCCGCTTATGGACCAAAGGCGAAGAAACCGGGAATTTTCTCGATCTGGTATCAGTTAAAGTCGATTGCGATAAAGATACTTTGTTGATTCAAGCCAATCCGCAAGGACCGGCGTGTCATTTAGGAACTGCCACCTGTTGGGGCGAAAAGAACAACGCTAATTTTGGTTTTCTTTCGTACTTAGAACAGGTAATTTCCGACCGCAAAGACAATAAGGAACTGGAAGCCTCATATGTGGCATCTCTTTTTAGAAAAGGGATCAACAAGATTGCACAAAAAGTAGGTGAGGAGGCAGTAGAAGTAGTAATTGAAGCCAAGGATGATAACGATCTTAATTTCTTGAACGAAAGTGCCGATCTGCTATTTCACCTTATGGTTTTACTGCAAGCCAAGGGGTTCCGAATTCAAGATGTGGAGAAAACACTCAAATCAAGACATAAATTCGATCGCGACGCTGAATAAACGTTAACTGTAGATTATTTTATATACTTTTAAATAAACTAATTGATCTGCATGACCGCAAGAAGAAGAAAACGCAAGCTCAAGGTGCCTCAAATAAAGAGGCCGCCAACGAAGAATCTGGCTCCAGGAACGGTTTCCTATACGGGTAAGAAAGAGTCTTTGGTGACGAAGTTAGAGATCATCGATTATTCTAAAGACCATTATAAACGCATCGATTCTGAAAATATAGAAGATGCCTTTGGATTTGAAAGTTCACAACATATTACTTGGATCAATGTGAACGGGTTAAACAATACTGCCGAAATTGAACGACTGGGAAACTACTATAATCTGCACCCACTTATACAAGAAGACATTGTGACCACCAATCAGCGTCCAAAGATGGACGAGTATGAAGATTACTTGTTTATTGTGTTTAAGATGCTGTTCTATAAAGACGACGGCGAATTTGTGAACGAGCACGTAAGTATGGTCATGGGTAAGGACTATGTAACTACTTTTCAAGAGGCCGACGGTGATGTGTTCGATGAGCTACGCGACCGACTAGAAACGGCTAAGGGGCGAATTCGAAATGCCGGTGCAGATTATTTGATGTTTGCCATTTTAGATGCGGTAGTGGATAATTATTTTAGTGTGATCGAAACATTAAGTGCGAAGATCGAAATGTTGGAAGATCAGTTATTTGAAGATAAAATAGACGAAGACATTACCGAGGACATACAGGACCTAAAAAAAGAAATACTTCGCATTCGTCGTGCAATTTTACCGTTAAGAGAGGTGATCAATCGTATCGAAAAGTCGAATACGTCTTTAATGGACGAAAGGACGCAAAACTATATTCGCGACCTATACGATCATATTATTCAAGTGAGTGAGAGCGTAGAGATTTATCGAGAAATGATCTGGGGCCTAATGGATATGTATATGACGACCATTAGCAACAAGATGAATGAAGTAATGAAAGTGCTTACTATCATGGCTTCTATATTTATTCCCTTAACGTTTATGGCCGGTATCTACGGAATGAATTTCGAATATATGCCGGAGCTGCAATGGAAATATGGCTATTTCTACCTCTGGGGCGCAATGATCCTCGTCTTCTTCGGGTTGTTATATTATTTTAAACGTAAGAAATGGTTATAAAAAAAGGCACCATAATCGTGGTGCCTTTTTTATGAGAATTAATTTATTTTCTAAATTATCTAAGCCAGCCTTTTTGTGCAGCTCCTTTGCTATAGTAATAGAGAAAAATGGCAATAGTGATCACTATCAATGGCATTATAATAGCAGTAGGGCCCTCCACATCCATTATCTCTGTGGCAAATACCCAATATCCCATTTGAATAAGTACTGCCACTAAAGAGATCAGAAAGACGGGAACCGCAATTTTTCTGCGCACGAGCAATAAGATTGCTCCCAGAAGTCCGGTAAATACTGCTATTGCAAATACAATTGCATACCAAGAAGGCAGCGTATCCATGACGGCCATTTGTTCTGCCGTAGCCGTTTCTCTTAGTGTGTCGAGCAAAACGGTTGCTGAAAGAAATTGAAAAACTCCCATCAAATTCCAAAGTAATGCGATCACAGCGATGATCCAGAAGCCGGTATTCGGTTTGGTAGTAGTTGTCATTGTTTGATTGGTTTTTTGGTTGTACACTTATAAATGTACGTAAATTACTTTATATTTAATTTTATAAACCCACTTGTATGTCTGCGCCAATACCAAAATCTGCCTTCGAATTCCTTAAAAAACTGAAAAAGAATAATACCAGAGATTGGATGCAGGCGCATAAAAAAGAATATCAAGCGAACGAAAAAAGCTTGAAGAAGTTTTATAAAGAGGTGGAAAACGAACTTAATAAAACAGATGAGATTTCCAAGGTTAAGATATTTCGTATTAATCGAGATATTCGCTTTAGTAAGGACAAAACACCGTATAATGTGCATCGAAGTGTGAGTTACAGTAGGGCAGGAGCCCACCGTCGCGGCGGATATTATTTACGACTGGAGCCGGGAAACTCGTTGATGGCGGGTGGATTTTTTAGTCCGAATGCGGAAGACCTGTTGCGTATTCGAAAAGAATTTGAAATGGATGACTCTTTGATTCGAACGATATTGAACCAAAAAGATTTTAAAAAAGCGTTTGGCGGTTTTAATCGCGATAACGCTGTAAAAACGGCACCTAAAGGATTTAGTAAGGACGACCCGAATATTGACCTTATCCGACTTAAAAGTTTCTTTGTCTCCCATTCGTTTACCGACGAAGAGGTACTTTCCGAAGACTTTTTAGATACCCTCATTTACTATTTTAAATTGCTTCGACCTTATTTTGATTATATGAGCGATGTTCTAACTACCGACCTAAACGGGGAATCATTAATTGATCCTTAGATTTGGAAGGATGATTTTTTTAACGTACACTTGTATAATATAAGTACTGTC
>NZ_QOLC01000040.1 GCF_003333325.1 Candidatus Ulvibacter alkanivorans | reverse complement strand
TATGCTCTTTTTGTCACTATATACTTCCCTGGCATCACTGCTATACTACCGGGTCGATTTAACCTTCCAGAGTTCCAAAAATCACCAGCTAAAACATTTAATGAAACTGCATTTTCTACCAGATCTATAAAATTATCTGGACTGGTATCTTTTTCAGTAATTAAAATTCGTATACCATAGGTTTCAGCTCTTAATAATAATTTTGGAATTTCTAACTCAAAATAATCCTGATTGGCGAGGTCGGTAAATTTGAACCCCATCTCATCATTAACAAATAAAAGTGAAGAATTGAGATTATCATCGAGAAAATTGATCGAAATAAACAATGAGCTGTAATCAACAGTTTTATTCTTCTGAATAGTGACACGTATCTTTAAATATTGTCCTGAGATCAATTCTCTTATTTCAGCACCTTCTTTGTTAAAGAATTGAATGTTGGTTACTTTCAATTTTTGATTTCCTAATCGATCCGTTCTTTCTGCGAGATCAATTTTTGCTTTATTCTTTTCTGCCGATAAATAATAGTTAACCGACTCATTTTGGGTTCCTTCGAAAACCATCTTACCATTTTCGAGGACTATACCTCGTGTACATAAATTTTTTACCGAAGCCATATTATGACTCACAAACAACACGGTACGGCCTTCTCCTTGCGAGATGTCTTGCATTTTCCCAATCGCTTTTTTCTGAAATTCGGCGTCACCCACGGCCAACACCTCATCGACGACCAAAATGTCGGGTTCCAGATGTGCTGCCACGGCAAATGCCAAGCGAACGCGCATACCGCTGCTGTAGCGTTTTACGGGAGTGTCTATATACATCTCACAACCCGAAAATGCAATGATCTCGTCTATCTTGCTACGTATCTCACTTTTGCTCATTCCTAAAATAGCGCCGTTCAAATAAATATTCTCCTTGCCCGTGAGTTCGGGGTGGAATCCTGTTCCCACCTCCAGCAAAGAGGCGATACGTCCTTTGGTCTTAATTATTCCTGTAGTGGGACTAGTTACGCGCGACAGTATCTTTAACAAGGTTGATTTTCCGGCACCGTTCTTACCAATGATTCCCAGCACTTCTCCTTCTTCTACTTCAAAATTTATATCCTGTAGGGCCCAAACATAATCCTGAGTAGCCTTGGCACTTCTATCGTTTACACTTCCAATTTTTAGATAAGGATCCTCCTTACCACGTACGCGATGCCAAAACCGATTCACGTCATCCTTAAGCGTACCTGTACCTACCAGTCCGAGGCGGTATTGTTTGCTTAGATTTTCAACTTTAAGAATAGTGCTCATGAGCTGTACCGGATTTGTAGCAAAATATCATTAAATTTTAAAATTTCGAGTACCATGTCGTTTATATTTTCTTCGGAAAGGCCTCCAAAAGACCATACTGCAATTGTTTTATCGTGGCTTCATTAGGTGGTGTGCCCTGTGATTGCACCAAATCTTCCATTGCAGTAACAGTCTCGGCTTGTTGCACTAGGTTTCCGGTATAGGGTGTTAAGCCCACCGACAAGAAGTAATCTTCGAACTTTATGTTATCGCCGCTCAATTTTTCAGAATAACGCGTCCAAACTGAAGGTATTCCGTAAGTATGTGAAACAATTACACCGTGTAAGGAAGAGCTTACGGTTTGTTTGCAACTTAAGATCTCGTTGGTAATGGCCGCAACATCATCGCCAATTAGATTGATCACCTTTACCGAAGGATCGTTGGCATACCAAGCCGCTACCTGCTCACAATCTATATAGTGTGGAATGATACCAATGCGATGTGTTTTTTTTACGTGAGGTTTGTAATAATGAGATAGCAATATGGCCGGGTCGCCGTATACTTCAGGACAATTATAACCTAACGCCTGTATCCGCTCGCGACTTTTGGGACCGCGCACGGCCGCAAAGGTTGCATTTTTACAACGATCGTTCTTGGTAATGATCCCACTCCCCCATACTACTGCTCTTTCCGAAGCATAACTCATTATACTCCCTATAGCCATTAGGTATCGTGGTTTAAATAATGCCTTCCGTTTTTTAGGCGCATTATAGAACTCCACCTTCCTACCACTTACTTTTTCTACTATATACTTAGATAAGAGGTCCCCGTAGTTCTCTGCTACTTTGTTTTCAAACAATACAGAAGACCAATAGAAAAGACGTATGTGTTTTCTTTTTTTCAAGTGTTATGATATCAGTTGTGTGATGTCAGTTGTTTGTTGTGTGGTGTCAGTGGTGTGTTAGGTTTTCCAGTTATTTTCTACATACTTAATAAATGAATAAATTTTTCCTCCCAGCTGGTCATATTGTTTAATTAATGCTGAAACACCCTCTATATTATATAGTCTTTCGATGGTTTCTAATTGTGAAAAGCATTCCAAAAGGGATGCATGAGCATAAGTCACGTATCTAATAAAATCTTGTTTATATCTTCTTCTTCCATATCCTTCAACAATATTGTCTTTTATACTTTTAGACGATCTTCTAATCTGACTGCCTTGTTCGTATAATTCGTAAGTTGGTAGTTTCAAAGAAATTTCATGAACTACTAAAGCGTATTCAAGAGCTAAATTGTAAATATCTAATTCCTTATAGCTTTTCATCGTAACCTTTTTTATCTACTTCTAAACCGAAAACCGACAACCGACAACCGATTAAACCGTGTCTATAAAACTCTTCTCTGTTCGGTTAAATATAATCAAACCTAAAATAAACACTACCATACAAACTGCTAAGGTGTATGCAAACCCAATCCAGTTGAACGTACCTGTATTAAGCAACATCACCCTAAATCCTTCTATAAGTTGCGTTAAGGGATTGTATGTAACCAATTGAGCAACCCAAGCTGGAAATTTGTTTTGTGCTTCACTCAAGGGATAAGGAACCGCCGAAACATACATAAGCAAGGAAGTAGCGAAACCAACCAACACGCTTAGATCGCGATACTTGGTCGTAAATGCAGAAATGATCATTCCCATTCCCAAACCTAAGATAGCGACCATAAATAAATATACCGGAAACATAAGAATAAGAAGACTTACTCCATTGTTGAAATCCAACGTCACATAGTAGTAGGCATAGAAGGCAAAAAATATTAGGAGTTGTATCCCAAACTTCAACAGATTGGAAACCGTGACCGACAGCGGCATGATCACTCTGGGGAAATAGACCTTCCCAAAAATATTCTGATTGCTTTTAAAAGTATTCGAAGTTTTGGTAAGACATGCCGTAAAGTAGTTCCATGCTGTAATTCCTGCGAGGTTAAACAACATGGGAGGCACGCCTTCGGTCTTAATAGCGCCTAGGTTGTTAAAGATAAGCGTAAAGATTATGGCTGTAAACAGTGGTTGGATAAAAAACCACAACGGTCCTAAGATGGTTTGCTTGTAAACCGTTGTTATATCACGTTTTACCAATAAGACTAAAAGATCGCGATACCGCCAGATCTCCTTAAAATTAAGGTCGATCAATTTGCGCTTGGCCGATATCTCGTATAACCAGTCTTCGTTATTGGCGCTCATGTATCACTAAATTTATTCCACGTAATTTTAAGTCCGTCGGCAACCGAGAATTTAGGATCGTATCCCAACAATTTCTTTGCTTTAGAAATATCTGCCAGTGAGTCGCGCACATCACCTTTTCGCGGTGGCCCGTACTTAGCTTCAATTTCTTTTTCTGAAATATCTTTGAGGTGCGACCAAAGTTCGTTTAAACTTATTCTGTTTCCGAAGGCCACATTAAATACTTCGTTATCGGCTGCTTCCGAAGCAAAGAACGCCTTTACATTAGCCTGTACTGCGTTCTCTACATACGTAAAATCCCGTGTTTGCTCACCATCACCATTGATCGTGGGTGCTTCCTCATCTTTTAACGCTTGCATAAACAACGGAATTACTGCTGCATAAGCACCATCGGGACTTTGTTTGGGTCCGAAGACATTAAAATAGCGCAATCCGATGGTCTTGGTACCATAGGTGTTATAGAACACATCGGCGTACACTTCGTTCACCAATTTGGTGACTGCATAGGGAGAAATTGGCTTCCCGATATTGGCTTCCACCTTTGGCAATTGTTTGCTGTCGCCATAGGTTGAACTTGAAGCTGCAAACACCATTTTTTGAACTGACTCGGAATCATTTTGGGCCACCAGCATATTTAGAAAGCCGGTAATGTTAACCGCATTGGAAGTAATAGGGTCGTTGATAGATCGTGGAACCGAGCCCAATGCTGCTTGATGAGATACAAAATCGATGTCCTGCATCGCTTTTTTACATACATCAAGATCGCGAATGTCCCCTTCCATAAATTCGAAGCCAGGATGGTTCTTAAAAGCTTCAAGGTTGGAGGAATAGCCGGTAGACAAATTATCTAACACCCGTACTTTCTGCGCTCCAAACTTAAGTAAATAGGCAACCAAGTTCGAACCAATAAATCCGGCACCTCCGGTCACTAAAAATCGGAATTTACTAAGGTCTTGTGTATGGTATGGTGTTTCGAACATTAGAGTCTGCCGTCTATTTTATCTTTATTTAAAAATGCTTTTACGTCGAAGACCACAGCTTTATCGGCGGTGTGGTTTTCGATAGGGAAATCGGTAAATGCCGTATGAGCTACGGTAAGTACGACTGCATCGTACGCTGTTCTTAGCTGTTCTTTTTCTGAAAGCAAACTAAGGTCGAATTCGCGTTTTACTTGTTCCGGATCGGCCCATGGATCGTAGACATCGATGTTGAGATTGTATTTTTCCAATTCGGTAATAACGTCTATTACTTTGCTATTCCGAATATCGGGACAGTTCTCTTTAAAAGTGATACCTAATACCAAGACATTCCCGTTCTTCACTTTACAATCTTTACGGATCATCAACTTAACCACCTCATGAGCTACATAATTGCCCATACCATCGTTCATACGACGCCCTGCTAAGATGATCTCGGGATTATATCCCTCTTCCTGCGCCTTCTGTGCGAGGTAATAAGGATCGACACCAATACAGTGCCCGCCTACTAACCCGGGTGTGAACTTAAGGAAGTTCCATTTGGTGGCCGCTGCTTCTAATACATCTTGAGTATCGATATCCAATAGACGAAATATCTTAGAAAGCTCGTTTACAAATGCAATGTTGATGTCGCGTTGCGAATTTTCTATCACCTTGGCGGCTTCTGCTACCTTGATAGAAGGTGCTAAATGTGTCCCGGCAGTGATCACCGAAGCATATAGTTTATCGATATACTGTGCAGCTTCGGGGGTAGAACCGGAGGTTACCTTTAAAATCTTGGTTACGGTATGTTTTTTATCGCCCGGATTGATACGTTCCGGTGAGTATCCGGCAAAAAAATCGGAATTGAAGGTGAGGCCCGAGACTTCTTCGAGTATGGGTACACAAATATCTTCGGTCACGCCAGGGTACACGGTCGATTCGTACACGACTATATCGTCTTTCTTTAAGATCGCACCAATGGTCTCACTTGCTTTTTGTAGCGGCGTTAATACCGGCTGATTGTATTTGTTTGTTGGGGTTGGCACAGTGACAATAAACACGTTCGCCAATGCCATTTCTTCGGCGACCGAGGTGAGTTGCAGACCATTCGCTTCGGAAGTGGTCAAGACCTGTTGCAAATTTTCTTTGGAAACTTCTAAGGTGTGATCTTCTCCGTTTTGCAGTTCGGCAACCCGTTGGGTATTAATATCGAAGCCGATCACTTTGTATTGTTCTGCAAACGCAACGGCAAGTGGCAGTCCTACATATCCTAAACCAATAATTGCAATGGTTGGTTTTTCTTTCATTTTTACTTTTTAAATACCGAAGTGAACATATAGTTGAGGTCTTTGCTCAAGCTCCAGTTTCTTATATATTCTTTATTTATTGCGACTTTATCCGGCCAGATCACAGTATCGTTGTACGTATTAGCATCTGTTTGTTGTAACAGCAACACATCTTCATTCTTGTATTTCAACGTGGCCGGACCTGTAATTCCCGGGCGTACTTGTAAAATAACTCGGTCATCACCTGTGAGTTGATCGGCATATCCCGGCACATCGGGTCTTGGACCCACCCAACTCATATCACCTACTAATACATTGATCACTTGCGGCAGTTCGTCTAATTTTGTTCGTCGTAACCAACTTCCGAAGGGAGTCTCATTGTGCTTCATAGCTTTCACATCATGATGTGCACTTCCTTTTAACGAACGGATCTTATAACATAAAAAAGGCTTTCCGAAGCGACCAATACGCTTTTGCATGAACAACCCATTTTTACCCGTACTTACACTGGCAATTCCAAGCAGCAAAATTAAAGGAATTATTATAAACGGCAGTATAACTATTGAAATAGATACATCAAAAATACGTTTTATTCGAAGCTGGTTCTTTGTGAGCATACATTCGATGATTCATCACTAGCTTTCAATGTGGTGTAAGCTATTATTTAATTCTAAAAAAGCGTTTTATCTTTTTAAGAAACGATGGCTTCTTTTCTACTTCATGATAGCCATTCCCATAAGCACCGTAGCCATAAGCACCGTAGCCGTAACCATATCCATAGCCGTATCCATAACCGTATTTTGCCTTGTCTTCGAAGTAATTAAGAACAAAGCTAATGTTTGTCACTTCACCTGTCTTATATTTTTCATTGATCATACCGAACATACCGCGTTTTGTATAGTTTTGTCGCACCATATAAATGGTAGCATCGGCAAATTTCACTAAGGACAAGGAGTCGGCAACCAAGCCTAAGGGTGGTGAATCTAAGATGACATAATCATATTCTTGCTTTAACTCATTAATAAGGTCGATCATACGTTCGCCCATTAATAGTTCAGACGGATTAGGAGGTATCGGTCCGGAGGTGATAATATCTAGGTGCTCAACTTTGGTCTTTTGAACAATGGCATCTACCGAAGCATCGTTTATGAGGTAGTTAACGACTCCCCTGTCGTTATTGATCTCAAAATCCCCAAATATCTTCGGTTTCCGAAGGTCAAGTCCTAACAATACGGTCTTCTTCTTACTCAAGGCAAATACCGATGCAATATTGATAGAACAAAAGGTCTTTCCTTCACCTGATACCGAGGAAGTAACTAATACGGTCTTAGCGCCCTCTATACCTTGTTTTTTATAGATGAATTGCAAACTAGATCGAATCGCTCTAAACGATTCGGCCACGGCCGATTTCGGTTTGTCGATCACAACCAAATTGTTTTCAACCCTGCTTTTTCCTACCACACCTAAGATAGGAATATTGGACAAGCGCTCAATATCTTTTACACTGTGGATCTTAGTGTCGAAAAAGACGCGTAAAAAAGCGAATACAAAGGGAATTAAAAAGCCAAAGAAAGCAGCAAGTATATAATTAAGTTGGGTATTCGGACCAATTTGACCACCGCCTGTATCTTTTGCGGGATCGATGATCTGTACATCACTAACGTTGGCTGCTTTTACCAATCCGGCCTCACTTCGTTTGGCCAAGAACACATTGTAGGTACCTTCACTCAAACTATAACGTCGTTCAATTCGCAGCAATTCTTGTTGTTCCTTCGGAAGCTTCCGAATTTCAGCTTCATATCGTCCAATATCTCGATTAATGGACGTAAGCTCTTGCCGCTTTAATTCCTTTGACGAACGAATGTTCTCTAGGAGTACTGTTTTGGCCGCATTAATATCTCGATCGATCTCATCGAAAACTGGGGCCCCGTCTTTAAAAGAATATTGCATTCTATTGCGTTGTTCTGCCAAGGCCACGATTTTCCCTACACCTGCTACAATACTACTTTCTGTAATTCCTGCTACCGATGGTGCGGGAACGTCGCGATAGTCCGAACGATTCACCAGATATTCCTGTAAGATGTTATAGTAGTTTAATTCTCGATTTACCGATTCCTTTTGTAGATCTAAGGTGTTCAACTTATTGTTGATGTCTTGACCTTCGGCTTCTAAATTAAAGATCGCATTTTGATCTTTAAAGGTGTTTAATTCGTCTTCTACATCTTTTAACTGTTTGGATTGTCTCGCCAAACTACTATCGATAAAACGAATTGTTTTGGTTGCAAATAAGTTCTTTCGTTCTAAAGCATTATCGCTTAATACATCGACAGTTGTATTGAGGTAGTCTACCAAACGTGCTTTATTATTTCCGGTCAACGATAAGTTTAGTACAGAAGACCCTTTAGATTCGGGTGCTATTTTAATTCGTAAATAACTGCGAACTGCACTATCGAAGTTTTTAAATCGCAAGTAATAAGGTACTTCTGTTTGCATACCTACCTCTTCGAATGGCAAAATCGTTCCCGAAAAGAATGGCAGCTCGATCAATTGACCTATTTTATATTCTTCTGAAAAATCTTTCGCACCTAAAGTAGCTACCGAAGTTTCCTTTGTGCCATAATGCTGAAATCTAATCGCACCGGCAGGAATACTCGTTTCAAGATCGAAGGTCACCGAATCTTTAAAGGTCACCACTATATCCCTATTTAGCATTTGACGTTTCGATGTATCAACATCCACCAAAAAAGGTGCTTTTTTGTAGGCATCGACACGTTGATATTCACCATCTTTTAAGTAGGCCAGATAATACTGAAGTCTTTCTACCACGGCTTCGTTGTGCGATCTTGATTGCAATGTAATGATCGCAGTGTTCACCTTGTCTGTGGTTCCTCCCCAATTAAAGGTTAGGCTTGTATTCGTAGTAAAAAATGGGTTTTGGTCGTCTTTTACCGTGATCATGTTTTGCATGATATAGACCGGTAATTTCCTAACATTGATATAATAAGCAATTCCAAAAGCAATCGCTAATGAAATAAGAAACAATGGCCAATAACTAAGCAGTTTAAAGAGAAACCCCTTAAAGTCGAATGTGGTATGAACCTCGCCTATTTCAAATTCTTCACTCATAGATCGTTAAAGTCGTATAAATAATAATATGGTAGATGTGAGGGCGGCAACTACTGTAAGTATGGTAGTAAAAGACTGTAATCCGGTTGTACCTGTTCCAAGCGATTTTTGAGGCAATGGATTGATAAGAATCAGATCATTTGGCTGCACATAATAATAAGGAGAGTTCATTGCATCGATAGTGGTAAGATCTATATGATGTACTTTTTGACCTAAGGGATATTGTCTTATCAATACCACATCGGTTCTATCTCCGGTAATGGTGATATCCCCACTATTCGCTATAGCTTCCATTATAGTGATCTCATCTCTGTAAATAATGTTAGATCCGGGCCTTCCAATTTCTCCATTAATAGTATATCGTATGCCCGACAACTTAACCGTCACAAAAATGTTAGCCTCGGCCTTGTAGTATTCATCTAAGAGTCGCTTTTCAATATTTTCACGCACTTCTTCTACGGTAAGTCCTAGAACGGGGATTTCGCCTAAGATGGGTATACGAATGTTCCCATGTGGATTCACAACAAATCCGTCGTAATACAAGCGCTCCTCTCCAGTTGCGTTTGGGTTTGCGTCTCCTACCGGATTAAAGATATCCACGAAGTTCGGGTCTAACGCTTTTACACGAATGCTTAGTAGATCATGCACTTGTAGTCGGTACGCATCTGGCAATTTTTGAACAGGAATAAGACTATCCGTCGCTGTTTCATTTTGTTGTAAATAAGTAAGTCGTTTCTTAGAAATACAAGATGAAAAGCTTACCATAACTAGAAGCAAAACGAGTACGGACGCAAATCTCATAGAAAAGTAGGGGTTGTTAGTGAACAAATATAACGCAACCATCGTAATAATAAAATATATTTCATTTTAAGTAATTAAAAACCGCTTATTTTGTAGAAAATTGTGATCGTGAATTACCTCTCAGTAGAAAATATAGCTAAATCATACGGTGAACGTGTGCTTTTCGAAAATATTTCCTTCGGAATAAATGAAGGACAAAAAATTGGCTTTGTCGCTAAAAATGGTACGGGTAAAACATCCTTGCTCAACATACTATCGGGCGAAGACACACCAGACCAAGGCGAGGTGGTGTTTCGGAAGGACCTAAAAGTTGCCTTTCTATCGCAAGAACCCGATCTCGACCCTAACCTCACCATAGAAGAAACCATTTTCGCATCAGACAATCCCATTCTGAAAACCATAGCCAATTATGAAAAAGCACTCTTAAACCCGGAAGACACCGAAACCTATCAAACCGCTTTCGATAAGATGGATGCACACAATGCGTGGGATTTTGAAACACGCTACAAGCAAATTCTATTTAAGTTAAAACTAGAAGACCTCAACCAAAAGGTGAAAACCTTGAGCGGCGGACAAAAAAAACGCTTGGCATTGGCGAATGCTCTACTAGGCCAACCCGATCTGCTTATCATGGACGAACCTACCAACCACCTCGACCTAGAAATGATCGAATGGCTGGAACAACTGTTCGCCAAAGAAAACTTTACCATTTTTATGGTTACCCACGATCGTTACTTCTTAGAACGTGTTTGTAATGAGATTATCGAACTAGACCAAGGAAATCTATACAGCTATAAGGGAAACTACAGCTATTACCTCGACAAGCGAGATGCTCGTATCGAAAACGAAGCCACCGAAACTGCAAAGGCCAAACAACTTTACAAACAGGAACTCAATTGGATGCGAAGACAACCTAAAGCTCGCACCACTAAAAGCAAGTCTCGTATTGAAGACTTTCACGAAATCAAATCCAGAGCGCACCAACGGCGTAACGATCATGAAGTGCAGTTAGAGTTGAATATGGAGCGTCTGGGCACTAAGGTTGTCGAGTTGCACAATGTGTCGAAATCGTATGGCGATAAACCCTTGTTCGAAAATTTCGATTATAACTTTCTTCGCGGCGAACGCGTTGGCATTATCGGGAAAAATGGAACAGGAAAATCTACCTTCTTAAATATGATTACCGGAAGTGTGGCTCCCGATACTGGGAAAGTAGTAATAGGCGAGACCGTAAAATTTGGCTATTACACACAAAAAGGAATTAAAATTAAAGAGGGGCAGAAAGTGATCGATGTGGTGCGTGAATTTGGAGACTATATTCCACTAAAAAAAGGGAGGCAGATCTCGGCACAACAACTGCTCGAACGCTTTCTTTTCGATCGCAAAAAACAATACGATTATGTAGAAAAACTTAGTGGTGGAGAGCGGAAGCGATTATATCTATGCACGGTTCTAATTAAAAATCCGAACTTCTTGATACTCGATGAACCTACTAACGATCTGGATATTGTTACCTTAAATGTGCTCGAAAGCTTTTTATTGGATTTCCCCGGTTGCTTGGTGGTAGTATCCCACGACCGTTATTTTATGGATAAGATCGTCGACCACTTATTTGTTTTCCGCGGAAATGGCGTTATTAACGATTTCCCAGGAAATTATTCAGACTTTAGAGCCTACGATGATAGTCAGCCTTCCGAAAAGAGTGCCACTGAAGCCGAAAAACCAAAGACCAATTGGAAAGCTTCAAACGACAAAGCGAAACTAAGTTATCAGGAACAAAAAGAGTATCAGAAACTTGAAAAGGAAATCGCCAAGCTGGAAAAAGACCGTGAATCCCTTCAGAATAAATTTGCCACCGAAGGTTGGGAAGGCGAAGAGATCGACAAACAATCGCAACGCTTGCAAGAGCTCATAGATGCGATCGACACTAAGACCGAACGCTGGTTCGAGCTGTCTGCCAAATTGGAATAATTAGAAGTATATTCTGTATAAGTGCTGTACCAAATACGTTCATACCTGCAATTTCTTACCAAAGCCACCAACCAACACGGTGTACACTCCCCATATGTATACGACCTGATTACCAATTGTTTTTACGATAAAAAGAAATATCCCGAATACCAACAAATTCACGCGTATCGAAAGCAATTGCTAAACGACCGGACACCATTTAAGGTGACCGACTTCGGAAAAGGCTCAACTGTGTTTAAAAGTGATGAACGAGTTGTAGCTTCAGTTGCCAAACATGTGGGGATTTCTGCAAAACGGCAACGTTTGTTATTTCGTCTCTCACGATACTTAAAACCCGAAAACAGCTTAGAACTCGGTACTTCACTAGGATTAGCCACCATAGCTATGGCGTTGGGAAACAAGAGTAGCAGCGTGCTTACCGTAGAAGGCTGCCCAAACACTGCCGCGATTGCAGTGCGACAATTTGAGAGCCATCGACTGGATAATATACGATCGCACACCTGTACTTTCGATACTTTTTTTTCTGAGAATGCTTCGGAAGTTTATCACTTGGTATTTGTGGATGGGCATCACAGTAAAGAATATACGCTTCAGTATTTTGAACAGCTACTGAAGCGTATTACATCAAACAGTATTCTCATATTTGATGATATCTACTGGAGTCCCGGCATGACCGAAGCCTGGGAAGAGATAAAAGCACATCCCACTGTTCGTGTGAGTATCGATACCTTTACTTGGGGCCTCGTATTTTTCAGAAAAGAACAACAAAAGGAACATTTTTATATCCGTTTGTAACATCTGTACTACCTTTGCGTCATATGGGCAATGCATTCGTAAGCAAAAGTAAGTTCGAACAAAAAAAGCTACATGAGTTTAGTCATTAAAATTAGAGACATACGAAGAGATTTTCCTTTGGGACAAGAGATCGTAAAGGTGTTAAAAGGAATCGACCTGGATATTGAACGAGGTGAATACGTAGCACTCATGGGGCCTTCGGGTTCGGGAAAATCGACCTTAATGAACTTATTGGGATGCCTGGACACACCTACTTCGGGAAGCTACGAATTGAACGGAGCCGACGTAAGTAATATGAGCGACGACGAATTGGCCGAGATTCGTAACAAGGAAATAGGATTTGTATTCCAAACATTTAACCTCTTACCTAGAACCACAGCATTAGAGAATGTCGCCCTGCCTATGATCTACGCCGGTGCCTCCAAAAGCGACCGTACCAAAAGAGCCGAAGAGGTATTGACAGATGTTGGACTTGCCGACCGAATGGACCACAAACCCAATCAGTTATCGGGTGGTCAGCGACAACGTGTTGCTGTGGGTCGCGCCTTGGTAAACAAGCCGTCGATCATTCTAGCCGATGAACCTACCGGGAACTTAGATTCTAAGACCTCTATAGAGATCATGAATCTGTTCGATGCGATCCACGCTTCCGGGAACACCGTAATTCTCGTAACGCACGAGGAAGAGATCGCTCTTCATGCGCATCGTATTATTCGTCTTCGCGATGGTATAGTAGAAAGCGACAAGCGCATTAAATAAAAGCACTTCTATACACTTATATTTTGAAGTATTCACCGGTCTATGGTTTGGAATTTCCTTAGAACGGCTGTATCTTCACAGTATGGAATTTTTCGATTTGTCCAATCCCGTATTATTAATTGTTGGTGGGCTTATACTGCTACTTTTAGTACTGTATTGGAACAGACGTACCACTACCAAACAACGCCAACGAAGCCGCAGAAGTTTCAGAAAAAATTATTACGAAAAGAAAAACCAATCGGATGACTGAAGGTTGGTTACTACTTGCTATAGCCATTGGTGCTTGTTTTGTGGCACTAACGAATAAGAAGGTCCAGCAAAAATTAAAAGACGTTCAGCAAAAAGATCCTAAAAATGAAGATATACACCAAGACCGGTGACAAAGGAACGACCGCGCTATTTGGCGGCACTCGTGTTCCTAAACACCATATTAGAATTGAAAGCTATGGCACCGTAGATGAGTTGAACTCGTATATCGGGCTTATTCGCGATCAAGAAATAGATAAAACTGCAAAAGAATTGCTCATAAAAATTCAGGAACAATTATTTACTGTTGGGGCCATTCTTGCCACCGACCCTGAAAAAGCAACCTTAAAAAGTGGGAAAGAACGCTTAAATATTCCGAAGATCACTTCGGAAGAGATCACAGCACTGGAAGATGAAATGGATACTATGAACGAATCACTACCGCCCATGACGCATTTTGTGCTTCCCGGCGGTCATACCACAGTGTCATATTGTCACATCGCACGCTGTGTTTGTCGCAGGGCAGAGCGTTTAGCATCGCTTTTACACGAGGAAGAACCCATAGATGAGCGAGTTCTGATGTATTTAAACCGACTATCTGACTATCTCTTTGTGCTGGCACGGAAGTTGACCAATGACTTGCAAGCAAAGGAAATAAAATGGATTCCCGAGAAATTGTGATCGCTTCATTTGCTAAATTATAAATAACTGGTTTTCAGTATTTTATAAACGTTCTTAAAAATACTGCAGAAATAATTACGATTTTTCTTGACTTTTTAATCTAAAAAATTATTTTTGCACAAAATTAAAACCCTAAAGTGCTATGTACTGGACATTAGAACTAGCATCCTATTTAAGTGATGCCCCTTGGCCGGCGACAAAAGACGAGTTGATCGATTACGCGATTAGAACCGGTGCGCCATTAGAAGTAGTGGAAAACCTGCAAGCGATCGAAGATGAGGGAGATTCGTACGACTCTATTGAAGAGATCTGGCCGGACTATCCCACAGATGAAGATTATCTGTGGAACGAAGATGAATATTAAAAAATTAAATAATAATATATAAAAAGTCTCATTCTTGAGGCTTTTTTTTTGCGCTAAAAACAAGTTGTAAAAACGCAGTAAGCTTTTGGCAAACTGGTTTTTTTACAGTTTTTTTGTAGTAGAAAGAAAAGGCGTTACGTCTAGAGAAATTGAGTATAAAATACGAGTGTAAATCATGGGATTTTTAGATAATGTATTAAAAGTATTTGTTGGAGATAAATCCAAGAAAGATATTAGCGATATTCAGCCATACGTGGACGAAATAAAGTCGCATGAAGCTGCCATAGAAAAGTTGTCGCTAGACGAGTTAAGAGCAAAATCAGACAGTTTCAGAAAACGAATTAAAGAGGATCAAAAAGAGGTTCAAGAACAAATCGATGCGCTTCAAAAAGAAGCAGACACCATGGAAGATATCGACAAGAAAGAAGATATCTACAACCAGATCGATGCACTGAAGGACGAACGATACGAAGTTGAAAAAAAGACCTTAGACGAGATCTTACCCGAAGCTTTTGCCGTTGTAAAGGAAACCGCCAAACGTTTTAAAAACAACCAGACACTTACCGTAACCGCTACTCCATTCGACCGTGAAATCTCTGCAGAAAAAGACTATGTAACCCTTGATGGCGAAAAAGCGATCTGGAATAACTCTTGGGATGCCGCAGGAAAAGAAGTAACCTGGGACATGGTGCATTACGATGTACAGCTTATTGGTGGTGTCGCCCTTCACCAGGGTAAAGTGGCCGAGATGCAGACCGGAGAAGGTAAGACCTTGGTAGCAACCTTACCGGTGTACCTTAATGCCCTAGCCGGAAACGGAGTGCACTTGGTAACCGTAAACGATTACTTGGCAAAACGAGATAGCGCTTGGATGGCACCTATCTTCGAGTTCCACGGAATGACTGTCGACTGTATAGATTATCATAAGCCAAATTCTGCTGCTCGAAGAAAAGCATACAATGCCGATATTACCTACGGAACCAATAATGAGTTTGGTTTCGATTACCTGCGTGACAACATGGCCCATGCGCCACAAGACCTCGTACAGCGGCCACATCACTATGCGATCGTCGATGAGGTAGACAGTGTATTAATCGATGATGCACGTACACCATTGATCATTTCCGGTCCTGTACCACAAGGAGACCGCCACGAGTTCAACGAGCTAAAACCAAGGATAAACGATATAGTCGAAGTACAACGCAAATACTTGACCGGTGTTCTGGCAGAAGCGAAAAAACTTATTGCTGAAGGCGACACCAAGGAAGGTGGCTTTCAATTACTAAGAGTATATCGCGGACTACCAAAGAACAAAGCCTTGATCAAGTTTCTTTCCGAAGAAGGAGTACGACAAATCCTTCAGAAGACAGAAAACTTCTATATGCAGGACAACAATCGCGAAATGCCGAAGGTTGATGCCGAACTCTACTTTGTAATTGACGAAAAGAACAATCAGATCGAGCTTACCGATAAAGGAGTAAATTACCTTTCGGGAGAAGACGACCCCGATTTCTTTGTGATGCCCGAAATGGGAATGGAGATCGCGAAGATCGAAAGCAAAGGACTTACACCCGAAGAAGAAGCCGAAGAAAAAGAAGAATTATTTAGAGAATTTGGTATAAAGAGTGAACGTATTCACACCATGAACCAGTTGCTCAAGGCCTATGCACTCTTCGAAAAAGATACGCAGTATGTGGTCATGGACAACAAGGTGATGATCGTAGATGAGCAAACCGGTCGTATCATGGACGGACGTCGTTATAGCGACGGACTTCACCAAGCGATAGAGGCCAAAGAGAACGTAAAGATCGAAGCAGCAACACAGACCTTTGCAACCATTACGCTTCAGAATTACTTTAGAATGTATCGCAAACTATCCGGTATGACGGGTACAGCGGTTACAGAAGCAGGCGAATTATGGGAGATCTACAAGTTGGATGTGGTCGAGATACCAACCAACCGCCCAATTGCTCGTGATGATAAGGAAGATAAAATTTATAAGACGAAGCGAGAGAAATACAATGCTGTGATCGAAGAGGTGACCGAGCTTTCAAATGCAGGAAGACCTGTACTTATAGGTACCACATCGGTTGAGATTAGTGAATTGTTGAGTAGGATGTTGAGCATTCGCAACATTCCGCATAATGTATTGAACGCAAAGCTGCATAAGAAAGAGGCCGATATCGTAGCCGAAGCCGGAAACTCCGGTATGGTAACCATTGCTACCAACATGGCAGGTCGTGGTACCGATATTAAGCTAAGCGAAGATGTGAAAAAAGCGGGTGGTTTGGCCATTGTAGGTACCGAACGTCACGATTCACGTCGTGTAGACCGACAGCTGCGAGGTCGTAGTGGACGACAAGGAGATCCGGGTAGCTCACAATTCTATGTGTCGCTAGAGGATAATCTAATGCGATTGTTTGGTAGTGAGCGAATTGCTAAAATGATGGACCGTATGGGTCTAAAAGAAGGGGAAGTAATTCAGCATTCGATGATCTCTAAATCGATCGAGCGTGCCCAGAAAAAAGTTGAAGAGAACAACTTCGGAATCCGTAAACGACTGTTAGAGTACGATGATGTGATGAACGCACAGCGTGAAGTAGTCTACAAACGTCGTTACCACGCATTGTTTGGAGAACGCTTACGAGTAGATATCGCCAATATGATCTATGATACTTCGGAAGTAATTGCCGAAAGCAACAAAATGGCGCAGGATTACAAGAACTTTGAGTTCGAGTTGATCCGTTTCTTCTCGATGAGTTCCCCTATTTCTGAAGCCGAATTTGAAAGCAAGAGTGCGAAGGAGATCGCCGGAATCATCTATAAGGCCGCCTATGCGCATTACCAAGACAAGATGGTACGCAACGCCGAAATGGCCTTCCCGGTGATCAAGAATGTATACGAGACGCAAAAAGACAAGTACAAACGTATCTTGGTACCTTTTACCGATGGTGTTAAAACCTTGAATGTAGCCACCGATCTTGAGAAAGCATACGAGACCGAAGGAAAGCAATTGGTAAACGATTTCGAGAAGAACATCACTCTTGCCATTATCGATGATGCATGGAAGACACACTTGCGCAAAATGGACGAACTAAAACAGTCCGTTCAGTTAGCGGTACACGAACAAAAGGATCCGCTACTTATCTATAAGTTCGAAGCTTTTGAACTGTTTAAAGCTATGATCGAAAAAGTGAATAAGGACGTTGTATCTTTCTTATTCAAGGGTGAGCTTCCGCAGGAAAATCAGCAGCAAATTCAGGAGGCACGACAAACGCGACCTAAGGAGAAATTGAGCGAGCAGAAAGAAGAGATCCAAAACCTGGATGAACGCGCTGCCGAATCTCGTGCGGCCGGAAACACACAATCGAGACAACAGCAAGTAACAGAGACCATTGTTAGAGAACGACCAAAGATTGGTCGTAACGATCGTGTTACTATTAAACACGTGATGAGTGGTGAAAATAAAACCTTAAAATACAAGCAAGCCATCCCATTGCTAGACAAAGGAGATTGGGTGTTGGTAGATGAGTAGATATTATAAGCTAATAATAGAAAACCTCGGAGTCTCAACTTCGAGGTTTTTTTATTCTAACCATTCTGAATTTATACAGTTTCCTATAAATTGTAATTTTTCATTCTATGAATTAGAAGCTTGAATCATTAATTACGTACATTTATAACAGATATGAGAGGGTTATTTTGTATATGTATCATACTATGCCTTTACTCGAAAAGTTATGCGCAAGGCACATTGGATTTTAGTGAAATGCTGAAAAATGCCGAGCAGGTTCTCTTTTCGCAGCCTGATCAATCGCGTAAAATAGTATTACATGTACTTCAAAATTCGGAACGAGTTCCCGAGAAAATTGAAGCATACTTACTTCAAGCCAGATCTCACTATATTCAAGGAGATTATCATCAAACAGTTCTTGCTACTTTAGAAGCTAAGAAACTAGCCGAAAGCACCAACAACTTAGCGTTACAGTTAAAAATTAATGTCTTCGGAATTCATGTGCTTAATGATCTAGGCCTTGACCTAGCAGCCGAAAAATATCATGAATTTACCGAAGTGATTGTTAGCGAACACCAAGGAAACACTAATGACCCTCTATTAAAAGCCGGTGTTCACCTCATAAACGCTGAAACCTATAAAACAAAAGAGCAATATGATAAATCGGTTGAAGAGCTGCTTAAGGCACAATCGATTTTTCACGAGATTCAAGCGACTCTTCCATCGATAGAAACAGAGGTCGAATTAATTGAAATACAACTAAATTCTGAATCTTTTGAGGGTTCTAAAATGCGATTGGAAGAAATTATCACAAATTATAGTACAGACCCATCCAATGCGTTTGTAACTATGATTGCTAACAATGAGCTAGGGGCCTTGCACTTCTCAAACAAACTTTACAACACTGCAATTGATCATTTCCTCAAAGCACTTAATATAGCAGAACAGTTACCAAATAAAGTGTACCAAGAACGTATCGTAGATGGATTGGCACTTTCCCACATGGCCTTAGAAGATTCCGATAAGTTCTATGTTTTCAAGCAAGTAGGCAACGATCTTTCCGTTCTAAATGAGTCGGACGAAGCAAACGCAGTAAATGCTGTTTTTAATTATACGAGTGAAAATCACACAAATAAAAAGGAGTTAGTTAAAAATGAGTACAGCCGAAATATTATGATATTAGGGGGGTTGATTGTCTTAGGTCTGTTCATTGGCAGGATACTGCAGCTTCGTTATAGGTCACGAATTTCACAATATCAAGATTTTTTAAACTATTTTGAAAAAAGGCAACAGGAGAAAGAATCTCAAGCAGTAACTAAAAAAGAAATCTCAAGAAGTACTACTATTCCGAAGGAAACAGAAGAACAGTTGCTTAAAAAATTAACGCAGTTCGAGAACTCGGATCGCTTTACTAAAAAGGACATGTCGCTTGCGGCAATGGCATCGTTGTTCGACACAAACACAAAGTATCTTTCAGAAATAATCAATACGCATAAAGAACAGAACTTCAATAGTTATATAAATGAGCTTCGTATAAACTACATAATCGATAAGCTTCATTCGAATCCGACGTATACACAATATAAGATTAGCTATTTAGCCGAAGAAAGTGGTTTTACATCACATAGCAGTTTTGCAACGGTTTTTAAATCGGTGACCGGGATACCTCCTACAGTTTTTATCGATTTGGTGAAATCCAAACAGAAAAAAGTAAAGGCAACCGAAAAAGAACTACATCATGCGTAATAGGGCTTTTCTCTTAGTGTTGTTTTTCGTTAGTCTGCTTAGCCCTACAGATCGTTCTATAGCCCAGAGTGAAGCTGATAGTATTCTAAAGAAGGCCAACCGTCTTATTTATGAAAACCCTGATGAAGCTATAAAGATTGCATCGACGCTTTATAACGATCCAGCAATGCCAGTCAAGCATAAAATTAGTGCTTTACTCGCCATCTCGACTGCCTATTCATCGAAACGAGATTATGAGATGGTTTCACAAACCATCAATGAGATCGACATTTTCTTTCCTCAGATCAAGGAGGAAAAACAAAAAATAAATGTCCTCAATAGAATAGGCGCCCAATTTCATGATCTTAAGATTTACGATAAAGCTATAGAATATTTAGATGAGGCCTTGTTGTTAATTGACTCTTACCAGTATCAGGATTCTATTCAACCTTTTTTAGGATATAATTATATTGTTAGGGGCTTTGTATATCGCCAACAAATGAGCTGTGAGATTGCCTTAACTTATTTCGATAAGGCGATCGAAGCATATGATAAGACAGAAGAAAACGACATCACTAATGGCAATATGAGTGTTTGTTATTACAACAAAGGAAACTGTCTAATTAACCTGGATAGAATAAAAGAGGCGGAAACCAGTTTTCTTTTGGCTATCCAACATGCAGAGCGAACAGCTGCTCCTACTTTAATCAGTTTTGCTCAAAAAGGTCTAGCCGAAATCAAATCGAGAGAGGGCAAATACATAGAAGCGATCAATATTTTAAATAGCGCGCTTACGAATGCCGAATTAGTTGGTGACCTTATATTAAACAGAGGCTTATACGAAGGGCTTTCTAATAATTATCTCGCCTTAAATGATTGGGACAACTATTTGTTATATCGCAATCAATATTTGGCCTTACTGAACCAAACTAAGCAATCGGAGCGTAAAACTATCAATCAATCTATGTATCGCTTAACCCAGACTCGAGCAGAAGAAATTGAAGATTTTCATACCGTATTTCAACCGCTTCAAATAGGCCTACTAGTATTGTTTCTGTTGTTACTGTTCTTCTTAATTCGTTTTGTTTTACTTTCAGAAAAAAAGTTAAAAAAGCTTGAACGCACACTCAAATCCTAGTTTTCACGAATTGATAAGCTAGTTCTTAGATAAATCAAACAACTCCAATAATTAAAGGGCTTTCCGCCGTTTTATACCTTTTAAAATTCACGAATTCTAAAAGGGGTTCTCTTTTAGTACTGCTTTTTGCCAATTACATTGCGGTCGAATTATAGCGTTGGGATCAAAATCATATTCTAATTGTTGACCCGATTAAAAACTAATTAAATCTATAGTAAAATGAAAAAAATTATTTTTTTAACCCTTTGCATTTTTGGGTTGACAGGAGGAAAACTTTTTGCACAATTTATCGTAAAATCTACTTTTTTTGAAACCACCGGGGTTTCTAATAATGGAATCGTAGCCGGTTATGAAGCGCAAGGTGGAGCATATGCGATCTGGGATGCAGACAGCGATACTTTTACCGAAATTGGCGGTGTGGCTCCCGGTCTTGGACATGGAGGTTCTGCTCGCTTTTCAGAAGATGGAAATTATATTAGCGGTGGTATTATGGACAGTTATCAAGGAAGTGATTATTCGGTAATGGCAGTGTATGATCTGGCAATCGATAATTGGACTGCACTCGGTCACTTTAATCAACCAGTTGATGATGGTTCAAGTAGTGCCTATAATATTTCCGGCGATGGCTTAACTGTGGTAGGTAGTGCATGGGTTGAACCAGCACCCGGAACTACCGGATTAACAACTAACGCGAGTGTTTGGACTGCAGCAGACGGTCTTATTAATCTTGGGAGTTTGTATGCAGACATGAATCGTGGAACAAGAGCCCAAGCAGTAAATTATGACGGTAGTATAGTCGTAGGATGGCAAGATTTTAACGGTCCGTGGAAGTCGGCAGTATGGAGAAAGGATGCCAACGGCGACTTTCTTCCAAACGAATATTTATTACTCGATCCAAATGGTGACCCTTCCGATGAAAACAATCAACTAAGTGAGGCCACTGCAATTTCATCTGATGGTAATTGGATAGGTGGTCGCAGCGACTGGGTGACGAATGGAGAACCTTGGATTTGGAGTGAAAGTACAGGAGTAATTACCTTAGGAACATTGGCAGCAAACGGTCAAGGACACGTTACTGCAATAAATCATGATGGCAGCGTGGTAATAGGCTACTTTCAAATTGGCCCTTGGGATCCGAACGTACCTTTTATCTGGACGGCATCAGGAGGCTTACAAGACTTTAATGAATTCGTAACGAATACATTAGGTTATGAAATGGGTGCAAGCCCTGTATACGCTCCAAATGCCATGTCTCCAAATGGAAATTATATCACCGGATGGGGTTACGACCCAACCATTGGACAATGGGGAGAAACATTTACATTCAGATTACAAATGCCCTCGGTACCCGCTAACGACAATTGTCAAGAGGCAATTGCATTAACGTGTGGAGCTGCGGTTACTAACTCTACTATTTTCGGCACCGATTCGGGTGGTAATGCGTCACCGGATGTGTATTATACTTATACCGGCACAGGTACTCCCGAAATGATCTCGTTGAACGCTTGTGGACCAACAACAAATTTTCCTACCACCGTACGTGTATTTACAGATTGTACACTGAGCGAGCAAATTACTTATAACGATAGCTCATGCGAAAATCAAGAGATCCTAAGTTTCGAATCAGACGGAACCTCTACTTATTATATCATGGTAGAAGGGTATAACAGTACCTTCACCGGAACCTTCGAATTAGAACTTACGTGTGAACCTATTTTGGGGACAAACGAAACTATGATTAATACGACTGTATTCTATCCAAACCCTGTGAAGGATATCATGCAAATCTCGTCCCAAGCAAACATCGATGAGATTCGTATTTACAATGTAAACGGACAAGAAGTTATTTCCCGTGCAGTTATTGGAAATCACAGTGAGATTGACCTTTCCAAACTAGCTTCAGGTATCTATTTCGTTAAGGCTAGTGCTCAAGGATCTTTTGAAACATTCAAGATCGTAAAAGACTAAGTTTAGTAGTAGTTGCAATTTTTCTTTTTTTTAAAGTTAGTACATCCCGAAATGAACTGTTTCGGGATGTTTTTTTTTGGTATCTTCGGAAGTCAAATTTCTTATGCATGAAAAAGATCTACATCGAATTAAAATGGGCTGTTATTTTTACCATAACCATGTTGTCATGGATGCTCTTAGAAAAGACCTTAGGATGGCACGAAGAGCAAATTGCAGATCATTGGTGGTTAACCTTGCTATTTATGCCCTTCGCTGTCTTTATATACATTCTGGCGCTACGAGAGAAACGCAGACGTGCTTACAACCGCAAATTGACTTGGGTACAAGGCTTTCTGGCCGGCCTCATTATGAGTGTGTTCGTCGCGCTACTCTCCCCTATAGCGCAATACATTACCCACAACTATATCACACCCGAATACTTTAACAATGTGATCGAATATTCGGTCACCAATGAGCTAATGACACGTACCAAAGCCAATGCCTATTTTAATATTGAAAATTATATGTGGCAATCTGCTTTTGGCGCGCTGGGAATGGGAATTGTCACCGCCGCCATTGTTGCTATCTTCATAAGACGAAAGTAAATCACCCTATTTTGCTCCATGAATACGTTTTAAAAACGGCACCTGAAGTAAAAACAACGCTGTAAAGGCTATGGCATATAAGAATGTTTTCGGCACCGTCAAGTTGGGTAAGGTATAATCGAATAGCATCGGATTTTTCCATTCAATTTGGCTCAAGAAACCAAATCCTTCAAAAGGCAGCAGTACGACTAGCAGTATAACCAAACACGCGATTATCGTTAATAGACTCCAACCCTTCTTACCAATTAAAGGTTTATATGCAATGGTCTTGGAACTCGCGCCAATTGCGTTCATCACATTCGCTTTTAAGGCAGAGGACGGGAGCTCCCCACCTGCTTCACGCATCATTGCTCGAAAGTGTTGTTCTTGTTGTTTAGATAGCTTTTCCATTAGTTCGTGTTATTTCTGGCTGCACATACCCTTTCAGTAACGAAAATAGTTTTTTTCGACTGCGATACAATTTTATTTTAACGTTATCGGTACTCAGTTCAGTTATCGCCGCAATCTCTTTAACCGATTGGGATTCGAAATAGTACAAGGTCACGACGGCGGCTTCCGTTTCCGGTAATTGAAGGATACACTCCCGTATTATTGCAGTTCGTTCTTTTTGTTCCATATACTGCAATCCGTCTTCTATGGAGGCTATTTCTGTCTCTGTGATCGCCTCGATCAATTGTGACGTACGCTGGCGTTTGTTGGCCCGAATACGATCTAATGCCTTGCGATAGGCAATTCGATACAACCAACTTGAGAATTTCGACTCTCCTCTAAAATTTGACAGCGATTCAAACGCCTTTATAAAGGTATCTTGTGCCACCTCCTCTGCTTCTTCTCGCACTTTAAGCATACGCAGGACCATTGTAAAGATCATTTCCTGATGCCGCTCTACCAATACTCCAAACGCACGCGTATCGCCTTGTAGGGTTTTATCGATAAAAAACTGGTCGGTGTTAGCATTCATTTTAGGTAAGACGTTCGTTGCTTCGGAAAGGTTACAAAAAAAAACAGTACAATTAATTTTCAGAAAAAAGTACCCATTGCTGTAACCGAAATCTACATGCTACCGTCCTATGGGAAACGAACAGATAATTTAATCAAATTAATCACAAACATTATGGGATCAGAAGTAATTGTTATACCAATCATTTTCGGAGTGCTCTTCGGAATCTACTATTTATACATTTCGGCAAGGAACAGAGAACGACTTGCGCTCATTGAGAAAGGTGCAGACGCTTCTATTTTCTACGGAAAAGATCGAAGGGTCACCCCAATGTGGAAGGTCATCATCATCAATCTCGCGCTATTACTCATGGGAATTGGACTCGGAATTTTTATTGCCGCGATCTTACATTTCAATTTGGGCGTAGATGAAGAAGTAGCATATCCGGGCACCATCTTCCTCATGGCAGGGATCGGTCTGTTTAGCGGTTTCTATCTAACTAAAAAATTGAACAACGACGCTTAGACGCAGTTTATTTTAGTTTTTATAAAATCATTCATTCTTGTATCACACTGGATTGAATGATTTTTTTTGGAACTACACTGTGCTTCAGAATAAAAAATTAGAACAGTCCATTCCGAGTAGAATTTTTAATAAGATTTCTAAGAAATTATAAGGAAAACGATCTGTGTGGTGGATGGGGCTTAAAGCGGATAGCTAAATCAAGTAGTAGGTAAGATAAGTAAATAAAAAAGTTAGGGCGTTATACGCGATTAAAGCGTCTACTCCACTCTTACATTGCTATACAACGCTTCTAAGGAGATTCTGCTATTGGTATTCTTACTGCCATTAAATCCTTGTACAAAAACGTGATCTCCCTTCTTGGAAGTAGAAAGCTCTAGTGAAGTTGGATATTTTAAGGTCGATTTTTTTCCATCGAAGAAGAAGGAGAAGGAAGTGTTAGGCACTTCAATAATGGCATCGTTATTCTTCAAGGTTATGTTGATGGATGTAAACCCGTTCGCGATATCCTTGATCCTAAAATTTCCCAAGGAGCCAATTAATGTAGCTTCTTTTCGAATCGTTCCAATTACTACATCACTGGTATTTGCGCGCAAGTTGATACGTTCTACATTGCCTACATTACAATTCTCTACAAATTTCAGGTATAAGGTGCCGTATTTCCAATCTTCTACGATGACAGGAGCATAGGAAGCATTGATGAGGGTTTCCCCCCCATCAATACTTTTAGCTGTAAATGGCGAATAGTTGAGCGTAGCTTTCACATTGCTCACATCGGCCATTTTAATTTCACCGTGTCGCACGTTGATCTCCGTCTTAGAGTTCTTAGGCATTCTAATAATAATGGTCTTACTGGCCTTACCATCGAATAACTTCGAGTTGCTGTCACCCTGAATGATGATCGTCTTTCCATTGGGTCCTGTAATTACTTGTTTGCTGTAATTACCGCCTTGCTTTTCCATTTCTTTGGCCCAGTTGGCCATATTGGCTTCAAATTTTTCACCCCAGGCTTCCATTTTCTCTTCCCACTCGGCACTAATACGTTCGCTGTTCTTATCGTTCCATTCTTTGGCGAATTCTTCTCCCCAAGCTTCCATTTTCTTAGCAAAGTCTTTCCCCAGCTTCTTGTCCATTTGAGCTTCGAACTCCTTCATATAGCCTTCCTTATCCTTTTTAAAAGCCTCATAGTCAAATTCTACCGCACCCATGTCACGCAAGAGGTCTTCGGGCAATTCCGGGATCTGTAAGTTCGAGATTATAGGGGTTACCATCTCATCCATCAACGGACCAATAAACTCCATATCGGGCATGACGCGAATGTTGGTGAACAATTCCATATTGTTATTTTGCATACCGCGTGAATTTGAGGTAACGATTACCTTCTGACTATTGCCTAGCACCTCCAAGTTCCAAGTATCGAAAAGTACTTTCTTTTCTTCTTCGGAAAGGGCGTCGTTATCGATAAAAGCTTCTACTTCTACCTTGTCTTTATTCCAAGTTTCAAAGATTACATTGGTATGTGAAGTGTTTACACTTACCAACACATCGTCAGAAACGGTAAAGGTCTCAGAATAGTTGTTCTGGGCAACCGCTATTTGGGTTACCAGCAGCATTACTGCTGCCATCACACTAAATTTGAATACTGTTAATTTGCTCATTGTTTTGATTTTTTAGTTCTTTTAATTTGTTTTTAAGTTTGAACAGCAATTCCAAACGTAATTTCAAATTATCTATCAATGCGGTGATGGTTGCTTCGGTAGGCCCAATTGTATTGAGCTCGTCATTTAATACGGCATATTCGTTGTCCAGTTCATCTAACTGTTCCATATAGCCGTCTATAAGGTCTTTGTTGTCGTTGTTTATTTGCAAGGATGCCAACTGTACATTAATGCCGGCCATATAATAATCTTCCACTTTTTTCAAATCTGGAGAAATATCGCCTAATGTCATTTTGTTAGAGACGGTTTGCACAGCGGTTTCTGAAACAATCTCGTTACCGTCAATAGTGGATTTATTAGGAGCTATCGAATAAAAGGTAAACATCCCTATGGCCATAAATACAACAGCGACTGAAGCGATCTTAAGCCAATAGAACGTATGTTGCTTCGTATTGTTCTTTTCACCAAAATGTGCTTCCAACTTATTGGCAAATCGTTCTTCATGGCCGTTAGGCAATTTGGACGACTCTGCTTTTCGTTTTTGCATCAATGCTCTAAGATCCTGTTTCATATTGCAAGTGTTTTAATGTTTCTTTTAACTGTAGTTTCCCGCGATGTAAATTAGTTCGTGAGGCACTCTCCGAAATTCCCAATATTTGAGAGATCTCCTGATGGTCGTACCCTTCCAATAAAAAAAGCTGCACTACAACCTTATAATTGTCCGGCAACTTTTCAATCGCCGAATATACCTCTGGTATGGTGGTACTGTCGGCTACGCTCCAATCCTCATCATCGGCAATACTTATTACTTCTTCGTTGATCGTTTGCAACTCCAATTTCTTGGCCTTGATGGTGTCCAAGCAGGTATTGATCACGATCCTCTTTAACCAGGCGCCAAAGGTGACGTCCCCTTTGAACTGGTGTAATTTTTGAAACGCTTTTATAAACGCTTCCTGCATCGCATCTTCTGCGGCTGCAGTGTCTTTCAAATATCTATTGGCGACGATAAACATTCCATCACAATACTGTTTATACAAGGCCATTTGGGCCTTCCGATTGTGCTGTCTACATTGCTCAACAAGTAAAGTGTTAGACAAATTAGATGGTTTTTTTGGTTGCTGTTCGTACTAAAGACGATAAAAAAATAA
>NZ_QOLC01000004.1 GCF_003333325.1 Candidatus Ulvibacter alkanivorans | reverse complement strand
AACGGGATAATATCCATGTTCTCTAACCAACAAAAATGAAACGAGAGGAATTTATAGCAACCGTGTTGCCGTTTAAGGATAAGTTGTACCGACTTGCCCGCAGGATCCTCGTGTCTTCGGATGAAGCGGAAGACGCCGTGCAAGAAGTGTACTTGAAATTGTGGAAAGGAAAGCAAAAAATAGGAAGTTATAAAAATCCGGAAGCCTTTGCAATGACCATGACCAAGAACTATTGTCTGGATCGATTAAAGTCGAAACAAGCTTCAAACTTGAAAATTGTTCATAGCAATTATGAACATAGCGAAAGTTTAGAGAAAAAAATAGAAACGAACGACGGAGTTTCACTGGTCTTTGAGATCATGGAAAGTCTGCCGGAACAACAAAAGATCATTTTGCAATTACGAGATGTAGAGCAGTTTGAATACGAAGAGATTGCAGAGATGCTCGAAAGCAATGAAACGGCGGTACGTGTGGCGCTTTCAAGAGCTAGAAAAAAAGTAAGAGAACAGTTAATAAAGAAATATAATTATGGAATCAACTAAGATAGAAGCCTTATTGGAACTGTATTTTGAAGGGAACTCCTCCCTTGACCACGAAGCCGAAATTCGCGCCTACTTTTTAAGTAATAAGGTGGCTCCGCATTTACAACCCTATAAACCAATGTTTCTTGGGTTTGAAAAAGCAGCTAACGAAGTAGCGTCGAAAGAAATTGCACTTCCATCAACCAGGTCAAGGATTAAACCATGGTGGTATAGTGTGGCTGCAATGTTGGTGGTCGCCATTGGTGTCGCAGGCTTTATGTTCTCTCAACCCAGTTTAACCCAAGAAGAAAAAGAAGCTATTGCAGCTTTCGAGCAATCTAGAGAAGCCATGATGTTGCTTTCAAAAAGTTTTAATGAAGGCGCCGAAGAACTGGCATTCATCGATCAATTTTCAGAATCTAAAAACAAAATTTTAAAATAACCCTTAACACAAATAACTATGAAAAAAATAGCAATTATAATCGCCCTAGTGTTGGCACCTCTAATGGTTACCAGCCAGAATGCCTTCGACTCTTTTGAAGGTGAGAAAGACGTTACCTCGGTAGTCGTAACCAAGAATATGTTCAAATTATTGAGCAAGATCGACTTAGAATCTGATGATCCTGAAGTTCGAGAGTACATGGAGTTGGTGAACAACCTAGATAATATTAAAGTGTATACGACCGATAATTCTATCGTTGCCGAACGAATGAATAAGGCCGTTGCAAGTTATGTGTCAAATTCGACCGGATTGGCAGAGTTGATGCGCGTAAAAGATGACGGAAAGAATATTAAATTCTATTCAAAGGAAGGAAAGAACGAGAATTTTGTAAGCGAACTGTTAATGCACCTCGACGGTGAAGTTGATGGTAAAAGTATGACCGTTATCATGAGCATTACCGGAAATATCGATTTGAAGAAGATTTCTAAACTTACACAAGATCTCAATGTGCCGGGTAGCCAAGAATTGAAGAACATAGAGAACAAAAAACAATAAGCATGGGACTTTTAAAATATTTACCCGGATTAGGCCTTGTACTGCTAACATTGATTAGCTGTAACAGTGAGCCTTCATTGCAACGATACTTAGTAGACAAGCAGGATGACGATAATTTCTTAAAGGTAGACCTCGCCACTAGTTTGCTTGAGACCGAAGGGAACAACCTTTCCGAAGAACAAAAAGATATTCTAGGAACCGTGAAGAAGATAAATGTGGTGGCTTACCCTTTAAAAACCGGGAAGCAGGCCGACTACGAAACGGAAAAGCAAAGCGTAAAAACAATTATAGCTTCCGAAGAATATAAGACCTTGTCTACCATGACCCGTGATAATATGAACATCACCTTAAAGTATATGGGCGAAGAAACCGCGATCGATGAGGTGATCGTTTTTGCGAGTGACGATGAAAAAGGATTCGCCGTCTTTAGGTTGCTAAGCGACGACATGCGTCCCGATCAAATGTTGAAATTGGTTAATTCGTTGGAAAGTGGAGACCTTGACCTTAATAAACTAAGCGGTATTGGTAAAATGTTTGGCGATACCATGGATATCGAAATTGAGTAGATTTATTTATAACACATAAAAAAGGCTTCGATATCGAAGCCTTTTTTCATTTTGTATGTTACGATCTTATATTCCGGTGTAATTGGAAGGCGTAATTACCCGCATCTCTTCTTTTACTGCTTCGGAAACTTCTAAAGTGTCGATAAAAGTTGCGATCGATTGCTGATTAATAGTCTCATTAGTACGAGTGAGTCCTTTTAAGGCCTCATAAGGGTTAGCGTAACCTTCTCTTCTCAAGATGGTCTGTATCGCTTCGGCAACTACAGCCCAATTGTTTTCTAGATCTTCCTTGAATTTAGCTTCGTTCAATAACAACTTGTTCAATCCTTTTAGTGTCGATTGAAAAGCAATAAGTGTATGGCCAATTGGTACGCCAATATTCCGCAGTACGGTACTGTCGGTAAGGTCACGTTGCAATCTGCTAATTGGCAATTTTGCCGAAAGATGCTCAAATAACGCATTGGCAATTCCTAAGTTCCCTTCACTATTTTCAAAGTCTATCGGATTTACCTTATGTGGCATGGCCGATGAACCTACTTCTCCTTTTTTGATCTTCTGCTTAAAGTAATCCATAGAAACATAGGTCCAAATATCTCTGTCAAGATCGGTAATAATGGTATTAATACGTTTTAAACAATCGAACAAGGCAGCCATATGGTCGTAATGTTCAATTTGTGTGGTAGGGAAGGAATGGTGCAGTCCTAGGATTTCTTGTACGAAATGTGTTCCAAAACTCTTCCAGTCAACATTTGGATAAGCGACTTTATGAGCGTTGTAATTTCCGGTCGCACCGCCAAATTTTGCGGCACTCTTAATGTTGTTCAACAGATCTAATTGTTCGTCAAGTCGCTTCACATATACCTCGATCTCTTTGCCTAAACGTGTGGGGGATGCGGGCTGACCGTGTGTTCGTGCTAGCATAGACACTTCGCTCCACTCGGTTGCCAATGCCGATAATTTGTTCTTTACTTCAAAAAATTCAGGCAGGTACACATCGTTGATAGCTTCCTTTAAGGACAGTGGAATTGCTGTATTGTTAATGTCCTGAGAGGTAAGTCCGAAGTGAATAAACTCTTTGTATTGTTCAATTCCAAGTGAATCGAAAGCATCCTTAATAAAATACTCTACGGCTTTCACATCGTGATTGGTAACTTTTTCGGTATCCTTTACACGCATTGCATCTTGAGTCGAAAAATCGGTATAAAGATTGCGTAACTTCGGAAATAGGGAGGTGTCAAAATCTTTAAGCTGAGGCAATGGTAATTCGGCCAATGCTATAAAATATTCGATCTCTACTTGAACCCGGTAACGAATAAGGGCTTCTTCAGAAAAAAAAGGGATTAATGCCTTTGTCTTGCCTGCGTACCTTCCGTCTATGGGTGAAATTGCTCGTAATGCTTGCGATGCCATATCTTTATTTTTGAAGCTGCAAAGATACGGATTTGCACACAGTTTTCAATTGTACAATTTGGTGAATTAACGGTTTAATTTTTTTAGAATAAATCGCCCTCTGGCTCGATACGCCGGACTTCCACTATGAATGTTCTCATTAATGATGGCTTTAAGTTCGGGATGGATCCATCCAAATTCGGTCCCCAGATAATACAAGCATTGCATAGCATATACCTTACACGCCACTTTTTGATCGGTGATCAACCAGTCGAAGCAGCAACTAACCATGGTTTGTTTGTGTTCTTTAGTAAGTTGTTTTAGTATTTCCTCATCCTTTTCCTTGTAATAGTGAACGGCCATCATTTCACAAATTTTGGCTAATGGCCGCAACGCTTGATCTCGCGAAATCTTGGGAAGATTCTCAAAGAATTTGTCTAAGTATGGATATAACAAGTCGAGTTTTTCAGCACAAACAAATTCTAAGATCCAAGTTGCTTTGTAGGAAATATCAGCTTCAGTCTTATAACAATAGTTCAATAATTCTGAAAAGGTTTCAGGATGATCTAATACCCAATGCGCTACATCTAACCGCGTCTTACGGTAGGCCTTCGTGTACTGTAATTTCTCTAGTAATGTTTCCGAAGCCATTATTCTGAGGTTAAGAGATCGACCACTTTGGGTACACCACTGGTGGCGTTCTCTGCAAATACAGTCATTCGATTTGAAGCAGCGATAGACGGGTTAGGATCTACAAAGTACAAGCTAGCCTCATCGGGTGCGTATTGAATCAAGCCGGCAGCCGGATACACTTGCATAGACGTCCCAACCACCAATACTGCATCGGCATTCGATACTTCTTGGGTTGCTACTTCCATCATGGGAACCATTTCTCCAAACCACACGATATGAGGTCGCAGCTGGTGGTTGTGTTCACAAAAATCACCTAGATTGAGGTCATCGCGCCAATCTAACACTAAAGACTCATCGAAGGTACTGCGCACTTTTAGAAGTTCACCGTGCAAATGAATTACATGGCTGCTTCCTGCACGTTCATGAAGGTCATCCACATTTTGTGTAATGACCACCACTTCATGGTTCTTTTCTAGATCGGCAATAGCTATGTGTGCGTCGTTTGGGCTTACTTCAAGTAGCTGTCTTCGACGTTGGTTATAAAAATCAAGAACTAATTCGGGGTTTCGAGCAAAGCCTTCCGGAGAGGCGACCTGCATCACATCGTGACCTTCCCAAAGTCCGTTACTATCTCTAAATGTCTTCAACCCGCTTTCGGCGCTAACACCGGCTCCGGTTAATACTGCAATTTTCATTCTTACTATTTTTATATCTTCGCTAGTCTAAAACGGCCTAGATTCCAAGGCTCATAAAATTACCAATTTCTTGTGGATTTACAATTGTTAGCATATTTAGAATCATTTCTCACCGAGCGCAGACGCCATCTTTTCGAGAAGGTATTAGCGCAGCGTACCCGTCACTTCACAGTGGCTACCGAGGATGTATACCAATTGCACAACACCAGTGCAGTAATGCGTAGTTGTGAAGTATTCGGAATTCAGGACCTCCATGTGGTCGAAGAATTGACTAGTAAACGCATCGATAAGGAAATTGCTATGGGAGCACAAAAATGGGTGCAGCTGCATCGCTACGATTCGATCAAAGAGAGTATCAAGACCTTACGCAACCAAGGTTATCAAATTGTAGCCACGACACCGCATCACGATGTTACCCATTTACACGATTTCGATGTTTCTCCTAAAAGTGCTTTTTTCTTCGGAAAGGAAAGTGAAGGTTTGAGCGATTTCGTTCTAGAGGAAGCGGATGTATTTCTAAAAATACCCATGTATGGCTTTACTGAAAGCTTGAATATATCTGTGTCTGCCGCCATTATCTTACAGCATGTAGTGACCAAACTGAAGCAAACGCCGATATCTTGGGGGCTTACTGAAGCTGAGAAGAACGAAATCAAAATGACTTGGGCCAAGAATACCATTAAAAGCTCGAACGATATCATTGACCGTTATTATGCGACTAAAAAATTGTAACTTAGTACGTGTCTAACCAATTATACTCCCTATTATGATGATGCTTCTCTACGTATTTATAGTGCTAATTGTAGTCGTAGTGCTATTAATTCTCGCCGCTCCAAAAACATACGATGTGCGTCGATCGATTGTGATTAATAAACCTATAGACGAGGTTTTTAATTATCTCAAGTATGTGAAGAACCAAGATCATTGGTCTCCCTGGAAACGGAAAGACCCCAATATGAAACAGACCTTCACGGGCACTGACGGCACTGTTGGATTTGTCTCAAAATGGGATAGTGACCATAAACACGTAGGGGCGGGCGAACAGGAAATTATCCGTATTGAAGAAAATAAAGAAATGGAAACTCAAATCCGTTTCTTACGGCCTTTTAAAAGTGTTAGTAACGGACTGTTGATCGTAGAACCGATAGATAAAAACACCACGCAAGTCACTTGGGGTTTTTACGGCGTACACAAAGTACCAACCAATGCAATGATGCTATTTTTTAATATGGATAAAGCCGTAGGAAAAGATTTTGATGACGGACTTGCACAATTAAAGGTTGAACTAGAGAATAAATAATACTTAATAACAAAATAGGATGAAACAGAATATGGTAGTTTGGTTCGAGATCGCAGTATCGAACATGGAACGCGCAAAGAAATTTTATGAGACTGTTTTTGAGATCGAGATTCAGGTCGTGGATTTCAATGGTATAGTTATGGGGTGGTTCCCAAATGCCGGAGAAGCCATAGGCGCAACCGGGAGCTTAATACAGCAGGAAAGTTACATACCCAGTAAAGAAGGAACATTGGTCTATTTTGCTTCGGAAGACGTGCAAAACGAATTGGACCGCATAGAAGCTGCCGGAGGAAAAATCTACCAAGAAAAGACAATGATTTCCGAAGAGCATGGTTACATGGGTGTGTTCATCGATACAGAAGGCAATAGGGTAGCATTACATTCCACCAAATAGATGATTCATGAAACTTGTATTTGCTACGCATAATAAAAACAAATTCAAGGAGGTAAAATCGCTCATGCCTGCTCATATTGAACTTTTGAGCTTGACCGATATAGGCTGCTTTGAAGAAATCGCCGAAACCGCTAAAACCATCGAAGGGAATGCGGTGCTTAAAGCGAATTATATTAAAGAGCGCTACGATTTCGATTGTTTTGCAGATGACACAGGGCTGGAAGTAGAAGCCTTGAACAACGAACCGGGCGTGTACAGTGCCAGATACGCCGGACCCGATAATAATGCAGAAGCCAATATCGCGAAGTTATTAACGCGACTCGCCGGAAAATCTAATAGGAAAGCGCGATTTAAAACAGCCATTGCCCTTACCTATAAAACAGACGATGTCCTTTTCTTAGGGGTATGTGACGGAACAATTACTTCGGAAAAAAAAGGCGAGGAAGGTTTTGGATACGATCCAGTGTTTCAACCGGACGGCGCTTCAGAAACATTCGCAGAAATGAGTCAGTCACAAAAGAACGAGATCGGTCATAGAGGAAAAGCGATTCGTCAACTCATCGATTATCTTTCAGAATAAAATAAACTTCAAAAAAACAATGAGTTCCTGAATTTTTGTCGGGAATTTAAGCGTATCTTTGCCGCTTCAAAAACAAAGGCGTTTCAATCACGCTAATTATTTGACGAAAATCCTCAGGGTGAGGTAGTACTGTAGAAGTGATAAGGTTTTTATTTGTCGAGCTTACTTCAGAACAGTACAGATAAAACACTTATTATTTTATATGTCTACATTTAAATCGTTAGGCCTTGACGAGAATTTACTTCAGGCCGTTACCGATATGGGATTTGAATCCCCTTCGGAAGTACAAGAAAAAACAATTCCAATTCTATTAGATCGAGAAACCGATATGGTTTCCTTGGCACAAACTGGAACCGGGAAAACAGCCGCTTTCGGATTTCCAATGCTACAAAAGATCAATGTAGATAGCCGAACCACCCAAGGCCTAATATTGTCTCCAACGCGTGAACTGTGTTTACAGATCACCAATGAGATGAACAACTATGGGAAATACATGAAAGGTCTCAACATCACAGCTGTTTATGGTGGTGCGAGCATCACCGACCAGGCCCGTCAAATTAAAAGAGGATCACAGATCATCGTCGCGACCCCCGGAAGAATGAAGGATATGATAGGTCGAGGAATGATCGATATTTCAAAAATTGAATATTGTGTTCTAGATGAGGCCGATGAAATGTTGAACATGGGCTTTTACGAAGATATCTCTGAGATCTTATCCCACTCACCAAAAGACAAGAGCACTTGGCTTTTTAGTGCAACAATGCCTAAGGAAGTGGCGAGTATTGCTAAGAAGTTTATGCATACGCCGGTCGAGATTACCATAGGTTCTAAGAATGTTGGATCTGAAAATGTGTCGCATGAGTATTATTTGGTAAACGCTCGAGATCGCTATTTGGCACTAAAACGGTTGGCCGATGCCAATCCGGATATCTTTTCGGTAATATTTTGCCGTACGAAACGCGATACCCAAAAAGTAGCTGAACAATTAATAACCGACGGTTATAATGCTGCTGCCTTACATGGAGATCTTAGTCAGAATCAGCGCGATCTAGTGATGAAATCGTTTCGAACGCGCCAAATTCAAATGCTGGTAGCAACCGATGTTGCTGCTAGAGGGATCGATGTAGACGATATTACTCACGTGATCAACTATCAATTACCCGATGAGATCGAGACGTACACACACCGAAGTGGACGTACAGGTCGAGCAGGGAAGAGCGGTGTCTCTATGGTCATCGTTTCAAAAAGTGAACTTCGCAAGATCAAAGCGATAGAGAAGATCATTCAGAAAAAATTTGAACAAAAAGACATCCCATCCGGGATGGAAATTTGTGAAGTACAACTCTTCCATTTGGCTAACAGTATAAAGAATACAGAGATCAATCACGAGATCGATGCCTACCTGCCGAATATTAACGAGGTGCTTTCAGACTTCAGCAAGGAAGAACTCATTAAGAAAGTATTTTCGGTAGAATTTACACGTTTTTACAACTACTATAAAAAATCGAAAGATCTTAACACAGCCGCCGGTGATCCGTCACAAGGTGACTCAAAAGATTCGGTTCGCTATTTTATTAATATAGGTGGTAAAGACGATTTCAATTGGATGAGTCTTAAAGACTTTTTACGCGATCTGCTTCAACTAGGGCAAGACGATGTATACAAGGTCGATGTAAAAGATTCATTTTCTTTCTTTAATACCGATGCCAAGCACCAAGACCTTGTACTTAGTATTTTTAACGATTTTAAACTCGATGGTCGAACTATTTCGGTAGAAATATCCAAGGATAGCGGTGGTCGAAGTCGTAAAAAAGGACGACGTAGAGGCGGAGATGGTGATTTCAAAAAAGGCGGTGGTCGTGGAAAAGGCGGATTTAATAAAGGTGGACGTTCTAGTGATGATAAACCGAAATTTAAAGGAAAGAGCCGACGTCGCAGTGAAAAACCAAATGCGAAAGGCACCGGAGGCCGCAGAAGAAGAGGGTAATTATTTTCTTGTCCATCGATGAAACTTTGGCATGAAATTCTCGTCTATTTATGTACATTTACACCGTGCATGCTATGAAAAGAATCGGTTTACTATTAATTATTTTGATGTGCGTTACCGTTGGTACTGCTCAGGAATCGCTAGTGCAACCTCCATTAATTGAGGGGAAAGTGCTAAACGATGCCACCGATGAACCATTGGAAAATGTAAACATCGTAAACTTGAACAGTGTGGTAGGAGCTACCACCAATAGCGAGGGATACTTTTCGATTCGCGCGGCGGTAAATGACACCTTGTATTTCTCGTATTTGGGTTTTAAGTCCATTCGCGTTCGAGTGACCAACGATTGGACAAAATTTGGTGAGATCAAGATAAAGATGACCGAGCTAAGTATAGCCTTAGAAGAAGTGGTGGTGCGCCCTGTGCAACTCACCGGTTATGTTGAGGTTGATGCTAAGATCATTCCAATCTACGATAATTACCGATACCGAATTTCCGGTTTAAGCAGTGGCTATGAAGGAGGGAGTCGTCAGCCAGGAGCGGTCAATAAGGTACTAAGTGCGATCTTTAATCCTGCCGATTTCCTGTATAATGTCTTCGGAAAACGCCCCAAACAGATGCGTAAATTGCGTAAAATGAAACAGGATGATGAGATTCGAAATCTGTTGGCCAGTAAATATGATCGCGAAACACTTATGGCGGTACTTCAACTGGAAAAACCCGATATAGACGAGATATTGAACAAGTGTAATTACTCTGTCGATTTTATAAATACGGCAAGCGATCTTCAGATACTGGACGCCATAAGCGAATGCTACGAGGAGTATAAAGTTCTAAATCGTAAAAAGGAATAATTTGCCATTTTTTTAACAGCAAGGTGTTGTATTTGCATTATTTTTAGGGAAAACTGTTCTAATGCATGACCTAGTAGCGAAGCAGCGCACGTACTTTCAAACACAGCAGACCAAGGATATCGCCTTCCGAAGAAAACAGCTGGATACCTTAAAACAATTACTTAACGATAACGAAGAACTGCTTTACGAAGCAATTTACTCCGACTTCAAAAAATCGAAGTTCGATACGTATACATCTGAGCTATCGTTGTTGTATCAAGACATTGACGACGCTAAAAAGCATATTTACAAGTGGTCTAGAAAACAAAAGGTCAAGACCGATCTTATAAACTTTCCGGGAACAAGTTTTGTACAACCCGAACCACTGGGTGTTGCCTTGGTCATTGGAGCGTGGAACTATCCTTACCAATTGTCGCTCGCCCCTGTAATTGCGGCGATGGCAGCAGGAAACACTATTGTACTTAAACCTAGTGAGCTACCCGCTCGTACGTCGGCCGTTATGGCACAATTGATAAACAGCACTTTTTCTTCGGAATATTTCCATGTAGTAGAAGGAGGTGTGCCCGAAACAACCGAATTGCTAAACCAAAAATTTGATAAGATATTTTTCACGGGTAGTACCAAAGTGGGCAAGATCGTATATAAAGCCGCAGCAGAAAATTTAACACCGGTAACCTTAGAAATGGGCGGAAAAAGTCCGGCTTTTATCAGTGAAGATTGCAATGTAAAAATGTCGGTAAAACGATTAGTTTGGGCCAAATTCTTAAACGCAGGACAAACGTGTATTGCACCCGATTATGTGATGGTGGATAAAAAAGTGAAAGATCAATTCCTTACGTCGCTCGTAGATGAAATTAGTTCGCAACAATTTGCTTTTGAGAACGACAATTATGTACAGATCATCAATAACGACCATGTAGAGCGACTTCAAGGGCTTATGGAGGATGCGAACATTTATTATGGGGGGACCGTGAGCAAAACAGATCGATACATCGAACCTACTGTGCTTCGCGATGTAACCTTCGAGGATGCGGTCATGCAAGAAGAGATCTTTGGGCCAATATTACCTGTAATAGAGTATGACACCTTAGATGAAGCAATACATACGGTGGCACAATTACCCAAACCTTTGTCCTGCTATGTCTTTACAAATAAACGAAGTGAACGTGAAGCCGTTCTCAAGAAGTTGTCTTTTGGCGGTGGTGCAGTAAACGATGCGGTGATGCATATTACAAATTCCAGATTGCCATTTGGAGGTGTAGGCGATAGTGGAATTGGTGCGTATCATGGAGAAGCCGGCTTTAAAGCATTTAGTCACTACAAAGGAATTTTGAAAAAGCCAACTTGGTTCGAGTTGCCCATAAAATATTTTCCACACACAGCAGGTCGATTTAAACTTATTAAATGGATCTCTCGATTTCAGTAAGTAATGTTACAAACAATTGTCCACTATTCGTTACACTTTCTAGCTCCAGGTCTCCTTGCGTTACTGTTCTTTAAAGACCAATGGAAACACGCTTGGATAATTATGTTAGCAACCATGATTGTGGACCTGGATCACCTATGGGCAACGCCGATCTTTGATCCGGATCGTTGTAGTATCGGATTTCATTTTTTGCATAGCTATTGGGCGATCTCGATCTATGTACTGCTCTTATTTTTCAAAAAATCCCGTATCGTTGCTGTCGGATTGCTTTTTCATATGATCACCGATTATCTTGATTGTTGGTGGTGAGCCTATTCGATTAAAAAAAAGCCACGCTATTTTGTGGCTTCAGTTAATACCCTCGAATTCCATACCATGGAGATCATTCGATAAAAATGACCTTTATGAAATGTGTGGTCTTGTTCGGTATCAACCCTATGAACCAGAACGACGCCGGCCTCGGGATAGATTCCTAGCATATGTATGCCAACACCAGTATGGTAATACGATTTAGAGTTTCTATTCTCGTTTGGAATGAGCACATTCCATAACATCCCGTAGCCAATACCATATGCTTCATTTGTTATTGAATAGGGCTTTGTAGACACTTCTATCCATTCTTTAGGTATGATCTGCTCGCCATTCCAACTACCATTGTTTAAATAGAGCTGCCCGTACAAAGCTAGGTCCCTAGCCGACAATCTAAAATGAAAAGCAGGGAATTGCGACTTGTTGGTTTCGTATTGATAAAATCCGTCAACATTTGGAATAGCCCAAGCATCTGTTGGATCTGTAATCGAAATGATATCATTGGCATAGTCCATTCCAATCGGTTTGGCTATTTTACGATAAAACAGATCGAACAATCGTTCTCCGGTGAGCTTTTCCAGTATAAATCCCAGTGTATTAAAATCCCAATTGTTGTAATAATAGTGTTCATTAGGTATATGCGTTCCACGTTTTGGCATATTGGCTAGCATACCTTCGGAAACTGCAGCGGCAGGATGATAAATACCAGATCTTGATTTTAAGAGGTCTGCAATGGTAGCCGTTTTTTCTGTTTCGGTCAATGAAGCAATATCATCAATTTGCAACTCTTTTAAGGTAAGTGTGGTATCTACAGTTCCGTTACTTATATAAATTCCATATAACGAGTTTAAAAGTGCTTTTCGAATGGAATGAACGAGAATTTTTTGGCCGCTATTTCCCCAATCATACACCTTTTTACCATCAGCTAGGATCAGCAAAGAATGAGAGCCGGCCGATTCAAGAAAGTCTCCTAACGAATCTAGTTTTTGTTTAGAGAACCCTTTTTCACTCGGATCAATTGATTCGATAGCGGCGTTGTTCTGGCTGTATAGTTGGGAACTAAGAAAGGTACATGTGAATAGAATGACTGCTAAATATGTATTCATGAGAAGCTTTAGAGTAATGACGAGGTCAAAATCGTGATGTGACAGTTATCTGTGAAATGTTCTATTGATGATGATAAGGCTCATTTTTAAGAATTGTAAATCCACGATACAACTGTTCTACAAAGAATAACCGTACCATTTGGTGTGAAAAGGTCATCGCAGATAGTGCTAGTTTGCCGTTGGCCCGTTGGTATAGGTCCTCACTAAATCCGTATGGTCCGCCAATAATGAACACCAAGTTCTTATATCCGCTATTCATTTTTTTCTGAAGGAGATCGGCAAAGCGTAAAGAAGAATACGATTTTCCTTTTTCATCCAGTAAGATCACATGATCTGAATTCTGTAAATGTTTCTGAAGCAATTCGCCTTCGGCCTTTTTCTGGTTTGCTTCGGAAAGATTCTTGCCTTTTTTTATGTCCGGTAATTCAATTAGATCGAATGAAATATAATGCTTCAGTCGTTGTTGGTACAGGTCGATCAAGGACTGAAGCTCTTTTTGATCGGTCTTGCCAATAGCCAATAAAGTTATTTTCATACAGAACACTTTCAGAGGCCAAAAATACAAAGATAAAATGAAGTCTGTTGCGGCTTATGTTTTCCGACTTCAAACTTTTTAGGCTATTTTAGCTAAAAATTGCGCTATCATGATCTCTAAAAAACAATTTAACAAAGAAATTAACACTATTATTTCGAATGCAATTCGAGAAGATGTTGGTGACGGAGATCACAGCTCCTTAGCATGTATTCCCGAAGATGCCAGAGGATCTGCCAAACTTTTGGTAAAAGACGAAGGTATAATTGCCGGCGTGGACTTTGCCCGACAAGTATTCGAATTTGTAGATCCCGGTTTAGAGCTCGACATCCGAATTCCGGATGGAAGAGAAGTGGCTTACGGCGATGTTTGTTTCTATGTTTCCGGACTATCGCAATCTATTCTAAAAAGTGAGCGCTTGGTGTTAAACGCGATGCAACGTATGAGTGCTATTGCGACCAAAACAAATGCGTACGTAAAGTTGCTAGCCGGAACCCAAACCCGAATATTAGATACACGTAAGACAACTCCCGGAATAAGAGCCCTAGAAAAATGGGCCGTAAAGATAGGAGGGGGGGAGAACCATCGTTTTGCGCTCTACGATATGATCATGTTAAAAGACAATCATATCGATTTTTGTGGTGGGATCACCAAGGCCATTCAAAAGACCAAAGAATACTTGCAAGACAATCAATTAGGGTTAAAGATCATTGTTGAAGCTAGAAATCTGGCAGAAATAGAAGAGATCTTAAAAAACGAAGGTGTCTATCGGATCTTGATCGATAATTTCAATTACGAAGATACAAGGAAGGCGGTCGAAATGATTGGCGATCACTGTTTAACAGAATCGAGTGGCGGTATTACCTTAGAGACCGCTAGAAAGTACGCAGACTGTGGGGTAGATTATATTAGTAGTGGCGCTTTAACACATTCGGTGCATAATATGGACCTGAGTTTAAAAGCTGTTTAATGGCCGATTCGGAAGAAAAAGAAAGTAAATATAAAATTATTCGCAACCTGGTTCGCTTTAGCAAACGAGTTACGATACCCGGTACTAATGGCTTGTCACTATACCATTTATTAGACATTTATGGAACCGGTATCATTAAAGGAACTTTCTCGTCTAGGGCCAGTTCGATTGCCTATAGTTTTTTTGTGGCCATCTTTCCATTTCTTCTGTTCATTCTGAATTTAATTCCAATTGTACCTGTAGAAGGCTTTCAAACTCGTTTTTTACGATTTATTGAAAACCTATTGCCTCCGCAAACCACCGAGTTCTTTTATCCCGTGATCGCCGATATTGCGGTAAATCCACGAGGTGGCCTATTATCGTTCGTGTTTTTTCTTTCCATATTTTTGGCTGCCAATGGCGTGAACGCCATATTTAGCGCATTCGAATATTCGTTTCACGTAACGATGAATCGAACGTTTTTTAGACAATACCTTATAGCCCTTGTAGTGTCTATCTTTTTGGCACTGTTGTTGTTATTTACGGTGGGAGTCATTTTGTATGGCGAGTATATCATAGCCAATTTGAAAGGGAACGATTATATTTCTAACGAATTATTTTGGATATCGGCCTTACAGCTCACGGTCTTTGTTGTTATGGTGTATGTTATTATCGCAACGCTCTATTATTATGGAACAAAGGAGGGGAAAGAATCGCGATTCTTTTCGTTAGGAGCTATTATAACTACCTTGTTGTTCTTGTTGACCACCTATTTATTTGGTGTTTACATTAATAACTTTTCAAATTATAACGAGTTATATGGTTCTCTTGGAGCTCTTTTAATTATGATGTTATATATTTGGATCAACGCAAACTTGTTGTTGTTAGGTTTCGAACTTAATATTTCATTACAGCGACTCAAAGACAAGAATGAAGAAAATACAGATTAACTTATAACTAATTCAAACACGTAAAATGAAAAAATTAATTGTACTCGTAATGGCAATGATCACTGTGCAAATGGCAGTGGCACAAACGCAGGTAGGAAGCGTAACCTTGCCCAATACCTTAACTTTTGGAGGAGAGGAGTTAGCACTAAATGGTGCTGGGATTCGTAAGAAAGCCCTAGTATTAAAATTGTATTCGGGAGGTTTATACCTTGCTAACAAGTCCAGCAGTGCCAAAAGCATAATCAGTGCCGATGAAACCATGGCGATCCGCTTGGTAATTACATCCTCTTTTGTTTCTAGTGAAGCGATGAGTGAAGCTGTAGAAGAGGGATTCGATGCATCCACAAATGGGAATACTTCCCCAATTGCTTCGGAAATTAAAAAATTTATAGGCTTTTTTAGTGAAGAAATCGTTGAAGATGATGTATTCGATATCACCTATCAAAAAGGAAAAGGGGTCGTTGCTTACAAGAACGGCAAAGAATTAGGTACCATCACGGGTATGACATTTAAAAAAGCATTATTCGGTATTTGGCTAGGAAACGACCCGGCCGACAGCAAACTTAAAAAAGCCATGTTAGGCAATTAAAAACAGCAATATGAAAAAATACATAATAATTTCTTTGATAATGGCGATGGTTTCCATCACAACTTCTGCTCAATCGGTGGTTGGTAAGTGGAAGACCATAGATGATGTAAGCGGTGACGCCAAGTCGATCGTAGAGATCTACGAAGAGAATGGTAAGATCTACGGAAAAGTAGTCGATATCCTTAAAGAAGAACGCCGAAATGCACTGTGCACCGAATGCGAAGGAGCAGATAAAGACAAGCCTATTTTAGGTTTGAAAATTATTCGCGGACTAGAAAAAGACGGTGATGAATACAATGATGGAAAGATCCTCGATCCAGAAAACGGTAAGCTTTATAAGTGCTATATCGAACTGGAAGAAGACGATAAGTTAAAAGTACGTGGCTATATTGGTTTTTCACTATTGGGAAGAACACAATATTGGTATCGCGTAAAATAATAAGTCGTGAATAAAAAATAGGAAGGCTGCCACGTAAATCGGGCGGCCTTTTTTATATTTAATTTTTAAACGTAGACCTGAAGTTAGCCGTCTTCGACCACCATAAAAATCATTGGCCTGTATTTTATTGACGTCATATTACCCATTCCTTTAAAGCAAACCTTTACCTATAACATACGTAAAGAAGAAGCTTCATTCTTACAACAAGGAATGCGTGTTGCCGTACCTTTTGGAAAGACAAAAGTCTATACCGGTATCGTGTACGCAGTCTTCAAAGACAAACCACCTAATTACGAGACCAAGACGATTGATCAGATATTAGATGAGCAACCCTTGATCACGCAACGACAGATCAAGCATTGGGAGTGGATAGCAAATTACTACATGTGCACTTTGGGTGAAGTAGTTCGCGCGGCCTTGCCAAGCGCCTTTTTGTTAGAGAGCGAGACGATAGTGAGTTTGATAGCTTCGGAAAAGGAAGTGGATGAAAGTGACTTTTCGGATGAAGAATTTATGGTATTTGAAGCCTTGCAGCATCAGCCTAGTTTACATATTAACGATATCCGAAACATACTGGATAAACAGCATGTGGTTAAAATTTTGGACGGGTTGCTTCAGAAAAAAGTCATCGAAGTACAAGAAGAAGTATACGAACAATACACCCCTAAACTGAAGCGCTACTTAAAGTTAGCATCTAATTACGCTTCCGAAGAAAACCTAAGAGCACTGTTGGACACCTTGACAAGAGCTCCAAAACAGCGAGAAGTGCTTATGAATCTTTTTATGCTGTCGGCTCAGCAAAAAAAACCAGTAGAATCGGTAGAGCTACAAAAGAAGAGCGATACAACAGCTTCAGTTATTAAGACACTTATCGATAAAGGTGTTTTAGAAGAATATTTTCTTCAAAGGGATAGGATACAGTATGAAGGTGAGGAGGCTTCCGAAGTAAAAGAACTGAACGAGGCTCAGGAGCAAGCATTTTCAGAAATACGATCAAATTTTGATAATCAAGATGTGGTGCTGTTACACGGTGTGACGTCCAGCGGAAAAACGGAGATCTACGTAAAACTAATTGCCGAGTTGATAGCAACGGGCAAACAAGTATTGTATATGCTTCCTGAGATCGCTTTGACCACACAACTTATTTCACGTTTACAGTTTTATTTTGCTGAAAAAGTTTCGGTATACCATTCAAAATATTCTGTGAACGAGCGGGTAGAGGTGTGGAACAACGTTTTAAACAACAAACCGAAAGCACAGATCGTAATTGGCGCACGATCCTCCTTATTTTTGCCCTTTAGTGACCTCGGACTGATCATTGTAGATGAAGAGCACGAGCCGTCGTTTAAACAGTATAATCCGTCACCAAGGTATCACGCAAGGGATGCGGCCATAGTACTCGCAAGTTTGCATCAGGCAAAAACACTTATGGGTTCGGCAACTCCTTCGCTGGAAAGTTACCATAACGCAGAAACTGGCAAGTACGGATTGGTTCAGTTAAAGAAGCGCTTCGGAAATGTTTTAATGCCGGATATTGAGTTGGTCGATATTAAAGAAAAGCACCGAAAGAAATTGATGAAAGGGCATTTTAGTGATCACTTGCTGGAAGCGATGCATGAGGCGTTGGCGAACGAAGAGCAGATTATCCTTTTTCAAAATCGCCGTGGTTTTTCACCCATAGTCGAGTGTACTACCTGTGGTATATCGCCTCAATGTCCAAATTGTGATGTAAGTCTTACCTACCATCAATACAAGAAAGAATTGCGATGCCATTATTGTGGATACCATATGGCTATGTTGCAATCGTGCATGGCCTGTGGAAGTGAGACCTTAGATGCCAAAGGATTTGGAACCGAGCAGATCGAAACAGAATTGAGCTCATTATTTCCCGATCATACGATTGCTCGAATGGATCAAGATACTACAAGAGGGAAGCATGCATACGCAAAATTGATCGAGAAATTAGAAAACTTAGAGATCGATATTTTGGTGGGTACGCAAATGTTAGCCAAAGGCCTTGACTTTAGGAATATTGGATTGGTGGGTGTTATGAATGCCGATAATCTTTTAAATTTCCCCGATTTTAGAGCACATGAACGCAGTTATCAATTGTTGCAACAAGTTTCAGGACGTGCCGGTAGAACCGAAAAGCGCGGCAAGGTACTTATTCAAACGTTTAATCCGTACCATCAAATTTTGCAGCAAGTAAGCACCAATGATTATGAGTTAATGTATAAGCAGCAAACCGAAGAACGCTACCAATATAAGTATCCGCCGTACTTCCGAACGATAAAGATTACCTGTAAAGACCGTAATTTCGATAAGATGCAAAAGGCAGCGGTATGGTTTGGTCGTGCTTTGGAATTAAAATTGGGAGCAAATGTGCTTGGTCCAGAACAACCTCCTGTAGGACGAATACGCAATCAATTTATTACGAATATTCTTGTGAAGATTCCGAAGCAACAATCATTAGGTAAAACGAAGAACTATATTAGCAAGGTGCAACGAAGTTTTAACGCTATAAAAGAATTTTCGACGGTTCGCTTAAGTATAGATGTTGATAATTATTAGTTGCGCATAGAAGAAGCGAGTGCTTCAACAAGATCTGCTTTGCGATTTCGACTTAACGGCAATTGCTCTTGATCTAATTCTATGACTTTGCTGTTGTATCGTTCTACTTTGTCAAGATTTACGATATACGATTTGTGGATACGTAAAAAACGATCACTTGGCAGGAGTGATTCAAAGGCTTTCATGGTTGAAAGTACAACAAGTGCATCGTGCTCGGTCACTAATTTTACATAGTCACCCAAAGCCTCAATGTAGCGTAATTCGTTTAAGAATACCTTACGCTTTTTAAGATTGCTTTTTACGAAGATAAAATCTTCTTCGTCGAAGCCGTCGTCGTTCTTAAGCTTGTAATTGGTAATTGCTTTGTGAACCGCATTCAGAAAGCGATCTTTAGAGATCGGTTTCCGAAGATAATCGACCGCATCATAATCGAAAGCCTTAAAGGCATATTTCGTTTTCCCGGTAACAAAAATAATCTGTGGTTTGTGAGTAAGGTCATCAAGCAGATCGAAGCCGGAAAGAATTGGCATTTCAATATCTAAAAAGATAAGGTCGATCTCATTATTAGCCAATCCCATTTTTGCTTCTATTGCATTGTTATATTCTTCTACAAGATGCAAAGAGGGATGATTTTCGATGAGTTTAACGATGGAAAGTCGCTGTAAAGTAGAATCGTCTACAATGGCACACTTAAGTATTGGTTTGTCCACAGTTAGCTGGTTTTATTAATAGCAATGATAGGGAAAAAATCGATGAAGTGCAAGTTTTTTTAACTTTTGTCGTTAAAATTAGGCGCTTCATCTTTTTCTGTCAGAAAATTCTTTTTTGAGTAGGCAGTTTTCTTTTTGCAAATAGATTTGATAATAATAATAAATATAGTATTTTTGCCCGCTCTTGGCAGAAAGCCAATGAATTAAATTATTAATATTAAACGATTTTTATGAATCATTACGAAACTGTTTTCATCTTAAATCCCGTTTTATCTGAAGAGCAGATAAAGGAAACAGTTAAGAAATTTGAAGATATTCTTGTTTCTAGAGGTGCTAAGATGATATCCAAAGAAGATTGGGGGCTTAAAAAATTAGCCTACGCGATCCAACACAAAAAGAGTGGTTTTTATCACTTGTTCGAGTACACTGTAGAAGGTGATGCGATCAACGAACTTGAATTGGCCTTTAGACGTGAAGAGCGTGTTATGCGTTACCTTACCGTAGCTTTAGACAAGCATGCGATTGCTTGGGCTGAGAAAAGAAGAAACCGTAACAAACAAAAAGCGTAACACATGGCAACTTTACAACAACAAGCAAAAGGAAAGAAAGATGGTGAGATCAGATATCTTACACCATTAAATATAGAAACTACTAAAACAAAGAAGTACTGTCGTTTTAAAAAGTCAGGAATCAAGTATATCGATTACAAGGATCCGGACTTCTTATTAAAATTTGTAAACGAGCAAGGTAAGATCTTACCTAGACGTCTTACAGGAACTTCTTTAAAGTATCAACGTAAAGTGGCAGTAGCTGTTAAACGTGCACGTCACTTGGCATTAATGCCTTACGTAGCCGATTTATTAAAATAAAAAACCAATAGATAATGGAACTTATATTAAAGAAAGATGTAGAAAATCTGGGTTTTACAGATGATGTAGTAACTGTAAAGAACGGATACGGAAGAAATTATTTGATCCCACGTGGTCACGCGGTATTGGCAACGCCTTCTGCAAAGAAGATGTTGGCCGAAACATTAAAGCAACGTGCCTACAAAGAGAAGAAGATCATAGACGAGGCTCAGAAAGAAGCCGATAAGTTGAACGAGATCTTAGAACTTAAGATTCCTGCGAAGACAGGAGAAGGTGATAAGTTGTTTGGTTCAGTAACGAATGCAGATCTTGCAGCTGCATTAGAGAAAGAAGGTGTTTCTATCGAGAAAAAGTATATCTCGATCGCCGGTGGCGCTATTAAGCGTACCGGGCAGTATGAAGCAACCATTCGATTTCACCGCGATGTGATAGAAAACTTCACATTCGACGTGATCGCTGAGGTAAACTAATATACCTTTAACATAGTTTAGAACCCCGACCATAGCGTTGGGGTTTTTCTTTTTATTTTTTTCTGAAAATGAAATACACACGACTTACAAAAGAACAATTCGAAGAACTTCACCCCGAGTTTATAAATTTTTTAGCGACCCAATCCATTACGGCTGAAGAATGGGCCGCTATTAAAGAAAAACAACCTGAAGTTGCAGAACAAGAATTAGATGTGTTTAGCGACCTGGTTTGGGAAGGCGTACTTCAAAAAGCGGAGTACTTAGAAAACATGTCGCCTCTACAATTGTTCTTGTTTCGTATTGCCGAAACTGAGATGAAACTTATCGCGGTAAAAGTAACCGATGAAACCAAAGATATCACAACCGCCGAAGGCTACAGATGGTTGCAAGAGAACTTCGCATCAGACGAAGTGGAGTTCTACACGGCAACTAAGGCTTTTTCCGAAGATAAGAATGCCGATATATTTGCTTTGATACAACAAGGAGCCATTATAACAAAGGGAGAACTGTATCGCTTTTTTGAGGATATTTTAAATAAGTAATCCACGGTCATCTCGAACGTATGTGAGAGATCTTTAGTAAGGTGTTGGGTTGTGTTATGAGATTCTTCGCTTCGCTCTGAATGACAAAAGATTCTTCGCTTCGCTCTGAATGACAAGGGTTGCTACGCTTTGCTCTGAATGACGTCGTATTGTCATCTCGAACGGATGTGAGAGATCTTTAGTGAGGTATTGGGTTGTGTTATGAGATTCTTCGCTTCGCTCTGAATGACAAAAGATTCTTCGCTTCGCTCTGAATGACAAAAGATTCTTCGCTTCGCTCTGAATGACAAAAGATTCTTCGCTTTGCTCTGAATGACAAAAGATTCTTCGCTTCGCTCTGAATGACAAGGGTTGCTACGCTTTGCTCTGAATGACGTCGTATTGTCATCTCGAACGGATGTGAGAGATCTTTAGTAAGGTGTTGGTTTATGTAATGAGATTCTTCGCTTCGCTCTGAATGACAAAAGATGCTACGCTTCGCTCTGAATGGCAAGGGATGCTACGCATTGCTATGAATGACAAAATTACTCGTAACGCAAACTTTCTATAGGATCTAGTTTCGCCGCCTTAGTAGCAGGATAACTACCGGCAATAACAGCAACGAGAAACGTGATAACGGTTGCCCAGATCATGGCGGCCCACGGTAAACTAAAATCAAAATTAAAGATCTTGGCAAAGGCAAAACCGGTGAGGATCCCTAATAGAATTCCAAGAAAGCTCCCAAACTGACCAATAACGATGGTTTCCATAAAGAACTGAGTGGAAATGGTGGAGCGCTTGGCACCAAGCGCCTTTCTAACACCAATCTCTCGTGTGCGTTCCGTTACCGAAACCAGCATAATATTCATTAAGGCAATGGAGGAGCCTAAAATGGTGATGATACTAATAATCCATGCCGCCCATTCTAGATAACCGGTAATCGAAGCTATACGATTTATAAGGTCCTCACTGCGTTCTATTCCGAAGTTGTTTTCTTCAATAGGATTTAGTTTTCGAACATTTCGAAAGGTGATTATGGCCTCATCTTGAGCTGCTTGCAGTAATTCTTTATCCTCCACCTTTATACTTATGGAGTAATTAATATTGGGTTGCGTATAAATACCACGTGCCACTTGAATCGGGATCAACACTTTTAAATCTTGATTGTTTCCGAAGGTAGACCCTTTAGACTCCAACACGCCTATGATCTTAAACTTTACACCACGAATACTAATGGTCTTGTTAATTGGATTCTCATTTTCAAATAGATTCTTCAGAAAATCAGATCCGATGATACAGACCTTATTATTATTTTCAATGTCGAAGTAGGTAAATTGTCGACCTGTCTCCACTTCAGTTCCTGTATTGGCCAAATAATGCTCATTCACCCCAAATACCTGCACTTCCGGGTCTGTCTTCTCGTTCTCATACTTTACTTCAGCACCGCTGGTGGCACGAAAGGAAACCGAGGTTTCGGTGAACGGATAATCGTACTTGTCTACAAACTCTCTAATATTATCGTAGCTAATAATGGGATTGATCTTTTCACGTTCCCCCCCTTGTCGCTGTACCGTGAACTCATAGCGCTGAATATTAAATGTGTTGGCACCCATGGATGCGAAATCACTTGAAATAGTGTTCTCTAATGCTTTTACCGCACTTAAAATACCTACCAGCGCCCATATACCAATTCCAATAATGATCACCGTTAATATGGTTCTAAGCAACTGACTCTTAATGGAATCGAGTGCAATTCGAATATTCTCTCGGAACAATGAAAACATAGTAGCGCTAAAAGTGTTTCTCGTTAGACTCGTGACGACACGTATTGTTACAAAAATAATAGAATAATTACCAATTAGGCATCTACTCCTTTATTAGCTCGTAATGCAGTGGGGCTTTCGATTACAATTCTATGGTTTAAACTGTAAAATGTGTCTAGAAATTAAGATATTTGCAGGAATTACAACGGCTTGCTTATCTTGCCTGCAGAATAAAAATGTTTAATACATAAGACCTGTTTACTTTGTCAAAAAAACCTTCTATACCCAAAGGGACCCGTGATTTTTCTCCAACTGAAGTAGTAAAACGAAACTACATCATGGATACCATAAGAGGCTGTTTTACCAACTACGGATTTCAGCCTATTGAGACGCCCTCTTTTGAGAATAGTGAAACCTTGATGGGGAAATATGGTGATGAGGGAGACCGACTTATATTTAAGATATTGAACAGTGGTGATTTTCTTCGGAAAGTTGACGATTCGCTGTATGCTGAGAAGGATAGCTTAAAAATGACGCCAAGAATATCCGAAAAAGCATTGCGTTACGACCTAACAGTACCTTTCGCACGATATGTCGTACAACACCAAAACGAGATCACCTTTCCTTTTAAACGCTATCAAATACAACCGGTATGGCGTGCCGACCGTCCGCAAAAAGGACGTTTTAGAGAATTCTATCAGTGCGATGCCGATGTAGTGGGAAGTACTTCTCTTTGGCAAGAGGTTGAATTTGTACAATTATATGATGCTGTTTTTAGCAAACTAGATCTAAAGGGCGTCACCATTAAAATGAACAATCGCAAAGTGCTTAGTGGTATCGCAGAAGTGATTGGAGCAGAAGATAAGCTTATCGATTTCACAGTGGCACTGGACAAATTAGATAAGATTGGTGAGGCGGGAGTAACTAAAGAAATGCGCGAAAAAGGAATATCCGAGGAAGCTATCAACAGACTTCAGCCTTTATTTTCGGTGAGCGGATCGGCTAGTGAAAAGCTAGCGAAATTACGTGAACTCTTAGCTTCTTCTTCAATAGGAATGCAAGGTGTTGACGAACTCGGTTTTATAATCGAACAGATACAAACCCTTCAATTAAAAACTGCAACTTTAGAGATTGATGTCACCTTGGCGCGGGGTCTTAACTATTACACGGGAGCTATTTTTGAAGTGGCGGCACCTTCCGAAGTAAAGATGGGCAGCATTGGTGGGGGAGGACGTTACGATGATCTTACCGGTATTTTCGGACTTAAAGACATGAGTGGTGTAGGTATAAGCTTCGGTCTAGACCGTATCTATTTGGTGCTTGAAGAGCTGGATCTTTTTCCAAAAACTGTTTCGGCTACGACTCAAGTTCTCTTTATAAATTTTGGTACGAAAGAGGCGCTATATGCATTACAAGCGATAGCTACATTAAGAGCCGAGGGCATCTCTGCAGAGTTGTATCCAGATGAGGCTAAAATGGGTAAACAGATGGGCTATGCCGATAAACGCAATATTCCTTTTGTGGTGCTAGCAGGTGAAAGCGAAATGAACGAACAACAATTTACCTTGAAAAATATGAAGCTAGGCGATCAGGTGCGAGTAAACACCTCAGAATTGATAGCGAAGCTAAAATAAATACAATCTATTATTTGCTTCAGATTAATTTGTTGCTATCTTTGCAACCGCAAAATATGGCGAGGTAGCTCAGGTGGTTAGAGCGTCGGATTCATAACCCGGAGGTCAGGAGTTCAAGTCTCCTTCTCGCTACAAAAAATGACTCCCCAGGAAGTATCCTTTGGGGAGTTTTTATTTTCAAATGAGAAAATGTTATACATAATTAAGTAAGAAATGTTTAGGAATGTTATTCGTGTTCCTGAGAACAATCAAAACACTTAATTAAATGCTCCGGGAGGTTTACATCATATAATCCGTTTAATGGGTTTGTAGGTCTCGATTTTTCGTTTAGAATTAATTTGAATTTTTTAGCGTAAGCAACTAAATTCTCACGTCGAGATTTCAATTTAATTTCTATTTCTTCTGCATCAAGATCGTATACTTCTTTAGGAAATTTCAACAATGCTTTTTCAATTACATCATCTGTAAGTTTAGCTTGTAAATATTCAGCTTGCGAAATAAATACAGATACCGGAACGTCCTTTAAAAAATAAGCATCGAAATCATATAGCAGACCTGGCAAGTAATCAATTTCATCCTTAAAGGGTCTTAATTTAGGTTTTATGTTCTTGTTAGAAATAAGGGTAGGGAGTACACCATCTAAGGTAAAGAATGCATTGTCTCTATCTGCTGCAATAGGAATACCTATTAAGCTGTCTCCCTTTTTTTGCATCGCCCATCCCCATTGTTTGGCATGACGATCCCAATCACCTATAAATAGATCAAGGAGTCGTGCTCTTACAAGCGCAGCATAATCGATGTGGGTATTCTTGTAATTTTTTAACTTCAATTCTATAAGATCTTCTGTATCTATAATATTTACAACGTTTTTTATTCCAGTCCAATTTTCACCTCCTTCGCTTTCGTATTCTAAAAAATAAAGTCGATTGCCATATTGTTGGTTTAAGGATGATAACCAAGCTTGTTCGGGAATAAATACCAATCGAGGATGAGTGTGTATCACATTTACGGTTTCAGACAATGAGGCAGCAGGTAGAGCTCCGTATGGATGTTGCGCAGAGATGCCGTCCATAATTAGATTTTCAACTCCTAGACTTTTTACATATTCGGGTACGAGGGCCTCTGGGTTTTTGTTGATACTACGTAAGGTGTAGATCACACCATCTTTTGATTTTATTTCTAGTGAGCTAGTTTGCTTACCACCTCCTTCTTCTACAAATTCCATCCCTCCAAATAAAGTGTCTAAATATACGATTTCGGCCAAAACAGTAACTTCCCATGACCTTCTATAGTGTTCGCCTTGCATGAGTCGTTTTAGCAAATTTCCGTCGTATTGTGTACTTGCGGCAATTTTAACTTCCCTTACATTAGCAAATGAAATAGAATCGAAATCTTTGTTATTCAGTAAGACAGAAATTTCAGGGTCAGATGGCTGACTCCAAAACGAAAAATAAGTTAGTGTGATAAAAGCAATTAACGCTAGACCTAATGTTAGTAAGGTTTTTTTCACTTTTCAATTTTTTAAATTCGCAACAATATCAATTGAATGTGCATTTACTTTTTAAAGTTGTCGTCCTTAACGACAATTTGATAGATAACATAAAAACCAATGAGTGCTGCTACTAAAAATAAAATAATAGCAAGTGCGGGATAACCCATAATCGTCCAACTAGTATCAATTTGGATAAGCAAAGCAGCTCCAATAATCATTGATGCAATTATAATTCCTAGTGTAATTCGATTTGCCACTTTTTGAAAGGCATCTGTGAATCTCGCTTCGTCTATAGCATTTACTTTGACTTCCAATCTGTTATTGGCCACCTTATCTAAAATGGCATTGACCCGTTCTGGCATTTTTTCAGCGAGTCTTTTAGTTTCTAAAGCTAAGTGTAGGAGATTTCCAGGTTTCAAATCATCAATCATTTTTGATTGCATAATCTCGTTCATATAACTTTTTATAGTTGCATTCAAATTGTAATTTGGCGAAAGCACAGCAATAATCTGATCTAAGTTTAGCAAGATCTTTGCCAGCATGTTTAATTCCACAGGGAGTTTTATATCGTTGTGAGCAGCAATTCGATTCATCTGGATTATGAGACGCCCCGTTTGCAATTCTTTGGCCGAACTAGTACTGTTTTCTAGGATTATTCGCGTTATTTCTTTTCTGAAGGTATTTATAGGAGCTTTTTCAAGATCATATGTGCTTAAAGCTAATAAAACCGACACAACTTGTTCACTGTTGTTTTCGCTTAAAGCTAGAATCAACTCCATAAACTGTTCTCTTAGTTTCTCAGGGAATTGAGCGACCATGCCTAAATCCATGATTGCTAGCTTGTGATCTGGTGTAATATGAATGTTTCCTGGATGTGGATCGGCATGAGCATTACCTACAATGATAATTTGCTTGAGATATCCCCTAACCAACTCATCCACTAATGGACTTAGGTTTTGTTCTATGCGTCTTAGCGGATTTATCAATGTTACCTTTTTTCCCTCCAAATATTCCATGGTTAGTACCTTGGACGTGCAATAGTCGGAAATTGGTGTAGGGACTACCAGATGCTTAAACTCGCTTAAAGTTTTACTTAAAACTATTAGATTTTGTTTTTCAGCTTTATAATCGAGCTCATTTAGTAATGTAAATTCAAGTTCCTCAACGACATCTTGTACGTTATATTTCCTAGCTTCTTTTGAATTCTTATGAGCCCAAGTCGCGACTTCCCTAAGTGTGTCGAGATCTGAAACAAATTTCTGTCTAATGCCTGGACGTTGGATCTTCACAGCTACTGTCAAACCCGAATGAAGCGTTGCTTTATGCACTTGGCCAATAGAAGCACTGGCAAGTGGCTTTTCTTCAAAATTTGTAAACGCTTTCGATATCCGAGTACCTACTTCTTGTTCGAAGATTTGATGAATTTCTTCATACGGAATTGGCGCTACATCGTCTTGTAATTCACATAAGGCCTCTAAGTGAGAATTAGGTAATAAGTCAGGTCGAGTTGATAACAATTGCCCTAACTTGATATAAACAGGCCCCATCTTTTGCAAGTCACTAACAAGTTTTTCAGGTGAATTTTCAAAATCATTATTCAGAGATTCTTGAGATTCGCCTAACGCTTGAGAAGTCGAATAATTAAGAAGGTCACTATTCCAATACTTAATAAGTAACCCGAAAAATTTTCGATAACGATCAATACTTTCCGGTAAAATAGACATAAAGAATGGGATTTGAATATTACACTAAAATACAATTTATTGAGCGAATAGTAATCATCGAATGGATAAACGCTGTACAAATTGAATCTATATTGAAATTATTTTATCTGTTTGCCAGAAGAATACGTTCCAATAGCTGTCAAGTTTTTCTATAAACAAATTTTACTCGCTTTCTTTTCCA
>NZ_QOLC01000060.1 GCF_003333325.1 Candidatus Ulvibacter alkanivorans | reverse complement strand
TGTTTTATCATGAAAGAATATCGACTTATCAATAAAGAAGCATATAATGTTGATAATCAATAATTTAATAAAAATTATTTTTGCTGAAAGGAGATCTAAAATTGTTAATAAGTTTGTGCCAGCCCTTCTAGAAAAACAGATGTCTCATCTACTTGATTGCCAAATAATTGTAGGAATTTTTACTTTGATGCACTTTCTCTTATATCGCCACCCAAAAAAATCGCTTGCTTTAATACTCATATTAAATAGTAGCCAAATACTGTTCGACATTGGATTCAATACGCGCTACTATATTGCTAAGATCGGCTTTCACAAATGGTTCACCGGTGATGTTCTCGTATAGTTCTATATATCGTTGCGAGACAGATTCGATATATTCATCGGTCATATGTGGTACTTGCTGACCTTCCAGTCCTTGAAAACCATTCCGGATGAGCCATTGTCTTACGAATTCTTTAGATAGTTGCTTTTGAGCCTCGCCTTTTTCTTGTCTTTCTGAATAGCCTTCAGCATAAAAATAACGGGATGAGTCGGGAGTGTGAATTTCGTCTATTAAGACGATTTTACCGTCCTTTGTTTTTCCAAACTCATATTTGGTATCGACCAAAATCAACCCTCTTTTTGAAGCAATTTCACTACCTCGCTCAAATAATTTTCTAGTATAGGATTCTAATTGAAGGTAATCGCTTTCAGAAACAATTTCACGACTCAAAATCTCTTCTCTCGAAATATCTTCGTCATGATCGCCCGCTTCTGCTTTAGTTGCCGGTGTAATTATAGGTTCAGGAAATTTATCATTCTCTTTCATACCCTCCGGCATGGCTACCCCACAAAGTATTCGTTTGCCCGCTTTGTATTCACGAGCTGCATGACCGCTTAAATAAGCGCGAATTACCATTTCTACCTTAAAAGGATCACAAGCCTCACCGACGGCCACATTTGGATCGGGAGTCGCCGCTAGCCAATTTGGAACAATATCTTCGGTATCTCGCATCATCTTTGTCGCGATCTGATTTAAGATCTGCCCTTTATAAGGTATTCCCTTTGGCATGACAACATCGAAGGCGCTTAAGCGATCGGTTGCTATCATTACTAGGGTATTATTTGCCAGTGTATATACTTCTCTAACCTTGCCGTGATACACATTTATTTGACCCGGAAACTTAAAGTCGGTGTGTGTTAAGGTGTTATTCATTTTCAATCTACATTTTCGATGGCCTTATAAGCCGATATCACTTTTTTAACGAGTCGGTGACGAATTACGTCCTTATCATCTAAGTAGATCATTCCAACGCCATCTACATCTTTTAGCACTAACAAGGCTTCTTTGAGTCCAGAGATGACCCTTCTTGGCAGATCGATCTGACCAGGATCACCGGTAATCATAAATTTGGCGTTCTTACCCATACGAGTAAGGAACATTTTCATTTGGGCATGTGTCGTGTTTTGCGCTTCATCTAAAATCACAAAGGCATTGTCTAATGTACGTCCGCGCATAAAGGCCAAAGGTGCTATTTGAATCACTCCTTTTTCAATGTGCGATTCCAATTTTTCGTGAGGGATCATATCGCGTAAAGCGTCATATAAAGGTTGCATATACGGATCCAACTTTTCTTTGAGGTCACCCGGAAGAAACCCTAGATTTTCACCCGCTTCTACGGCAGGTCTTGTTAAAATAATTCGCTTGACCTCCTTGTTCTTTAACGCACGTACGGCTAAAGCAACTCCGGTATAGGTTTTTCCTGTACCCGCAGGGCCAACCGCAAAAACCATATCGTTCTTGTTCATAAGATTGACCAATTTTCGCTGATTGGCAGTTTGTGCCTTTATCAGTTTTCCACTTACACCGTGCACTAATATTTCATTACTACTTGCGGGAGTTTCGTATTCTTCCTTACTGTCGCTCTGCAATACGCGCTCGATAATATTTTCATCGATCTTATTGTATTTGGCAAAATGTTCTAACAGCATGGTAATTCGCTTGTCGAATTCTTCCAAAACCTCTTCGTCGCCATACACTTTAATCTTACTACCGCGTGCAACGATCTTTAATTTTGGAAAATATGTTTTTAATAGGTCAATATTAGCGTTTTGGAGTCCGAAGAATTCGCGAGGGCTAATCTCTGTAAGTTCGATGATAAGTTCGTTCAAAAGCAGGAGGTTTTTTAGTGCGTCTAATTAAGTTTAAAAATACAGCTTTTAATGAATAATTGTTTAGTTGTGTCCCTAGAAAAATAGGATTTTATAAAATGGTTATTAACACTCTTATCGTTATAATTTCTTTCTTTAAAAGTTGCTCAACTTTGTGCTAAAATTTGTTTAAATAATTGCATAGCTTTGTTGTAGAAAAAATGCTGTGTAAATTAATATGCCTATAATTACCCTTACAACCGATTTTGGAGAGAAAGATCACTTCGCCGGCGCTGTAAAGGGAGCTATCTACAACGAATTAGAGAATATTCGCATTGTGGATATTTCGCACTCCATCGCACCGTTTCACAGTACTGAAGCTGCCTACATTATTCAAAATGCGTATCGCAGCTTTCCACAGGGAACCATACATATTATAGGAATAGACAGTGAACTAAATCCGGAGAACCGACACATAGCAGTTTTCTTGGACGGACATTATTTTATATGTGCCGATAATGGTATCATATCGATGCTGGCTTCAGAAATAAAACCGGAAAAGATCGTAGAGATCAATATTCATGATCGAATCGTTAGTAATTTTCCCGTGTTAGATGTGTTTGTTCAAGTTGCTTGTCATATAGCACGTGGCGGAACTCTTGAAGTTATTGGTAAACCTATTTCTGAAATCAAGGAACTCACAGGGATTCGCCCTGTGGTTAATCAACAATCCAACCAAATTATTGGAAATGTTATTTATATAGACAACTACGGAAACGTGGTGTGTAATGTAAGCAAGTCTTTATTCGAAGAAGTAGGAAAAGGACGTCCTTTTAAGATCACTGCTCGTACAGCAAGTTTTTCCAATATCCATTTGCGCTATAGTGACGCAATTAATTTTGAGATACCACGCGAACGTCGCGAAGAAGATGGAAAAAAATTAGCCTTGTGGAATTCATCCGGTTATTTGGAGCTCGCTATCTATAAAAGTAATCCGTCTACAGTTGGAAGTGCTTCGAGTTTGTTCGGACTCGAATACCGAGATACGATCACCGTAAATTTTGAATAATAATCGCAAGTACAAACCAAACAATACATGTTCACACGAATCGTAAAAATGGAGTTTCAAGAAGCAAAAGTTTCTACTTTTTTGGATAATTTTGAAACGGTAAAATCGAAAATTAGAAATTTTCCCGGTTGTGAATTTCTCGAGTTGTATCGTGATAAGAATAACAGGGCAATCTTTTTCACCTACAGTCGTTGGAAAGAGGAACAAGATCTTGAAAATTATCGAAACAGCGATCTATTTAAAGGCGTGTGGGCAACCACCAAACCAATGTTCAAAAGTAAAGCGCAAGCGTGGAGCGTCGATACATTAAGTAGTGAATAATTTAGCACTTGTTAAAACTTATAATCGCATAGAAGACAACAGTTAATGATAGCCTTAATAAAAAAAGAAATAAATTCATTTTTTGCCAGTCCGATCGCCTATTTGGTAATTGGGGTCTTCTTGCTGATCAACGGTCTGTTCTTGTGGGTGTTCGCCGGTGACTTTAATATCCTAGATGCAGGCTTTGCCGATCTCAACGCGTTCTTCGAACTCGCACCGTGGGTACTGTTATTTTTAATTCCGGCGGTGACCATGCGCGCTCTTAGCGACGAAAAAAAAATGGGAACCTTAGAATTACTGCTCACCAAACCAATATCGCTACGTACTATTGTATTGGGCAAATATTTTGGAGCTATTTTTCTAGTAATGTTGGCATTACTACCTACACTACTTTACATAGTAACCATTTCAGAATTAGGGAATCCACCGGGAAATTGGGACGTGGGAAGTACCGTGGGTTCGTATATCGGACTCTCATTTTTGGTTTTTGCCTATGCGGCAATCGGAATATTCGCTTCTACCCTATCTCAAAACCAGATCGTGGCCTTTATTAGTGCCGTTTTTTTGTGTTTTATATTTTATTACGGCTTCGATGCCCTCGACCAATTATTTCCGGATGCGTCTTTAGGGGTCTTCGGAATGAAATACCATTTCGACAGTGTGTCTAGAGGTGTGTTAGATACTAGGGATCTACTTTATTTTTTAAGTGTATCGGTGTTTTTTCTTGTGTTAACTATCTTCAACCTCAGAAAAAAATGATAGTAGAATATAGTGCGTACCATCAATTTTTATTTAAAGCAATTATAACACGGCAACTTTGAAGCTTTCAAAAAAACATATTCGAAATTTGATCCTTGTAGTAATTGGTCTAGTGCTTCTGAATCTCTTCGGAAGTAATTTCTATCACCGATTCGACCTTACGCAAGACAATCGATATACCCTGTCTGAAGCTGCCAAAGAGACCATAGCAACCGCTAATTCGCCTATTGTCATCGAAGTATTTCTGAAGGGCTCGTATCCTCCCGAGTTTAGACGATTGGCCGCAGAAACTCGTCAGTTGCTAGAAGAATTCAAGGCGTATAATCCCAATATAAGCTACGAATTTATCAATCCGTTAGAAGATGAGGACGACCCTCAAGCGATACAGCAACAGTTGTTTCAAATGGGATTGAAGCCTGCACAAGTAGAAGTAAAAGAAAGCGGCAAACTTAGCACCGAATTGGTCTATCCTTGGGCACTAGCCTATTACAACGAAAAGGCGGTTAAGATATCCCTACTACAAAATCAGTTAGGAGCCACTTCCGAAGAACGCGTAAACAGTTCTATTCAAAACCTAGAGTACGCCTTCGCCGATGGCTTTAATAAACTTACTAACCCTAAATCGAAAAAAGTGGCCGTGCTTAAAGGTAACGGACAACTAGACGATCGTTATATAGCCGATTTTTTTAGCACGCTTAGAGAATACTATTATATTGCGCCTTTTACTTTAGATTCTGCTGCGGTAGCTCCAAAGAGGACCTTGGAACAGCTTAACACCTTCGATCTACTTGTGGCTGCTAGACCAACAGAAGCCTTTTCCGATTCAGAAAAATACATTTTAGATCAATATACCATGAACGGTGGTGCCTCCCTTTGGTTGGTGGATGCTACCGAAACGCAACGCGACAGTATTAGCGATAAGACCTTTGCTTTTGGAAAAGACCTTAATCTCACCGATTTCTTTTTTAAGTACGGTGTGCGTATCAATCCGAATTTGGTAAAAGATGTGTTCTCTGCTCCTATTGTCTTAGCAACGGGCCGAGAAAATGAATCTCAGTATAATCGATATCCATGGTTCTTTAGTCCGTTAAGCACCAGTGGCAACAACCATCCAATTGTAACCAATATAGAAGCTGTGAAGTTTGGAAATGCTTCTGCAATCGATACGCTTCCAAATGCTTTAGATAAGACGATACTATTAAGTACGTCTCCTATGTCAAAGATCGTTGGATTACCTTACGAGATCGATCTGGACAAGGAGATCCCGGAAAATTTAAAGGTGGTAAACGAAGGCCCGGATCCTTCAGAATATTCTGCGGGAGAACTGCCCTTGGCCGTATTGTTGGAAGGTGAATTTCCCTCAGTATTTACCAATAGGATTAAACCCTTTTCACTTTCCGAAGACAAAACAAAGAGCAGTCCAACCAAAATGGTGGTTATAAGCGATGGAGATATCATTGCTAATCAAATGGATGGTAATAGGCCGCTCGAATTAGGATTTGATAGGATGACCAATACTTTCTACGGAAACAAAGAGTTTTTGTTGAATACTGTGAATTATTTGTTGGACGATAGCGGACTTATAAACATTCGCACCAAAGAAATCGCGGTTCCTTTTCTGGATCCGCAGCGTACTTCCGAAGAACGCAGCAAATGGCAACTTATAAACATCCTGCTACCGCTAGGATTATTGGCGCTCTTCGGAATCGTTTTCACCTATCTTCGTCGCCGCAAATATGCACGGTAAATGTTAATAAGTTTGTTTTAACATACGTGCTAATTGAAATATATTTGTAGTTAGGCTGCTGATGATTCAGCAAGTGAAAAATTCAATATTTAGAAAAAATAACCTTACATGAAGTTCATCGTATCGAGTTCGTATCTGCTAAAACAACTACAAGTGCTGGGAGGCATTATAAACACTAACAACACCTTACCAATTTTAGATAATTTCTTGTTTAACTTAGATGGTAATTCTCTTACTGTTTCTGCCTCTGATCTAGAAACGACGATTTCTTCAAAATTAGATGTGGAAAGTAGTGAAAAAGGTGCGGTTTGCATTCCTGCACGTTTGCTCTTAGATACCCTTAAAACGTTTCCTGAGCAGCCACTAACCTTTACAGTTGAGGATAATAATACGGTTGAAATTAGCAGTAATCACGGTAAATATGCGTTGGCCTACGCCGATGGAGAAGAATTTCCAACCCCGGTCGAACTTAAGGATCCGTCTTCTACAGTGGTGCAAGGAGATATTTTGGCCACTGCAATTAGCAAGACGATCTTTGCCAGTGGAAATGACGACCTGCGTCCGGTGATGAGTGGTGTTTTCTTTCAGTTTTCTTCGGAAGGCTTGACCTTTGTGGCTACCGATGCCCATAAATTGGTAAAATATACTCGGGAAGATGTAACAGCTCCCGAAACTGCCGAATTCATCATGCCGAAAAAACCGTTGACGCTTTTAAAAGGTATCCTTGCCGGGACTGAAGAAGATGTAGCAATTGAGTACAATGAGAGCAATGCAAAGTTCACTTTTGAGAACACGCAGTTGGTATGTCGTTTGATCGATGGTAAATATCCAAATTATGAAGCCGTGATCCCTAAAGAGAATCCGAACAAGCTTCAAATAGAACGAAATCAATTTTTAAACTCAGTTCGTCGTGTTTCGATCTTCTCGAACAAGACCACGCACCAAATTCGATTAAAGATCGCCGGTGCCGAACTGAATATTTCTGCCGAAGACGTAGATTACAGCAATAAGGCAGAAGAACGCCTTACCTGTGATTACCAAGGAGACGATATGCAAATTGGATTTAACTCTCGTTTCTTAACCGAAATGCTGAACAATCTTAACTGCGATGAAGTTTCATTAGAAATGTCATTGCCTAACCGAGCCGGTATCCTTACTCCTATTGATGGATTGGATGAAGGAGAGCAAGTTACCATGTTGGTAATGCCGGTAATGTTAAACAACTAATTCTCATCTAACTCTTTTAAAAAATCCCATCGTACGATGGGATTTTTAGTTTAGACTGGCATCATTTATAGGCTTTTTCCGCTAACGCATTGTTCTCAACCAAACGAATCCTTTTGTCATTTTAGTTGTGCCAATAGATTGGATGTCGTAACTTGGTACAACTAACAAAAAATTCAACTATGGGAAATCACTACGTTCCCGATGCTCTAGGCAAATTCAATCTCCATATAAACGGGGTTGGTTCTACACCTATTTTATTTGCTCATGGATACGGATGCGATCAAAATATGTGGCGATTTGTGGCTCCAGAGTTTGAAGCAGATTACCAAACCATCCTGTTCGATTATATAGGTGCAGGTAAGTCAGATACTTCTTTGTACTCTAAGCAAAAATACAGCTCTCTAGAGGCTTATTCGGACGACGTGATAGAAATTTGCGAACAGCTAAATCTCAAAGATGTAATCTTTGTAGGTCATTCGGTAAGTGCTATGATTGGTGCATTGGCTTCAAACAAGCGTCCTGATTTGTTCTCTAATTTAATAATGATCGGTCCTTCGCCTCGATATATAAATGATGAAGCATATGTAGGTGGTTTTGAAGCAGAAGCTATTGATGAACTTTTAGAAACTTTAGACAGTAATTACTTGGGGTGGTCTACTACAATGGCACCTGTTATTATGGGAAATCCCGATAGGCCAGAATTGGGAGCAGAATTAAGTAATAGTTTTTGCCAAACTGATCCTGAAATTGCTAAAAATTTTGCTCGCGTTACATTTCTATCTGATAATCGAGAAGACTTAAAACAGGTGAGCGTCCTGACTCTGGTCTTACAATGTTCGCAGGATGTAATTGCACCTACAGAAGTAGGTACTTATGTAGCCGAACAAATAGAAAATAGTACATTTAAACAGATAGAAGCAACAGGACATTGCCCTAATCTAAGTGCCCCGGAAGAGACAACTGCTGCGATAAAAGAGTTTTTACAAAGGTAAAATAGATGGCAGGGTTAGATCATAATGATGAGCGACAAATTGAGCTCCAAACAGCGCTAGAGCTATATAACAACGCTCCCTGCGGTGCTGTATCATTCTATAAGAATGGGATTATCTTCGAGATCAACCAAACTATGCTCGATTGGTTGGGATATGAGCGTGATGAATTGGTAAATAAAAAAACACTGCCAAGTTTATTTAGAGTGGGTGGTCAAATATTTTTCGAAACTCACTTTTTTCCATTAATACAAATGCAAGGGTTTATAAAGGAAGTCTATTTTGATATTCTACATAAAGATAAGAGTGTTTTCCACGGACTTATCAATGCAAGAAAAGTTCCTACATCAGCCGATCAACCTAACATTTATCAAGCAACAATCTTGGATATTAGTGATCGGTGGAACTACGAGATGGAACTATTAAAGGCCAAACGAAAAGCGGAAGCCGATTCGAAGGCTAAAGCAGAGTTTTTAGCAACTATAAGTCACGAAATTAGGACCCCTCTAAATGCCATCTTAGGAATTGGAAACTTACTACATGCGACACCGTTAAATGAAAACCAAAAGGAGTATGCACGTTTGTTATTACATTCTTCGGAAAATTTACTTGGACTCGTTAATAATCTGTTAGATCTAAGTAAAATAGAAGCACGAATGGTGGAGCTCGAGGAAGTTTCGTTTAATTTACATGATCTGGTGGAAGTTTTACAAGAGACTTATTCGGTAAAGGCATCGAACAAAGGAATTGCCTTACAAGTTGAATTAGGAGAGAACGTAAAAGATCAATTTGTTGGAGACCCTGTAAAATTAAACCAAATTCTTACCAATCTTGTTGGTAACGCCATCAAGTTTACCAAAGAAGGGGGTGTGACCTTGAAAATTCACGTTAAGGCAGCGTGTTCAACAAGTCAAACGCTTCATTTTGAAATAATAGATACTGGTATTGGCATTCCACCTGAAAAATTAGAATTAATTTTTCAAGAATTTTCTCAGGCAAGTTATGATGTAAGTGTAGAGTTTGGCGGGACTGGGCTAGGCCTGACCATAAGTCAAAAATTATTAGAACTTCACCATAGCAAAATGATCGTGAAGAGCATATTGAATGAAGGTTCCAGCTTTAGCTTTACCATTTCCTATACATTGGATAAAGACGCTTCTTCCAAAAAAGGGATTACCACAAAATCGTCTGATTTAGAAGCATTGATGAACTGTTTGGTCTTAATTGTGGATGACAATCCGGATAACATTTTTATCGCTTCTCAATATTTAAATCAATGGCATGTACCCTATCATGCTGCTAAAAGTGGAAAGAAAGCATTACAATTAGTAGAACAGTATGATTTCGACTTGATCCTGTTAGATCTTCAAATGCCAAAAATGGATGGCTACCAAACTGCTAAAGCTATACGTGAATTACCGTTAAAATCGCAACCATCGATTGTGGCGTTTTCAGCATCTACCAAAGGTGAAGTTTCAGAAAAACTACAGCAGGCTCAAATTGATGATCACCTTCCGAAGCCATTTAAACCAAATGAATTACTTGAGGTGCTCTTGCACCGAGAAAGTTTCAATACTTCCAACGTGGCTAGTGAGTCTTCTGAATCTCCTTTAAAAACCAGTCTTGTATCTACGAAATCCGCTTCCGAAGAAATAGATACAGCCCCATCCTTTTCTATACAACGTTATAAGAAAATGGCGAACAATAAACCGGAATTCATTAAAAAATTCGTGCTTAGTACATTAGATGGTTTAATTACTTATAAGGAAGATTTTGACGGAATCATCAAAAATAACGATCTTAAAAGCCTATCTGCGCTTATTCATAAAAGCACTATGTCATTATACTATATCGAAGCAGAACAACTAAGTGCAATGTTGAAAGAATATCGTGAACTCATTACGAATCCAGCTCCGGATACTGCTCAAATAGAGAAGGTCAAATCTGATTGTCTGAATGAATTTACCATTATCATTGAAGGGTTGAATAAAACGGCCTCGCAATTGTAAGAAATCTTTTTTTAATATTCTACGATATAAATTTTATCACCATGAAGTCGCTAGGGCTCTCGCCGTTACTTGCACGTATTGCATTAATAATAGGCAATACAAATCCGACGATACAAGCAAAGATCAAAGTGAGAATTCCAAGTCCGAAGAAAAAGATCAACGGAATACTTATAAAAATATAGAGTAACAGACTTATTTGAAAGTTTACAGCGTTCTTACCGTGTTCGTCCATGCCAATTACTGTGTCGCGTTTGGTAAGCCAAATAATCAAGGGAGCTATTAAACTTCCAAATCCAATGAGGTATCCCAATAATTGAGAGATCTGTGTTAATACCAACAATTGTGTATCGGTGTGTTTGGTTGTATGGTTGATGACTTCCATTTTTTGATTGATTTTAAGGTTATATCATATTAGTAGTAAATTGTATTTTTTGTTACAGTTATCTATTTATTGAGTTCGTTATTAGAACCTATTACAATTCAATTATACGTCCACTAAAGGCCAGAATTAATTTGTATTTTTGCAGGCTATGACGCATAATGATACCATTGTAGCCCTAGCAACACCTTCGGGAGCAGGAGCGATTGCGGTAATTCGACTTTCGGGAGAAGATTCGATTCGTGTCGCATCTAATATTTTTACATCGGTTTCTGGAAAAGAGCTCGATCAACAAAAGACACATACCATTCACCTTGGTCATATAAAAGACGGAGAAAAAACGCTTGATGAAGTTTTAGCGTCAGTGTTTAAAAACCCGAATAGTTATACAGGAGAAGACGTCGTAGAATTTTCCTGCCATGGTTCTCCCTTTATTCAACAAGAGATCATTCAATTATGTCTTCGGAAGGGGTGTCGAATGGCCACAGCAGGTGAATTTACGTTGCGTGCCTTCCTAAACGGAAAAATGGATCTTAGTCAGGCAGAAGCAGTCGCCGATCTAATTGCTTCAGACAGTGCTGCGTCACATCAATTGGCCATACAGCAAATGCGCGGTGGATTTTCTTCAGAAATAAAAAAATTGAGAGAAGAACTATTGAATTTCGCATCACTAATCGAATTAGAACTTGATTTTGCCGAGGAGGATGTAGAATTCGCCAATCGAGAAGAGTTTCAGAAACTAATTACAAAGATCACTCAGGTCTTAAAACGCCTAATTGATTCGTTTGCCACCGGTAATGTGTTAAAAAATGGGATTCCGGTTGCTATTGTCGGTGAACCCAATGTGGGGAAATCAACCTTACTTAACGCGCTTTTAAAAGAAGAGCGCGCAATTGTTAGTGATATTGCAGGAACGACACGAGATACCATAGAAGATGAAATTGTAATTGGAGGTATAGGTTTCCGTTTTATCGATACCGCAGGAATTCGTGATACAACCGATACGATCGAAGGTTTGGGCATTCAAAAAACCTTTCAGAAAATAGAGCAAGCGCAAGTTGTAGTATATCTATTTGACGCCGGAGATATGGAGAATACTCGATCGAATCATAATTCCGAAGAAAGCGATCAGTTACAGCAGGCATCTATGAATCGGGTGCTCGTTGAGATCGAAAAGATCAAGAATAAATATCCGCAAAAACCCTTGGTAATCATCGCGAATAAAGTGGATCGCTTGGATAATAAGATGCGCGCTCAACTCACTGAGGCGCTTTCTAAATTTACCAACACCAATGAACGCGCTCGTGCATTGCTTCTTTCAGCGAAGTCTGGAGAAGGCGTTGAAACCTTGCAACATACCCTGCTCGACTTCGTAAATACAGGAGCGTTGCGTAATAATGAAACCATAGTAACCAATACGCGACATTATGATGCATTGCTAAAGGCACTTGAAGAGATCATAAAAGTACAAGAAGGAATAGACGCCGGACTAAGTGGCGATTTACTAGCCATCGATATTCGACAAGCGTTGTATTATTTTGGTGAGATCACCGGTGAAATATCGAATGATGAGCTGCTAGGAAATATCTTTGCTAATTTTTGCATCGGGAAGTAAGGAAACATTAATCTAGAAATTTATAGAATTACGTTTCATGAAGCAATACTGTTAACAATACTTTTAATAGTATCAACAACATTAAAGATATTCCTTACCTTTAAAGGTATGAACAACAATTCCTTTACCATTTGCTATTTCAGTGATGCATCCGCCAGTCTAACCAATGAGGATATAAATTCTCTTTTCGATCAAGTGAACAACTTTAATAATTCACACCATATAAACGGTATACTTTTATTTGGTATGGGGAAATTTTTTCAAGTCTTGGAAGGTGATGAGACCATAGTTAAAGACTTATTCACCGATCGTATATTGAATGATGCACGTCACTCGAACATCTTTACAGTTATTGAAAAAGCATACGACGAACCCATATTTAAAAACTATAGCAGTCAATTCAATACCTATAAAGAGCCGGAGGACCTTACCAATATTCTTTCCTACTTACGCCAAAATAGAACGAACAGTACTCACAATAAATTGGAGCGTTTATTATCTCCTTTTGGTATACCCTTGGGAGCCAAGTAGAAAGATACATTCAAACGTTAAGATTTTCACAACATTCTCGATTATCTAGCTAATCTTTTGAATTGGAGCTAATAAGCTGTAATTTTGCGCTCAATTAAACTAGAATAAAACAGATTTATGAGTCAAGTAAAGCAGAATGATACCGTAAAAGTTCATTACACCGGAAAACTAGATAACGGACAAGTGTTCGATAGCTCTGTAGAGCGCGAACCACTGGAAGTAACCTTAGGCCAAGGAGCGCTTATTCCGGGATTTGAAAAAGGGATCATAGACATGAAGGTCAACGAAAAGAAAACAATAACAATTCCGAAGGAAGAGGCATACGGAGAGGTTCAGAAAGAACTATTTCAACCGGTACCTAAAGAAAACCTTCCTCAAGAGATAAAACCTGAAGTGGGAATGGGACTTATGGCTAAGAATCCAGACGGTTCTGAGCGTCAATTGCGCGTAGCCGAGGTAAACGACGACCACATTGTTGTGGACGCAAATCACCCATTGGCCGGGCAAGATCTAACATTCGAATTAGAATTGGTCGAAATAAAATAAGGACCACCATCCTAATACATACAACCCGGTTTATCCGGGTTTTTTTATGCCTTGAAGGAAAAGATCAGTACTTGTATTTTTTAGCGATGGCATCCACACAGTTCATTCCATCGATGGCTGCCGAAATTATTCCACCGGCATACCCGGCACCCTCCCCACATGGATAAAGGCCCGTTACGTCTATATGTTGCAGTGAATCGGGATCTCTAGGAATTGATACGGGAGAAGAAGTTCTGCTCTCGGGGGCATGCAATACAGCCTCGTTGGTATAATATCCTTTCATCTTCTTTCCGAAGGAAATAAAAGCTTTTTGAAGCCTTTTGGCTATCAAGGGAGGTAAGACGTTGTGTAGGTCTACCGACACGATTCCCGGCTGATAAGAGGTCTTTGGAAAGTCTTCGGAAACCTTTCCGTTCACAAAATCGATCATTCGCTGCGCCGGTACCCGTTGTGTTCTTCCGGCGGCCTCCCAACAACGTTGCTCGACTTCCTTCTGAAAGTCAAGACATACAAAAGGATCTTCGGGTTTGTAGTTGGGAAGATCTGATGGGTCGACACTAACGACTACGCCAGAATTTGCATAGGGATTGTTTCGCTTACTCGGGCTCCAACCATTGGTTACTACTTCGTTCTGCGCTGTCGCACAAGGCGCAATAATCCCGCCCGGACACATACAAAACGAATAGACCCCTAATCCATCTACCTGTTCGACCAGCGAATATGCTGCCGGTGGTAGATTCGGATTGTCACCATCGCCGTGATACTGTATATGATCTATCAGTTCTTGAGAATGCTCTATTCGCACACCCAACGCAAACGGTTTCGCTTCAATACTAATATGATTCTCATCCAGCAAATAAAAAATATCCCGAGCAGAATGCCCGGTCGCTAGTATAAGGTCGGTCACCGATCTCCATTCCTCATTATTTATCGCGATCGCAGTGATAGCCGAATTTTCTACTTTAATATTTGTAAGCTTGGAGTTGAAGTGTACTTCCCCTCCATTCTCAATGATCGCCTCACGCATGGCGGTTATGATCTTTGGCAGTTTGTTAGTACCTATATGCGGATGTGACTCTACTAAAATATCCGGGTCGGCACCAAAATGAACAAACCATTCCATTGCCTTAAGTACATTGCCCCGTTTTTTAGATCTCGTGTACAGTTTACCATCAGAGTAGGTACCTGCTCCCCCCTCTCCAAAGCAGTAGTTAGATTCCGGGTTCACGATATGCTCTTTATTGATCGTAGCCAAATCTCTTCGTCGAGATCGTACATCTTTCCCTCTTTCGTAGACAATTGGTTTTAGACCGGCCTCTAAGGCGCGCAAAGCAGCAAACAATCCTGCCGGCCCGGCACCAATGATCACGATCTCTTTTGCTTCGGAAACATGTTGCGGCACAAAGGGCGAAAGTGTTTTAATTTCATCCTCCTGTTTCCAGAACTCTAACTGAAGATTGACCTTTATTGGTTTTCTTCGTGCGTCTATTGAACGTTTTCGGATGCGCCACTCTTTGATATCCGATTTCCGAAGGCGGGCTTTCTTCAGGCCCTCCTCTAAGATAAAATGGGTGTCCTCTTGTTGTCGAGGTAAGATTGAAAGTTGGACCAAGGTGCTCATACTATTTCAAATATAGCTGAATCGCTTTAGGAATTGGGAAAAAACACCTGAACTTTCAGAAAAATTAAAAAGAATAGCGATACGACAACCCACCACCAATAATGGTATTACCAATATTTCCGGTATCGGCACCACCAAAGACTTGAAGGGTTCCAGCTTTACTAAAGGTGTATGCCAGCGAACCATAGTTAGACCACCTATTTACTTGAGGTATAAAGGGTCGTCTATAAGTTCCTAAGTAAGACGCATAAGTAGATCGTATCGTCCATTTAAACTGTTTGATAGCGCCTTGAACACCTAAATGATGAACTCTAGCACGGTTGCTGCTATACGGTGAAGTCTTATCGTTTAAGACCACACTACGGTCGAACACAATAAATGGGAGTCCGATAACATTGCCTTCGTAACTCCAACCGCTTCTATATAAATTATTTCCAAAATACCCATCAAATCCACTTTTAGAAGCACTGCCACTTTGATCGCTAGAATCGATATATTCGTATAAAATTGCCGTGAACCACTTCGGATTCGCCGGCTCAAATTGTAGTCCCCAAATCCCATCGGGAAAATTTGCCAATCGGGTTCCTGAGCCGTCTTCGAACGGATGGTCGTGATACGTCTGGAAAATACCGGCCTCGGTTTTAAATTCGTACTCGATGTAGTAGGTTCCTAAATGGTTTCCTAACGCATTGATCACCTCACCACCAATGGTAGATTCGGCGCCGCTACGTGCAAAGAACACATCTACAAAAGCACTGAAGTCGTCTGGTAGATCTCCAAAAGTAGGCGATGTTCCGGCCCATTGCGCAAAGTGTTGCAAGCGCCCTGTAAGTTTATGATTTTCATCAAAGACCGCAGTGAGACCAAGCCGCTTATAATGCACACGAACATCATCTACATATCGATCGTCATTTAACCGGTAATGCCCGATTCCCCAGTCTACCGAAAATGTATTTGAGATCCTAATAGGTTCATTGGCTTCCAATAGAATGCCTGGAAGCGGCCTCGCATTGTGAGACCAAATAAAATTGCGATTGGATGCCGATAAACCCTTGCCTACCTCTTTTTGTTTTCTACTTCCTAGGGTTGCCTTAAGCCATCGGTTATTGAAACCTACATAAAGATCTCTTCGTTGAAACGCTTCGACCACCTCATTATCTCGAACTAGTAGTGTACTTCCAACTTCTAATGATGCTGTTTCCGAAAAATTGTAGTCTACTGTAAAAGCAGCTATTCCGGAAAAATTAGTGGTAGGATATACACTCGTGCTGGTATTGGTATACAACCAAAATGGCAGTTCTTCTTCCGAAGAAAAAATGGCACTTGCTTCAACAGATCCCTCAAAATTTAGAGTTTGAGCGCTTACTAACGTAGGAAATGCTATTAGAAAAACGAGCAGAACATGTTTCATAAAACGGTATGCTTCAATAATTAGATGTTAATTGCTATCGCCTGAAAATACGTTGCAACAACGATTTGTTCTCGCTGGTGTAAGTGTAACCATATTTGTTTCCGTAGCCAAAATTATTAAGGTCCACGTTGTTCAATACAGTAGCCACATTTGCCAATCGGCCATCATCTATGGCATCTTTAGGGAACTCCAACAAACGCTTATCTGTATAGCCTGCTCGAATCACGTACAAGGTTATATCGGCCAATTTATTGATCAAGATCGTATCTGTAACCAACATAGATGGTGCTGTATCTACAATTACAAAATCATAAATCCCGTGTAGTTCTTCAAAAAACGTCTTAGTTCGCTCTTGCATTAATAATTCTGCAGGATTCGGTGGAATTGCGCCTGAAAGGATAATACTAAGATTTTTGTGATTTTCGCTAACAGAAGCCAGGTCATCTGCCCGTATGGAGTCATCAATAATATATTCTGTAAACCCTTTCTGATTACGTGAATTTTCCGGTAGGTATCTATGCAACTGCGGATTTCGAATATCTGCTCCCACCAAAACAACCTTCTTTCCCGTTAAGGCTAAGGTTAGTGCAAGATTAAAAGCGACGAATGTCTTCCCTTCCCCTTTAATGGTTGAAGTAACAAAAATAGATTTAGCCTCTTGTTGTTTTTGCAACTTGTTCACAAATAGGTATTGCAAATTCGTACGTAAGATCCGAAATGATTCGGCAAGCATACTTCTGTCATTGGTTCTCACCAATTCATGGTCTCCTTTTCTAAGGCGCGGAATCTCTCCAACCATGGCTGCATCTCTAATAACGCGTTCTACGTCTCTTCGATTTCTCACTTTGGTGTTTAACAGTGTACGAATATAGATCACCAAAAATGGAAGTAATAAACCGGCTAAAAGGGCAGACAGATAAATTAATTGTCGATTTGGTGTCACCGGTTCTTTAGTGCTATAAGCACGATCTACGACTTTTGCCTTAGGAGCAGTCACCGCTAGCGATATAGAAGCTTCTTCACGTTGCTGTAATAAGAACAAATACAATTGTTCTTTGATCGTTTGTTGGCGTTCTATGCCTCGAAAGATCTTCTCTTTGGTTGGTACTTGCGCAATTCTTGAATTTAACGTCGATTCTTGATAGTTTAGATCGCGCATGGATATCTTTAGTGCGTTGCTGCTGTTCTTTAAACTTGTTAAAATACTAGAACGCAGTTGTTCGATCTGATTGTTCACATTGACTACCACAGGATTGATCGCAGTAGAATTCTTCAGTAAGCGATTTCGTTGAAGGATCAGCTCATTGTAATTAGATACAGCTTGACTCACTTCTTCTCCTTGAAGTCCTATATTAGCAGGAAGCAGGTCATTACTCGACGAATTTTCCATATAGTCGATCATGGTATTTGCCAATTCCAATTGTGTTCCAACGTCCAGTTGTCTTTTGTTGAATTCGCTAGCATTTTCCAGAATAAGCTGGGCTTCGGCCTCAATATCTGTAAGTCGGTTTCGACTTTTAAACTCCTCTTTGCCACGTTCTACCGAATCTAATTCACGGGTAATAATATCTAAACGCGAATCGATAAAATTAGAGGTCTTTTGTGCCACTTGGCTACGATCGTTGATCGCGTCCTTATTATACTGAAAGATGAGTTCATTGATAAAATCTTCGGCTTTTTCACGAACCGGCGAATTCATGGTAATATCAACTACATTGCTGTTCTTGTTAATATTTGAAACCTTAATACGTTGTTGGTACGCTGAAGCTACAGCTTCAATAGGGCGATAGGTAACAGCAATAGGACGACCAATAAAATTCTCAAATTTTTCCGAAGTATCGATCACTGGGAATACCGTTATTTCTCCGAAGGGTAATGTAATTCGTTCGCCAAACGGATAGGTACCCTTTATGACTCCAGTCGGGCTTTCCATTTTATATTCGGTGGTAGAAATTACTTCAAAAACGAGTCTGGGAACTGGATTTGTTGTTGCACTGTCTTGAATAGACAAGTACTGAACTTCAAAAGGCTTGTATTTATACAAATTGGTATTCTTGAACGTTCCTACCGATTCGTAATTGATGTGTAGTTTCAGTTCTTTTACCACTTCGGAAATAATTCGCTTTGAATTGAAGATAGCCAATTCGTTGTCGATATTGTTCGTTTTAAAATTGGAGAAGAACCCAATATCCGAAAATGCGGCTAGTTCGGCCGGGCCACCACCGCTTTTATCGTCTTTGATTATTACTTGTGCCTGACTTTGATAAAAAGGAGTGGAATATCTTAAATATATTTTGGCACCTACCAAGGCTATAATTACAGCAAGTACAAACCAATACCAATAACGTGTATATTGTTCGATCTGCTCTCGTAGGGAAAGTTCTTTTACTTCGGAAGCATTTGGGCTATTATTCATACACTACAAATTATCGGGTAAGGATGATAACAGTACTCAATACAATGGTGACTAGCGACAACAAGGCAGGAACATCGGGTATAAAACCAGATTGCTTCACGCCTTTTAGCGAAGGTTCTACATACACCACATCATTTTGTTTTAAGAAATAGAAATCACTGTTAAAAAGATCGGATTTAGTTAGATCGATACGGGTTACTTTTTGCACCCCATTTACTTCACGGATCACCGTTACATTTTCTCTTTTTCCATCTTCGGTAAGGTCTCCTGCCAGGCCAATGGCTTGCGGAATGGTGACACGCTCGTCGTCTATTGTAAATACACCGGGATTTCTAACCTCTCCTAACACCGTAACCTTGAAGTTTAGGATGCGAACGTCTACTACTACATCGGTAACGTATTGAGATAACCTTGCTTTAAGATCTTCTTCAATTTCTCCTCTGGTCTTACCGGCAACCGAAAGCGTTCCTAGTACAGGGAACCGTATGTTACCGGAGGCGTCTACTAAATACCCTCTTAAACTTGGGTTGTTATTTCCTACTGTATTGGTTTCATTACCGGTATCGCGCAGGAATGGCTTTACCACATCCGGGTCTATAGATGAAATCGAAATATAGAGTATATCGTTATTTTCGATTACCGGTTCAAAAGATTGATCTGTTTCTTCTAAGTGAAGCGATTCAATGTCTTGAAAGTAGAGTATTTCCTTTTTTGTAGCACAAGATGCCAGTAACAACATAGCTACTAGTACTAAAAATATATATTTCATGGGCGTTTTAATTGCTGCAAATATACGGCTTATGAAAAACCTATAAATAGAATTCCTACATAATTAATTAGGTAGAAATCTTGATCTCTGTTGATTCCTCTCGTTTAGGATGGTCTAATTCTTGAAATTCTGAATTCTCACTCTTAAATTCCGGGACCAATTCTTTAAGAAGTTTCACCACCTTTTTATCCTTATCTCTGGTAGCCGATTTTACGATCTCCTTGACCTTTTTCTTTACGTCTATAAATTCGACCGTTGGAACTTTAGATATCATGATCTTAGGATGATGTGTTGGCTGAACGGTAGAGGTGTCATTTAACAGCTCTTCGTACAGTTTTTCTCCGGGACGCAGGCCTGTGATCTTAATGTCGATGTCTACATATGGTTCAAGACCCGAAAGGCGTATCATGCGTTCGGCAAGGTTTAATATCTTTACAGGTTTACCCATGTCGAATACGTAGATCTCCCCTCCTGCTCCCATGGTACCCGCTTGAAGCACTAACTGACAGGCTTCCGGAATGGTCATAAAATAGCGAATAATATTTTCGTGGGTCACGGTTACCGGTCCCCCTTGCGAAATCTGCTTTCTAAAGTGAGGGATCACCGATCCGCTTGAACCTAAAACGTTTCCGAAGCGAGTCGTAATAAATCGCGTATGCACCCCTTTTTCATTTTGAAGCGACTGCACATACATTTCGGCTGCTCTTTTCGATGCCCCCATGACATTGGTTGGATTCACGGCTTTATCGGTAGAGACCATTACAAACTTTTCGATGTCATAACTGGCCGCTAGTATAGAAAGATTTACCGTTCCTAAAATATTCACATAAATGGCCTCATGCGGATTTCGCTCAATTATGGGAACATGTTTATAGGCCGCTGCGTGATAGATTATGTTAAACTCATACTTGCTAAAAAGCAAGCCTACCCGGTGCATATTACTAATATCCGCTAATTCCGTTATAAAATTGAGTTCAGGATAATTTAGCTGTAAATACAGATCTAGTTCGTGAAGTGCAGTTTCAGCTTGATCAAGAATCACCAACAATTTTGGAGAGAATTGCGCCAATTGTCGCACGATCTCACTTCCAATAGAGCCGGCACCACCGGTTACTAAAATGGTCTTCCCGCTTAGGTCTTGTTTAATAAGTTCGTTGTCAATATGAATTGGCTCACGCTCCAATAAATCTTCTATCTGAATTGGTTTAATTTGCTTGTCGATATCCTCTTTCTTGTTCCAGGACTCTACCGTAGGAACGTTAAACACTTCGACGTTACTTGCCAAACAATGCTCAACGATCTCATTTTTTTCTTTCCCTGTAAAGGATTCGCTCATGATAAGAACGCCTTCAATATTAAGGGTAATTAATTCTTCGGAAAGTTTATCTTTAATAGGGAATACGGGTTTTCCCAAGATCTTGTATCGAGTAGATTCGATATTTCGTGTTAAGAATCCAATAAGTTGAAACGGCATGTTAGATTCGGTCGTTAGTGCTTTCCCCAATGAAATCGTATGGTCGTCAACCCCAATGATCGCCACTCTTTTTTTCTTCGAGTTACTCGCCGTGTTTCTAAGGAATTGGTAGCTTTCTTTTACCGCGATTCGGAAAAAGAGCATGATCACAAACGATATAAGCAAATACAATAATAAAGAGGTGGTCAAAAATATTTTCTCACCAAATACAGCCACGTAGGTGTAATTAAAGATGGCGATAGACGCGGCTGTTGTAAACGACGAAAACGCCAGTTTTAATACATCGGTAAAAGTAGAATGTCGAATTATACCAGAGTAGGTCTTATACACGAAAAAGAAGACCACATTCACTCCTAGAATGATAGCTCCTTGCATTGGCAACGAAAGCACTTCGAAGAAATTCAAAGGGGAACCAAGCAATATAAAATACACTAATCCTAACGAAATAATCGCTAAAAAAGCATCGATCAAAACAACGATCCATCGTGGCAGATACCGTTGATCTAGCATTTTGATCTTATCGTCTCCTTGATACAGGCTTTTAAATAATGTTTTTGGGGTGTTCACAATCAATAGGTTAAGTGATGCAAATATACTTAATATCTAAGTATAGGAAGTTAATTTAACTTTAATCCTTTGTTTTTCAGATTCTTTCAGATTAGACCCGGATGGTAAACAAAGTCCGTTCTTAAATAGATTCTCAGCCACGCCAGATCCATAATAGGGGGCATCTTTAAAGACAGGTTGCATATGCATTGGTTTCCAAAGCGGTCTTGATTCAATATTATCTTCGGCCAGATGCAATCGTATTGCTTCGGAAGTAAATCCGCTTTCCTTTTCGTTCACAGTAATACAGCTCAACCAGTGATTTGAAAAATATGCACTTGAGGGTTCAGAAAAAACTGAAACCCCTTCCGAAGCACTAAACAATTCAGCATAAAAAGAATGCATTGCCCTCCGCAATTTTATATGATCGTCTAACACTTCCATTTGTCCGCGACCTATTCCGGCAGATATATTGCTTAACCGATAGTTGTAGCCGATCTCGGAATGCTGATAATGCGGTGCATGGTCACGTGCTTGCGTAGCTAAAAAGATGGCTTTTTCCTTGTGAGCTTCGTTATGGCTTACCAAGGCACCACCACCGGAGGTTGTAATGATCTTATTTCCGTTGAACGATAGGATAGAAATATCGCCAAAGGTTCCACAGGGAGCGTCCTTATAGGTACTTCCTAACGCTTCGGCACTATCCTCAACAATTGGGATTTCATAAGTATCTGCTATCTTTCGAATTGCTTCTACCTTATACGGCATGCCATACAAATGCACTGCAATGATGGCTTTAGGCTTCTTCCCCTTCTTAATTCGATCTTTAATCGCTTGTTCTAAGTGATTGGGGCACAAATTCCAAGTGTCAGGTTCGCTATCCACAAAAACAGGCGTAGCACCTTGATAGACAATAGGATTCGCCGAGGCCGAAAAGGTCATGCTCTGGCAGAGTACTTCATCACCTTTGGATATGCCTAACAGTATCAACGTCAAATGCAAGGCAGCCGTACCGGAACTAAGTGCTGCAACATGAACGTCGTTTCCTAAATACTGCTCAAGATCAGATTCAAATCCGGTGACATTAGGACCAAGAGGAGCGATCCAGTTGGTATCGAAGGCTTCATTTACATATTGTCGCTCGGTGCCTCCCATATGTGGAGACGAAAGGTATATTTTAGGCATAATGTGAGGACTTAGCGGAGTTTACTTTGATAATATTGGATGCAAATTTCGGGAAATTTTTTCACTCTCATTTCGTTTATTATAGGTATTGGGTCATAGATTAACGTTTTTGGTATGATTTGCTTTTTTTCAACCTCAAGAATTATACATTCAATTTTTGAAAGATTTTTTCTGTTTTGTCCCACACTTCCTGTGTTGGTTAGGGTTTTTCCATTGGATAATGTCCTGTGAAACGCATAGTGGGAATGCCCAATAATCGTATTTTTAGTTAAAACAACATCGGTAAGGTCTGAATCGGGATAATAATACGAATCGTTAATTGTATGACGGATTAAGAATTCTCCTATTTCAAAGTATTCTCGATAATTACGAATTTCATCCAGATATATGAAGTCTTTATAAGTAACCGCAAAAAAAGCCTTCACCAGATCACTCTTTCCATTGTAGGCTCCTTGCAGATACGCTTCTTCGTGGTTGCCCATCAAATTCTGGCAATCTACTTCCTTGAGTAGCGCAACACATTCATTACTCCACGGGCCATAGTTCACAACATCACCATGAGAGACGATAGCATCTACTTCGTTTTGGAACGCTTGTAATACCTTTTCTAAGGCAATAATGTTTCCATGTACATCACCAATTACCAGCAGTCTCATATGGTATTATTTTTAACTAGGGTAGTCAGTCCTTCTCGCAATGGAATAAAGGTGTCGTTTTCCTTTCCGAGGTAATGTTTTAAAAGATCGACCTGTATGGTTGCTTCTGAAGTTTCCGTAGTTTCATCTGTATTATGAATTTCAGCAGAAGAACCGGTGATCTCTTTGAGCATGCTGGCGACTTCCATTAATGAAATCGAATTTCCACTCGCCGTGTTGATGATGGGATGTGTTATTTTTTCTTTGGAAAGATATAGAATGCTTTTACACACATCTTTTACGTGCATAAAATCGAACTTTACTTTATTCGCATTGGTGAGAGTCACTGTTTCGTTCTTCTGAAGCCGATTCAATATAAAAAAAAGCACGCCTGAAGGTTCCATCGAATCTCCATATATCGAAGCTAAACGCAAATGAATCACTTTTGTTCCAGTGTTGTGTACCGCTTCGTTCATCATCTGTTCCTGCGAAAGTTTCGACATCCCATAGGCGGTATGCTGGCCGGTTGGTAATTGCACTGAAGTTTCCTGTAACGGATTCGGCCAAGGCTTATTTACTACCGCCAAAGTAGATAAATTTAAAAGGTTCGAAACACGCTGTTCAACAGCCCATTTGCAAATGTTCACGCCACCCAAAACGTTTGTGGAAAATAATTCATTCACGAATGTTGGGTCGGTCGAATTGATCCCTCCTTGGGGAAGCCGAGATGCACAATTAACAATGACATCCGGGATGAATTCAATATTCTCAAATTCTGACGGACGCGTAATATCAATTGCCAAACCATCATTTTTACCCGATCTAGAGATTGTTAACACCTCTTCCCCTCGATCTTGCAGGTATGTTTTGAGTGCAGAGCCTATAAATCCACTTCCGCCAAATATCAGATATTTCATGCGTTTACTTTAAAAGGGAAATACTGCGTTTCATATTGGCTAGTCGTGCCTTTTTCTTCGAAATTACGGAGCATTTCATTCGACATAAACAGGTCTGAGAATGTTCTTAATACTACGCCATCTTTGAGTTGGGGTTGCTCAATCGTAGTTCCGTTTAGATAGTATTCCAAGAGGGCTTCCACTTCATTAAAACCAAACATATAACGCAGCGGTGTGGTTCCGCTAAAACGACAGTTAATTTCAAATACAACCGGTTTGCCGTCTTTAATTCGGTATTGAAAATTCACAGGGCCTTCAACACCCAAAGCTTCTGCGATCTCCTTGATAGTAGTATCATAAGGGGATGCACCATTTCTAAATGCGCGCCAAGTATTTCCGTTACGCAAATCACGTGTTAGTGAAACGATGGCTGCACATTTTCCATCAATGACGGTGCAGCCAGTTGTAAATTCCCCTTCAGCATCATTTAAATACTCTTGGACTACCAAATTGTTTTCATAGCTGCAAATACGATCTAAATCGGCTTTATTCTTTATTACTTCAATACCCATAGATCGAGCACCATCGTAGGGCTTGGCAAACATAGGATACTCACAAGATGAACGTAATTTTGAAATAGCTTTTGCATCGGTAGTAAGTGCAGAAACAGGGTAAGGAAAATTATTTTTTTTAAGAAATTGAGCTGTAAGATATTTATTGTTGGCAATTTCAATAACTTCTTTTTTGGACACAACAATCCGAAGGTTGTATTTGTTTTGAAATTCTTCTTGATGTTCGGCAAAAAACGGCAATTCGACATCAGTTCCTACCAAAATGATATCGATAGCCTCCTCCTCGCATATTTCTTGAATTCGGCTCTTATACATGGCGCCAGACACAAATGGAACGGTATAACATACATCTGCTAAACTATGTCCTGTTGCATGAACACTCGGATCTGCAGTTATAATTCGATAGGGTCCTTTTGCAAAATGCAAACATCGCAACACGCCTTGACCCAATAAAGCTCCTGCTCCGGTAATTAAAATATTCTTCATTCTTTTTTTTTCAAATTCTTTTCTTTTACATAGTCTACAAAGGTAGGCATAGTAACATGACCTGTTGCTGTGACACCTTCAGAGTTGACTACTTTCTTTGCAGTTAGAAACAATATCTTTAGATCAAGTAAAAAATTTATATGATGTACATACCATACGTCTAACGTAAATTTTTCATCCCAAGTTACCGAGTTCCTTCCGTTTACTTGTGCCCATCCTGTGATTCCCGGTTTGACATCATGCCTTTTTTGCTGTTCAGAATTATATAAGGGCAAATATTCAGGAAGCAACGGTCTAGGCCCCACTATACTCATATCTCCCTTGATCACGTTGAGCAATTGTGGCAATTCATCTAAGCTTGTTTTTCTAACGATCGCTCCGAAACCGCCTAAGCGATCTTCATCCGGAAGTAATTTTCCCTGCTCGTCACGCTCATTGCTCATGGTGCGAAACTTAATTATCTTAAACAGTTTTTTATTTTTACCTGGACGCGTTTGAGTAAAAAACGGATTACCTTTTAAAGACATCCATAATAAGATAGCCACCACTAGAAAAATAGGTAAAAGCAAGACAAATGCCACTAGGGCAACTAAAAAATCACAGGTAGGCTTGATAACAGTTCGGTACACGCTGCAAAGGTACTAAAGATTGGTTTCTAATAATTTGTATTCTTCTAAAATTGCCTGCCACATGGTTTGACGATCGTAACGTTTCACAATTCTTGGCCTTGCGTTTGAAGCCATTTTTTTCCGAAGCGCGTTATTGGTTGTTATTAATTCCATTGCATGGTGTAGCGCTTCACCATCTTTAGGCGGAACTATGAGACCGTTCTCCTTATGCGCTATGATCTCGTTACAGCCATTAATATTAGTCACAATAGATGGTAATTCCATGGCTCCAGCCTGCATCACTACATTTGGAAAGCCCTCTCTATAACTAGGAAAAACCAGTACGTTAGCTAAGGCATAATATAAGCGTACATCACTTTGATACCCAGTTAGAATGATTTTTTTGTTTTGATCGATCAATTCTTGCGTGCCAGTTGAAACAGGGTCGAGATCATTTTCGAATGGCCCCACTAACAATAACGAACAATCTTGGAACTTTTGTTGCAGTTTTGTAAATGCAGTAACCAATTCGTTGATCCCTTTATCTGAAACAATTCGTCCTACAAAAACAAAAATAAGGTCGGATTGAGGGATGTTTAGTTGTTGTTTTTTCTGAAGTAGTTCTGCTTCGGAAAAGTGCTCCGGCGAAAAATAGCGTGTATCGATGCCATTGCTACTACCCTGCCCTAGTACCTTTAATTTTTTTTCTTTGGTGAATCTTTCGGCAAGAATGATATCATACAAACCTTGGGAATTGGGATAAACGTTCGTGGCCAACTTATAGGTTAGTTTTTCAACGGTATTCAACACCTTTCGTTTTATTCCTGAGGCTTCCAGCAATGGAAGTCCGGCTACGGTATGCAGACGCAATGGCACTCCAGCCAGCCATGCAGCAAACATTCCGACGATACCTGCTTTAGGCGTATGGGTGTGAACGATTAATGGTTTTTCTTTCTTCAGAAAGCGATATAAGGTCACGACCGCTTTGAGGTCTTGAAATGGTGTGATCTTCCGTGTTTGATGAAGATGAAAAGTGGCAACACCTTCATTTTCGCCATATTGCTTTAAGCGGTCGGCTTCCGAAGAAACAGCGATCACCTCATAAAATTGTTGCATGAACGATAGTTGCCCTTCCAATAGTTTTTCTAATGACAACGGAACTGTAGTGACACGGATTAATTTTTTCTTAGGCATGCTTCGTACAGTTTAATGTGTTGTTCAACCATCTTTTTGAGGTCGTACTGTTCTGAGCGTTTTAAACAGGCGGCAGCGATCTCATTGTAATATAAACTATCATCTATTAACTTATTAATTTCGTTGGCTAAGCCTTTTTCATCTTTCGGTTCGAACAATACTCCGGCCCCTTTTACTACATCGGTTAATCCTGGTACATTCGTAGCTACAAATGGCTTCCCTGCCGCCATTCCTTCTATACTTGATAGCGACAAACCTTCATGAAAAGATGATAATATCACGATATCTGCCATTTTCAACAACTGCGGTACATCCATGCGCAATCCTAAGAAAAAAACTCGAGATTTGAGCTGTAATTGACCTACTAACGCTTCGCATTCATTTTTTAATTCTCCGTCTCCTATAAGCAGGAGTTTTACATTTTGTGGTAAACGGGTTAAAGATCTAATTACTGTTTTTTGATCCTTTGGTTGATTAAATCTCGCTACTTGGATGAGAACAAGATCACTTGCTATAAGCCTCTTATCGATCTTATGTCTCTCAAGTGGCAATGCGTTATGAAATCTTGAAATATCAACCCCATTTTCAATTACTTTTACTCGTTTTGAATTTAATCCCGTATGGTTCTGTATGATATGACGAATTTCTTCTGTAATACATATGATCCGATGGTAAAAGCGATAAATATGTTTATCGATAAAACTAAAGATAGTATTCTTTAATCTTCGATTGGAGGTACTGTGCTCGGTGTACACCAAAGAAATTTTCGCGTTTGAGAGTACCTTAGCAAAAACAACAAAATACAGTGCAGGAAACAAATGAACGTGAGCAATATCGTAGTTCTTTAGATATTTTCTGAGTTTAAAAATATTCCACGGATTATAGATTCCTCCTACTCCCAAGCTAAAAAGCGTTATATCATTATTGCTCTTTAATTGCTTTACAAAAGGATGCTCGGTACCGTCTAGTAGCACAACATCAACCATCAACCCCTTTTTTCTGTATTCAGGAATAGTTTCTAACACCAGTTTTTCGGCTCCTCCTGTATTCAAGCTATTTATAATATGAACTATTCTCATAGCCTATTTAGAGATTTCTTC
>NZ_QOLC01000015.1 GCF_003333325.1 Candidatus Ulvibacter alkanivorans | reverse complement strand
GAATTTTTTTTTATCGGTGCTTTTGTCATTGGACTTAATAACAATACTAATTCATTGAGTATTGTGTTTTCTAAGTTGTGATCAAATTGAATTTCTCGAATAATACGTAAGAGGGTATTTTTCCTTCGAACATTTGAAGTATTTTGCGCCAAATGACTTAAGCTGGAAATAAATAATTTGGCATCAGCTTTACTAATTTCGAAATTAACTTTGAAATTGCTCATATGAATCTTTTTAACAACTTAAATCTACGAAAACAATACGAAAACAAAATACCCATTAATAGGTATTTTGAAAAAGGGGTTCTAGGGTCTCCCTAGCAAGAAAGCACCTTTGGGGATAAGACCTTATCGGATAAGGTGCAATCTTGCCACGATGTCGCTAAAAGAAATCCTATGGGGAATTCGACTTACGACCATCGTGCCCTGCCGTACCGTCCTAAAAGTTTTGTCCATTGCTATGGGCAATCACGACTTAGGTCTGTGCGGCTTTTTATGTCCTTTAAGATAACGGATATTACTCTACTTCAAATCCGAAGGTCATCCCATTAACATAGTATTTATGTCTTTCAGTTGCTTTTGGAACGATGGCATATCTGCCGGGAGTCAATTCCAATTCCCACACACCGTTCATAAACTTGCTAATATCACCGTTATCAAATTTGGTCCACTTGCTCGACACAGTATTGGGTTTGGCATTCCCATCCAATGTCATATCCCCCTTATATATCTTGCCTAGATTATTCTTGTAGTAGAAGTTACCTAATCTGAACAACTCATTGGTATCTGAAATCTTTACAATGGTCATATTCTTTAGTTCCTGAAAATAGATGTGAATGATACCCGCTTGGAATGTAGGTAGATTGTCTTCCTTAACGATAGCGGTATATACGAGATTGTTATGCTTGGAGTAGTTCCCGCTCTCTTGCCGCTCACCATAAATCTGAACGCTTTTGGGAAGCGAGACATATTTGCCGTCTTTGGGGACTAAAAGAGAGTTGGCTTCATAGGATTCTGGAAATCTTATGGTCTCAATTGTTTTGGCGGGATAGTCGGTTTCCGTTGCGATATCATAGGTCTTGTAAACGTTCATATACCTCTCATCGGTATATTCCATTTCGATAGTACCCGGTATAAAAGTAATTCCATACTCACCGTTACTATTGGTTGTAGTCTCAAGGGAAGTTCCCTTGATAGCTACCTTCATATCTTTTACAGGTTTGCCGAAATTATCAATTACTTTTCCTTCGATCTGGTGTTCGCCACAACTTGCCACTATAAGCGGTAAGGCCAAAAGTGCTAAAAGTCTTGTTTTTTTCATGCTGTATGTTTTTAAAATTCAAAGACAAACATAAAAAAATGTTTATAAAAGTGGTAATATATTTGTGGTAATATAAAAAGGTGCTAAAAGCCAACTTTGGTGTTCATAAAAGAAACACTGTATGGCTAAACAAGAAAAGAAACTCGACACCCGGATTATGAGGGTCGCGGATAAATTGGAACGTATGCGAATTGAAAAGGGATTTACCTCCTATGAGAATTTCGCTGTTGAATTTGGCATCTCAAGGATGCAATACTGGCGTATGGAGAAAGGGACGAACTTTACCTTTGAGAGCCTTCTCAGAATACTGGATGCACATAAGATGAGTTTGGGAGAATTCTTCTCTGATGTTGAATAGAAAAAATAAAATCAACTATGGATTGGTTCAAGAACAAAGACGAGTGAAACCCATGATTGAGTTTGCCTGTCACACTCTAAGTGTAATTAGTCGATACTAGCGTATAGGTCTCGCCTGCGAAAATTTTCACATAAAATGTTTGCTTGGAATTCAATAATAGGAATTTCAATTACTTATATCTAATAAAAACCTTAAAAGGAGATTTTTCATTATATTAGAAATAAATTTATACATCCATCGCTTTGTGGTAAACCAATTACCCCTTACTGAAGGGGTAAATTTTTATACTAACTATATGAATAAACACTATAAAAAAGGTTCGGAGTGGCGCAAGTGGGATTTGCACATTCATACACCAGAATCAATATTAAACAATGAATTTGGTACAGATTGGGATGTTTATGTAAAACAACTCTTCATAAGAGCATTAGCCAATAATATTACAGCCATAGGTATAACAGACTATTTTACTATTGAAGGTTATAAGAAACTTAAAACAGAATATCTAAACGATGCCAAACTAAAAGAGCTTGAGTTTAGTGATGAGCAAATCAAAAAAATTCATCAGATACTTATCGTACCCAATATAGAGTTTAGGCTTGATAAGCTGGTACAGGATAATCGGATCAACTTTCACGTTATATTCTCTGATGAAGTATCCATAGCCGACATCGAAGAAAACTTCTTACACCGTTTACACATTATTATTCAGGGAATTCCCCAACAATCTGGTGAGCGTAGAGCATTGACCAAAAATAATCTTACTGCTTTAGGCCAAAGGTTGCAAAATGAGCACGAGCATTTTAGACAGCACTCGAGTACGCTGTACACGGGTATGATGAATGCAGTAATTTCTGATGATGAAATTTCCAAGGTACTTTCTGAACAACCGACCCTATTTAAAGGTAAATACCTAATCGTCACACCATCCGATGAGGATTTAAGTGATGTGGAATGGAATAGTCAAGGACACCTCACCCGTAAAATCCTGATACAAAAGTCCGATTGTCTATTTGCTTCCAATCCCAATACCATAAAATGGGCATTGGGTAAATTTGGCGAAACACCTCAAGAATATATTAATGAGTTTAAGTCGCTTAAGCCCTGTATTTGGGGTAGTGATGCACATACCTATGATGAAATGTTTGTAAAAAATGCGAACAGACTCTGTTGGATTAAAGCTGACCCTACTTTTGAAGGTCTAAAGCAAATCATCTACGAGCCTGAAGAACGTGTAAGTATTAGAACTCGTAAACCAGATGACAAAAACATCTACGATGTTATTGAAAAAGTTAGATTTATCGATAAAAGTTTTCAAAACGATCATATAGATATAAGTCAGAATTTGACATCCATTATTGGTGGAAAATCTACCGGTAAATCTATTTTACTCAAAAGCATTGCACGAACTGCCGATGTTATTGAATTTGAAAAGCGAAATAAAACTGCAGGTATCGTCGACTCAAGACCAGTAAAAGGTTTTGAGGTCATCTGGAAGGATGAACAAATAAGTAAACTTGGTTCTGATAATAACCCTGCAAAAAAGATAATCTACATACCACAATCTTACCTTAATAGAGTTGTAGATAAATCTGAAGAAGATTCTGATATTGATAAGATTATTCAGGATGTTCTTTTGCAAAAGGAT
>NZ_QOLC01000104.1 GCF_003333325.1 Candidatus Ulvibacter alkanivorans | reverse complement strand
TTTTGCTTGCTTTTGTCACTTTTATTAAATGATTTCAATTTTAAATAAGTCGTAGAATTTCAATAATAATTTTATTAATTCATTATTTTAGCCCCATAACCGTCAAATTATTTTATGGAACAGCCCAATTCATTAATTATAGAAATGCAAAACGGAAATGAAAATGCATTCTCTAGAATTTACACCCTTTATTCCGAAGCTATCTACGGTATAATTTACAGTATAGTTTTAGATGAAAAAGTTTCCGAAGAAATATTACAAGATGTATTCATTAAAATTTGGGACAAATCGAAATCTTACGACATTAATAAGGGTCGCTTCTTCACATGGATTCTCAATATTGCACGTAATGCTGCCATTGACGAAACCCGGTCCAAGGCTTTTAAAAACTCTAGAAAAAACCTATCCACAACATATTTCGTAGATATATTGTCATCAAGTGACAGCTTAAACAAAAAAGTGAACACTATTGGTATTACGAAATTCATTCAATCGTTAAAGCCTGTTTGTATTAGAATAATAGATTTACTTTATTTTAAGGGATACACACAAGTGGATGCTTCTAAAGAATTAGAAATGCCTCTCGGAACTCTGAAAACTCGAAATCGAAATTGTATTAACGAATTACGAAAAGTCGTACTAGGGTAACAAATTATGAACGAACAAGAAATTATAGAATCAGGAATATTAGAGGTTTATGTAAGTGGCGCATTGTCATCAGACGAAACCTTAGAAATTGAAGAGGCTATTGCCGCTTCACCTATATTACAATCTGAGATAGAAAAAATAGAAGCTTCGCTAATCACACTTGCCAAAGCAGTTGCTCCTCCTCTGTCGGCTATGGTATGGAGTTATATACTCGCATCTATACAAAAGGTGAGAACCTTGGATACGAAGTCAGATCGTACCAATTGGGCCGCTATAACGGGATGGGCTGCAGCTATTTTATGTATTGGAGGTATCTTCTGGATGTTGACACAAAACAACGAATTAAGAGAAACCATACAGATAACATCTACGGAAAACCAAGTGTTAGAAAGTGATCTTGAGAACACGGAAGCGCAATTAGCAGAAACGACCGAATTATTAGAAATCGTTCGCTCTAAAGAATACAGCGCTTATACGCTCTCCGGAAATCAGGCAGTTGCTCCTGAAGCATTTGCTAAAGTGTATTTTAACAAAAATGACAAGGTAGCGTATATAGATGCAAAAGGTTTGCCTGAAGCTCCTGAAGGAAAAGTCTACCAAGTATGGTCCTTGATCATGGAACCACTAACACCAAGCAGTGTTGGATTGTTAGAAGGCGGAACGGAAGTTGAGAACGGAATATATAAGTTTGACAATATTCCGGATCCTGAAGCCTTTGGAATCACACTGGAGCCTGCCGGAGGTAGTGAATCCCCTACACTAAGTCAACTGTACACACTTGGATCTGTCTCGGCAGCACCTTAAATTGAAGGTACTATAAAACTACAAAAGACCCGCTTATACTGCGGGTCTTTTTTATTGTGTATTATGTACCACTTCACATAAAAAAAGCGTCTTATTTGCATAAGACGCTTCAACTAACAAAAAAACTCTGAAAAAATCGGTTTTATCCGATTTCTGAGTATCTATCCTAAAGATAGATAACCAACCTTTCATACTTATTTACGTAATACGCAACGGTTTGGTTTTTTAAATTTTATAAATCTTTTATAGACTGGGTAACAACTGGACCCAACTCAAAAGAAGCGCCTAACAACTCTTCTTTAAGCGGTGCCACTTTTTCTACCAATCCGTTCGCTTTATAGACTAGGGCAGCGTGATATAGTGCTGTTGGCTCATAAGTTTTACCAATAACATAATCTTCGATCGTTCCTAAAGCAGCTTGCTTTTTTCCGGCTTTTAATTGTGCCAAGGCCAATAAATGATAGGTCTCTGGCGTCGCTCTATTTTCTACTTCAAGTTTTGCCAAGGACAAAGCTACTTCAGGTTGTGTTTCGGCTAGCATTTCGATAACATATGCATTATACATTGCTCCATATTCCGGTGAACGCACTGCTTTCAGAAATTCTTGTCGTAATGAATCTGCTTTGTTCATGTCTTCTTGACTTTCTGCAATTTCTGCTCTCAATAATAAATAATCTGGAGTTTTATGATATTTTTCAATCGCATCTAAAATACGTAGAGCTTCCTCTGGATCGTTTTCAGCAGCATAGGCAATCCATGCGATTCCTTTTTTTACATAATGGTTGTCGGGCTCCAAATGTAACGTCTTAATATAAGATGCATAGGCATCTTTAATACGTCCGGCATGACCGTAATAATCTCCCAAATTACTATAGGTCCACACTTTTAGTGCATCACTATCGCGAGATTCTGCTATATCTCTAGCTTTTTCCATATATTTTATGGCAGCATCCAAGTTACCTCTATAATCACTCCATTTAGACAGGCGAATGAGATAGTGATAATCTGAGTTATTTTTCACCTTCGCCAGCATAGAGTCGGCTTTTTCGTATTCGCCTAATTCCATATAAGCATCGAACAACATCAATTCGGTTTCATGTTTATTTGACACCCCTTTGTAGCTGTCTTCCAACAACTCTTTGGCTTCTTTAAAACGGTGTTGTGAAATATAATTATGTGCCAGTGATCTGGTAAAGCCATCCTTGTTGGTGGCTGAATATTCAACCCCTTTTTGATACAATCTTTCGGCATGCTTTAGATTGACCACATCTCCAGAAGTTTGAAAAAGGGTTGTATATGCGCTCGCCAAGGGCGCCAAATTTCCTATCCCTGTGGTATCAGTTCTTAAACGTTTAGACCAAAAAGTAATGGCTTCTTTAGATTGTTCTTCTTTTTTCTGAGGCACATCCAGGTATTGATTGTAATCGTTAGGATCGATTACCGATACAGTCTCTTCTTTTTGGTCACAAGAAACCACAATCCCTAAAAGCGCTATTATAACATATAGTTTTTTCATAGTTGGTATAAATAGGAAAAGAGCAATCTCTTGCTCTTTTCCATTGAATTAATTATTAGTTTAATTATTTGGAGATTCCATATATGGGAATGCGCCAATTACACGATCGCCAAATCCAACTCCGTCGCTGGTAAGCTGTGGTGTCCCGTTGTTTCCATCGAAACGTGTTCCAGTCATACCTCCAAACATGAGTGTTAAAGATACATCGATAACATCATCGTCTAATGTTCTACCGGTTAATGCTACTCCTCCTGGAATAAAATAACTCGTAGGACCTTGTGGCGCTACCTGCAATGCATCAGTATTGGCCAATACAAAGGTGAAGGTAGCTGCATCTAACCCTAATATGTTTGTCTCATAATCTATGTCTGCACCAAGTGCATCTCCATAAACATCATGATACAACTCTAATCGAGCTTCAAAATCATCTTGAAAATCTCCTCTTCCTGAAGTGATTGTTGTATTAAAGTTATTTTTTAGGGCATCAGTTCCACTAAATACAGTGTTAATTCCAGGACGACCCATATGGTCTTCTTGTGTATATGTACCGCTAAAGTCTAACTCTTCAACACAGGGTTCACATGCGGTACCACCACAATCAACGCCTGTTTCATCTCCATTTTGTAATCCGTCATCACAGGTTGCCTGCTCAATAACGTTTCCATTGTCATCGTCATCACATTGAACGAACAATAAGGATGCACAGATAGCAAAAAATAATATTCTTAATTTATATGTTTTCATTTCTCTTAATTTTTTTGTGTTATTGTTATTGTTTTCTTTTTGCTGAAACCCATACGTTATAAGCATCCGGTAATCCAGAAACTCCGCCAACTCCGTTAGCAACGTGAGTAGGAGCTTCACCCAATAAAGCATTAGGCACTTCTACTACAACTGATAGTACGTTTAGGTTTTCAAAGAAATCTGTCGCTTGATCTGGTGGTAAAAATCCTTCAGGGGCTACACTTCCAGAAATAACATCATTGAATCTTTCGAAATCAAAGAAAAATGCATCTCGGCGAGGACCTGCAAAAAAGGTCATCCCGTTATTAGAACTTGTTTGAACATCGGTGGAAGTTGAGATTTTTACGCTGTTTCGAACAGCAGATACTTGAACTTCACTATCTAATCCTGTTTGTGCAGGTTCGGTAGGTCCAAAGAAATACATTGAGTCACCTCTTCTTATCACTTGAATCACCAAGTCTTCAACAAAATCACCTGTGTTGTCTATATTAAATTCTACCATAACATCTTCGTCAAATTCTGCTTGGTTGGTGTTTTCTCCAGGCATCAAAGGACCTTGTAATGTAGCGATGAATACGGTATTATTCGGGTTATCACCTTCAAACGCGTATAAATCTGCAATGTCGGTACTAGTACCGGCCACAGCAGGCGCGTCGATGTGATCTGCAGCTATCATAAAAATTGATAGCACGGCTACGCCTAAACCACCAATCGCTGCAATAATCTTTGTTTTTTTCATAATTGTAGTTGTTTGTTTAATTATTAATTATTTTTACTTACTCTATGTACGACCAAAGTTACAAGTAGGGTTTTCGCTTATGCGTTAATCTTTTGTTAATCTAAATCTAGCTTAACTTCCTGGCTGTTAATCTTTAATTAATAATCGTTAAGAACCGTTAATTGTTTTTATGAATCCATCTGCCGCTAATTGGATCCTTAAGTACTTGTCAAGATTTGGAGATGAGCAATTGTTAACATCCTTTAGCGACAATGATGCTTTTTATCTAAAACTCAAACAGTGCGGCTTTATATACGGTGTTTCTGTAGAAACGCCACTAAAGGTTCCTATTAGTACCTTAACACTTACTCAGGAAGAGTTGACCAAGATCAATTTATTTCATTCCTTATTATATGCGCATTATGATGTGTGCTCGTCTACTGATTTTAATGTGGCCATACATGAGATCATTTCCTTTTATAGGCAGTTAGAAAAAGGAAAAAAAGGTTTTTTTAAGTTGCTTCAGCGTACAAGCTCCAAGTCGGAGGAACTTGAGCAGCTATTATCGGCAAGGCTCCAAGAATCGAACGCAATTATAAAAAGCAACAAGACCTCTATACTAACTTTTGCCTTTTTGTACATTGATGTATTAGCATTCTCACGGTGGCTCCAAAACCCAAAGGATTTAAAACTAAACGCGCAACAGCTGGAAAACGTAGTTGTACAAAGTTGTTTTCACGCCTTATCTGCTAAAAAGAAAAAAAACAAATATGACCGTCTGTTAATTGAATTGTTTGAATCTTCTGCTGAAGATCTATTTATTTCAGAAGAAAAAAACAAAATAAATGGATTACATGAGTTGTTTTCATCAATAGACCTCACAACAACAGACAAAAAATATGTCATAGATCTCTGCTGTATTGCTGTATGGGATGATCACGCGATGGATGAGAGCGAGTACAGCTTCTTAACTTTGTTAACGAGAGAATTAGCCCTTCCGATCGCCGAACTAGAACAGAGCATCGCTGATTTGAAAGAATTTAGTTCGAAGTATACGAAGCAAATCAAGTTATTCGAATATTCTAATCCGGTAAAGATATTTTACAAGCAAAGTGCTGCCACTGTCAAATTGCTAATTATTAGGAATAAAAAGCGACTGCTACAAGAATTGGATGAAAGTGGAGAACTATTGGTGCTACTTTCTCAATCGACCATTCGCGAGCTTTCTTCCGAAGAAAAGAAAAAAATAAGAGATCAATTACTGGACATTTGTAAAACCATCCCATCTCTAACCATATTTTTGTTACCCGGCGGTACCGTACTATTGCCTTTATTAATCAAGTTTATTCCGAAACTACTACCTTCGGCCTTTAACGAAAATAGAATTGAAAAGCGAAAAGAGTAGCGCTACCCTACCTACTCTAACCATAATTTAAAATCCTTGACGCGTTCTCGTGCTACAATTACTTCATGCTCGTTATAACTGTTTAATTTTAATTGAAGTCTGGAGTTTGTATAGGAGATAATGTCTTTTATCGCATTCACATTTATGAAGAATTTTCTACTTATTCTGAAAAACACTGCGGGTTGCAATTCATCTTCTAATTGTTCTAAGGTGGTATCTAGCAAATAATCGCGTCCATCGACAGTATGTGCATAGGTGCCTTTATTTTCTGAATAAAAGCATTCGATCTCATCGACGGGAATCATTTTAATGTGTTGTCCAATCTTTGTCGTAAATCGTTTTTTGTATTCTCGTTCCACCGGATTGGCTAGTAACTTCTTTATATCATCGAAGTTTAACTTAAGGTCTTGCACCGAAGGTTTTAAATCTCGGTATTTATCTAAGGCTCTCTCGAGTTCTTCTTCATCTATTGGTTTTAGGAGATAATCGATGCTATTTAACTTAAATGCTTGTAATGCGTATTCATCGAAGGCAGTAGTAAAAATAATGGCGCTTCGAACCTCTACCTCATCAAAGATCTCGAATGAGAGTCCGTCGCTAAGTTGAATATCTAAGAATATAAGGTCGGGATGTGGATTATTCTTAAACCATTCTACAGATTCGGTTACGCTATGTAACATTTCATTTGCATTCATTCCGTGTTTATTCAGCATGCGTTGTAATCTGCGAGCAGATGGTTTTTCGTCTTCAATTATAAGAATATTCATAATTTGTTGGTTGGTAATTATGGTTAATTTGAAGTTGTATTGCTAGCGATCAAGCTGTATCGAAGAACTTATTAAATGAATTGAACAACATATATTATTCCTTGAAATTTCGAGAGACCGCTTTTTCTTCTTTTTCCATATATTCTTTGATCTTTCGCTCTTCCCAATTCTTAAAGAAGCCATTCTGAAATTTAAAAACATACAATCCATGAAATAAGATGGCAATTCCCCAAAAAACAGGTGTTGTAAAGGCAGCCCATCCGGGAGTTACAATAGAAATAAAGCTGTTCGTAAAAACACCCATATGAATTAACAGCAAAACTATATTGACTAGTACATACACCACGAGATGTGAGTAAAAGCCCTTGATCGCCTCCACCTTTTGTTTTGCTTTGGTATACTTGTCCTCTTGCTTACCGGATTTCATGTTATAATTCTTTTTTTCGGATATCATTATTAAGTAGCGATTGTATTTTCTTTCGTTCCCATCTTTTTATGAACGGGATGCTCGGTTTTTTAAAAACCCAGAGCCCATGGACCAAAAGTACCACTGCCCAAAGCGCAGGTAATAAATAAAAGTTCCAATTGAGCCATTTCACGAAAGGTTGAGTCATTATTTTAGGGTCTAAGAGGTCGAAAAGAAAAAATCGAAACAATAACCACAATAGGGAGCATATTAAAAACAATCGTAGATGCGAATAAAATCTTTTTATTGCTATTATACGCTTCTCTGCGCGTTGAATTGCTATTTCTTTAGAATTATTCATAGTACAAATTATTGCCAACGGTTGTTTGTGATGTCCTCGTCTTTTTCCATAAACTCTTTCAATTTACGTTCTTCCCAATTTTTGCCTAAAAAAGGATTCCATTTAAATGCCTTTGCAGCTTGAAAAATAAGGCCTATTCCCCACCCTGCAGCTGCCCATAAGAACCATGGATAGCGCAATTCGTTGGTGTAGTAGTTCAAACCGGCCAAACCGGCTATAAAAATCACGTAAAAGAACAAACTTGTATAGAATTTTTTAATTTGTTCTACCTGTTCCTTCGCACGAAGGTATTTATTTTCTTTATCGATGTTTTTAGATTCCATTACTCTTAGAAATTAATTATAAATATATATCGTCATTATCCATAAACTCCTTGATCTTGCGTTCTTCCCAATCACGTCCAAAAAGAATTTTCCATTCAAATGTTTCAGCGGCATGTGATAACACACCTAATCCCCAACCTACAATGGGAAAAATCGCCCAAGGAAAATCGCTTCCATGTAGGTTAAGCCACACAAAAAATGGAATAAACAGCACATATATTGCAAGATGTTGATAAAAACACCGCAGCTCTTTCACCCTTTTCTGGGCGCGTTCGTAAGCTCTTTGATTGTAGTTCTTGTTAGTTTTCATGACCTATATTTTAATTACAGTATAAAAATAATAGGAGTTAGACCGGTATTAAAAATTTTTCAACCGAACTGTCATATGTATCGACTGAATTGTCATTTAATTATCATCGTCCATGAGTTCGCGAATTTTTCGCTCTTCCCAATCCTTTCCGAAGAAAGGATTCCAATTAAAAGTTTCGGCAGCATGCGCCAACACTCCTATCCCCCATCCTGCTATAGGAAAGATCGCCCATGGAAAGCCAGTTCCTGAGCGAATATTAAGCCAAATAAAGATAGGAATAAAGATTAGGTACATCCCTAGGTTCCCGTAGAACCCTTTTAGTTTATTGACATGCTCCTTTGCACGCTCGTAGCGCTTGGTCTCTAAATAATCCTCTTGTCGGCTCATGGTATACGATTCTTTCGTGAGCATTGGAATCGATATACTAAACTCTTTCTCATCTTGATGAATGCTTACGGGTCGGTTGGTCAACAAATAATACCGCTGCCGTATGTTTCTTAATCCGACACCCGTACTTGCTTTTACAACTTGTTTGGGTTGTACGTTATTCTTTATAACCAAGTTACCGTTCTCTTCATAGATGGTGATATACAACTTTTTTGTTGGAGTTACTTGGTTGTGTTTTACCGCATTTTCCAGCAATAACTGGAGCGATAGAGGTACGACCTTCGCTTCAGGGTTACTTATTGCCGTAGGAATAGAGAATACGATACTGTCTTCGAACCGCATCTTTATAAGCGTCATGTACAGTTGAGCAAATTCCAGTTCCTCTTCGACAGTGACCAATTCTTTGTTCTTCTGCTCTAGCACATAGCGGTACACCTTAGATAAGGAGGTTGTAAACTTGGTGGCTGCGGTTGGGTTTTCTTCAATAAGACTGGTAAGCACATTTAAACTGTTAAATAAAAAATGCGGGTCCAACTGATTCTTTAACGCATCGAATTTTGCCGAGGCGGTACCGGCAATGATCTTCTGCTCTTTTACCTTTGTATCTTGTCTGTGTTTGTAGTAATAGAACGAATAAAAAATTAGGGTGATTACAATGGAGATGACGGTCGAAAAGAAGTAATACTCGAACGACTGTTGAGCCCAAAATTCATCTATACTATGATTGTTAACGTAGATCTCAACAAATGCACTCAAAAAGAACAAGCATATAAGACTCACCAAAATACTTCCCGAGATCTCTTTTAACAAGTTGACGAACTTAAAGAATTCACCTTTATAGCGCTCCATGAAGTATCTAATTAGAAACGCATTAGCCATATACAAGGTGACCGTATACAGCTGTGTTATCAAAAATTTAATAAGGAGTTCCTTCCCATCATTAATTCGGACGCCCGAAAAGTACTCGATCACACCAATAACCAGAAACAGTATGGTTCCTACGAGAAATGCCTTCCCTAATTCCTTAAACATTCGAATCATTCTTTAGTACAATTTTCTTTTAAAACTCGTTGCGCATACGCAAGGCTCGTTCTTGGGTAAAACTCACCTTCGGGTTTAAAGGTAGCAAAAAGTTCTATGGCACGTTCAATGTCCTCGCAATGCGACTTGGTAGATTGCCCAAAGTATTTGGCAGTACCTATATCCCACTCAGTTTTTGCTAAAAGTACGTTAGGATTGTTAGGCGCGAGTCTTAAAGCTTCATTATACAACTGGTTGATCTTGGCTGAATATTTCATTCCGTATTGTTGACCGTCGTAAACCACCCATGCCGTTAACAGTTGGGCCTCTAGCATTAAAACAGCAGGGTTGTCTTTAGCTAACGCCTTGGCATCATTCAAGTAATCAAGGGCTGCTTTAAGCATACTAGGGACCTTTTCTTTGTCTTTTTCTGAAAAACTTGAGTACACATGGATTTGTGCTACATAGAAAGGAGGCAACCAATTATCCGGTTCTGCTTGCGCAATTCGAACAAAAAGATTGGAAGCTTCCCAAGGCTTATCGTTTTCCCACAGTTCGAAGGCTGTGCGCATTCCTTTTTCATACTGACTTTGTGCAGTGCTTCCGAAGCATATAAAAAGACAAATAATAATGGTTGTTAGTAGTTTCATGATGCAATGATTTTATAAATATTCTAATCCTGTTTAAGTTGCTTCTTTATTCAATTACTCGCTCCTTTTCTCAGGACTTGTAAGTTATCTTTAAGAAACATCGTTATTAAAAATTAGTTCTTAATTAGTGCTATGGTCACTATGTCGCACTTTGTAAGTGTACGATTTAGCTCGCAATTTGTTTCGTGTATCGTGACTCGATCGTTCTCCTTTGCATGTAGCAGCAGGCTGCTTACGAGTAGTGCGATATAGGTAATTACTGTTTGCATGATCATTGTTTTTTTGTTAGTCCAAAATTGAACAATTGTCATAGAGAATTGAAACTTGAGTTACCCAATTGTTATATGTTGGGGATGAACTGTCATTGTTATAAATTATCTAATTGATTATCGGTATTGTCGTCACTAATGGTCCAAAAGAATCCGATAAAGAAAAACTGGTCTGCTGCGGGCCGCAGTGCACGTCTGTCGAAGCTTCCATTATTATTTACTTCGGAAGCATACTCATACCCATTCACGTTTCTAAATCCGAGCACATTGTTTACCGATACATACAGTATTTGTTGTTGAGAGAGCAAGTAGGCCCAGTTCAAACTTAAGCTGTTATACGATTTTGTTTTATTCTGAAGGAATCCAGACGTATTTGGGTTTGTATAGGTGCGTCCACTGGCAAATTGATAGCTGCATCCTAACTGGCTCTTCCAGTCTTCTATCCAGAACTTACCAACTACCGAAAGATTATGAGTATTCGCAAATGAAGGAGTCGCAGCTATTGGAAAATTTTCAAATTGGCGTTCACTGTCTAATAGGGAATAGCTGATCCAGTAGTCCACATTTTTTATACTTTCATTATCACGCCAAAAAATATCGATTCCCTGTGCATAGCCTTCTCCAAGATTGTTGAAATTAGATTCGAAGGTGGCTAATTCGGTATCATACCTCACTAGGTCGTGATATTGTTTGCGAAATGCTTCTGCCCTAAAAATACGGTTGTTGTGTACATACTGATAATTTAAAATGTAGTGCTGTGTTTTTCGACTGCTAATATCTTGTTCGAACTTTAAAACATTAGAATTTGGCTGCTGATAAAAATCACCGTAAGCAATCGACACCTGGCTCTGTTTTCCAGTTTTGTAGGCTAATGAAATCCTTGGTGCTATTGTAAATGTCTCGAACAAACCATTGTACTCGGTTCGTAGCCCACCTTTCACAGCAAATTTTCTCGAGAAGACATAATCAGACTCTAAGAACGCCGCAGTGATAGAACTGTCGAAGCCGTAGTTCGCCAACACATCTTGGTTAGTGAAGCGTTCTTTGAAATCGGAATAAAATTGCTCTGCACCAAAATGAACTTTAAAATGATTATTAATACGTTTTTTAAATGTGGACTTTAGATGGATCGAATTTTCGGTATCCTTAATAGTGTCATTTTGAATGTCTAGGTTGGTGGCAGCGTTCGTATAACTTCCTCCAACAAAAATCTTCCAATCATTTTTCAACAATCCCGAATAGCTGGTGTTGGTGTAAAAATTGGAGTTCTTTAAAGAGAAATCTATTCCCATTGGTGAATTGATCGATTCTTGGGTTAGTTCAAAATTGCTTGTATCGAAAGCAGCATAACTTTTTAAGAGTCCATTCTTGAATTTTCTTCGGAAAACAGTTTCGCCCGAAAACCCTTCGTAAGGTTTTTGCCAGTCGTTTCGATCGGGAAATAAAGCTACGTAAGGAGCGAGATTAATATAGGATGCATTAACACTTATGGAGCTCTGCTCCCATTTTTGTGTGTTTCCTACCCCTGCGCCTACCGACATTAATGAAATCTCGGTCTTTTCTTGATCGGGTTCGTCTATGGTATTCAATAATAAAACTGATGACAAGGCTTGTCCATACTCGGCAGAATAGCCTCCGGTAGAAAACGTAATTCCGTCGAACAGGAACGGACTGTAGCGACCACGTGTAGGAATGTTATTGGCTGTTGGCGTATAAGGTGTGAACACACGTATCCCATCGATAAATATTTGCGTTTCATCGGCACTACCACCACGAACAAACAATCGTCCGTCCTCTGCTACCGTTGTGGTTCCCGGCAAAGTTTGTAATGCACCTACAAAATCGCCTAAGGCACTGGCCGTAGTCACAACATCTAACGGTTTTAAGACAGATACTTTGCTATTATCGCTAGCTTCCAAAGTTCCGGCAGATAAGACGACGGTGTCTAAGGAGTTCACATCCTCCTTGAGTTGTATTTTTATTCCATTTAATTGGGATACCTCGTTGGTGAATCGAAACGGAACAAAGGAAATGTAAGAGACGACCAAGGTTTGAACGCCGGTTTCAAATGTTTCAAAAGTGAAGTCACCACTAGTGGTAGTCGTGGCACCATCATAGGTTCCTTCCAAGTATACATTTGCACCACTAATTGGTGTACCATTCTTCTCAGTTATAGTTCCCGAGATGGTGGTTTGCGCAAAAGTTTCCGAAGAAAAAACTAGCAACATGATAATTAAAACAAAGCAACGACTTGTTGATTGGACGTTTTGATTCATGAGAGATCAAATTTTGGTTGAACGGTTCAAATGTGCGTCTTTCTCTAACCATATCAGAATAAATAAACCTGAACTGTCGTATCTCGGTACCGAATTGTTGAACTAGTAATTATAACGTTTCTTTAAAAGTATGTAGCCACGAAAAATACTATCTTGGTTGCAATAACCGTATACACCTATGACCGATTCCCAAAAAGTTGATGACTATATTGAGCGTCATTTAAAATGGAGTGCTGAATTAGAGCAACTTAGAAGAGTATTTCAACAAACAGAACTTACCGAAGAAGTGAAATGGGGTGCTCCTACCTATACCCTCAATGGAAAATTGGTGGCCGGAATGGCCGCTTTTAAAAATCATTATGCGATATGGTTTCATCAAGGGGTGTTTCTTACAGACACGCATAACAAATTAGTGAATGCCCAAGAAGGTGTTACCAAAGCGTTACGACAATGGCGTTTTGAAAAAGATGACCCTATAGAAGCGAAAATCATTGCTGATTATCTTCAAGAAGCCATCGAAAACTGTTTGGCGGGAAAAGAACTAAAGCCGCAACCTAAGAAAAAATTGGTGATACCACCTCAACTGGCAACAGTTCTAAAAGAGGATAAGGACCTCAACAAGGCATTTAATGCCTTAACACCGGGGAAGCAACGTGAATACGCCGATCACATTACACAAGCCAAGCGGGATGCAACCAAGGCATCACGTCTTGAGAAGATCTGTCCCATGATTTTAGAGGGAAAAGGCTTACACGATAAATATAAAAACTGCTAATAATTTGAAAAGACCTCATTTTAAACGATATACTACACGACAACTTTGGTTCTATACCAAGCGTGCTTTTTATATACTCATTGCATGGGTCTTGATCGCAAACGCCTTGTTCTTTTATGAATTTTTCACCTTGCAAAGTGAAGGCGTATTAAGTTCTGCGTTCGATTTTAAATCGGCTTTTACAGCTAATCTTATTGTAGCTATTTGTGCTGGTCTTATTGGAGGCATACTTACGGTAAATCTAATGGAACGATGGTTGCGCAAGAACGCCTTTTGGAAGGCCTTGCTGTATATTACCATACTCTATACCGTTGCTGCGTTTGTTATAAGTACCATTGGTGCCTTATATTTTAATAGTCAGAAACTAGGGCTCCCCTTTTATCACGAAGACGTGTTGTACGAAGTACAGTTGCTCTTTGGTACTTGGTTCTTTATTAAGAATTTTATTATATGGCTACTCATTGTTTTGGTTACATTGATTGTCTTAATGGTGAACGATAAATATGGGCCGGGCGTCTTTCCGGATTATCTTTTGGGAAGGTATTTCTTTCCGAAGCATGAGCGGCGCATCTTTATGTTTGCAGATATTAAGAATGCGACAGGTATTGCAGAAACCTTGGGAGAGGAAAAATATTTTAATTTTCTGAAAGATTTTTTTGGCGACATTGCACCTGCGATCGTTCAAACTCGTGGAGAAGTATATCAATATGTAGGTGATGAAGTTGTGGTCTCGTGGAAAATGAAAGCTGGTCTAAAAAGAGGAAATGCGATACAGTGTTATTACAGCATGAAAAAGATCATTGCGTTTAAATCGAATCGCTATATGAAAAAATACGGTGTCGTTCCAGAATTTAAAGTGGGCTATCACTGCGGAAACATTATGGTAGGCGAGCTTGGTAGAATTAAACGAGATATCGTATTTTCTGGCGACGTGCTTAATACAACTTCAAGAATTCAATCACTTTGCAACCAATTGGACGTTGAGATTCTCGCCTCAAAAGCGTTTGGCGATATAGCCTACCAACTACCTAAAGGAGTGTCACGTATAAATATGGGAACGCAACCCATAAAAGGCAAAACCGAGGAGATCGAACTTGTAACCTATGTGAGGTCTTAATAAGGCTCGAACTATTTTGGAATAGTTTATGTGCCGCTTTTCTATAACAGAACCATTTAACTTTTAAATCTTATTGTATGAAAACCGATCGCTACACCAAAGTAATTTTGACCATTATCGCTATTTGCTTAACCATTAACATTGCTAAAGAGTTTGAATTGATCCCTTCTGCTTATGCTTCCGAAGAAACAAACGCGACAACCGTAAACTCTAACTATCGCTTAGTTCCTATAAACGAATTTGGCGCAATGGATGTACGCATTGTAGACATTAACACCTACGACGAACTTAATGTAAACCTAAAGAGTGTTGATACGTACGATGAAGTGAAGGTAAACATAAAAAGCATCGAAACCAGTGATGAATTAGATGTGAATATTGATGAAGTTGGAGGCGGTTTTATTTCGCATAGCGGTCCTCTTCCTGTGACAATAAAATAAAAATGGTCATTATTTTATTTTGAAGGGTCGTATAATTAATCGAGCAGCCCTGTCGTAATTTATATAATTATAGGTCCAATTAAAGAAAGTCACTACTCTATTTCTAAATCCCACTAGAAAGTACAAGTGGATAAACATCCATAAGAACCAAGCTACCGCACCGCCAAAATGCATCTTTTTAATATCGACCACGGCTTTGTTCCTACCAACGGTAGCCATGGTGCCTTTATCAAAATACTCGAATGGGATCATTTCTTTGCCCTTAAAGCTGCGCTTTAGATTTTTGCCCAAGTGCTTACCTTGTTGAATCGCCGGTTGAGCAACCTGAGGATGGCCTTTAGGGAAGTTTGGAGTCTCCATAAGTGCTATGTCCCCGAGCGCATAAATCTTTTCGTAACCAATAATAGCATTGGTTCGATCTACTTTGTACCGATTGGCCTTTTCTACTAATGCATTCCCGTCGATTCCTTTTACGGGAGCGCCGGTAACACCTGCCGCCCAAATAAAGCTGGCGGTCTTAAATTCGGTGCCCTCTTTAGTAGTTACTGTGGTTCCATCGTAACCTTCGATCATCGTATTTAAGTGTACACAAACACCTAGGTTCTCAAGATATTTTTGAGCCATTTTTGAAGCTTTTTTACTCATGGGTGGCAAGACCCTTTCTAATCCTTCGATAAGATGCACTTGCATTTCTTCTTCTTCTAATTCGGGATAATCATGCTCTAGTATTCCTTTTCGAAATTCTGCCAAAGCACCTGCCAATTCCACTCCGGTAGGTCCTGCTCCGGCTATTACAAAATTAAGTAAGCGTTTACGCTCCAACGGATTAGAAGTAATATCGGCCTTTTCAATATTTTGTAGCATCAAGCTGCGAATATCCAAAGCTTGGGGAACCGTTTTCATGGGCATGCTATTTTCTTCTATGGTCTTGTTTCCGAAGAAATTAGTACGCGTCCCCGTAGCAATGACCAAATAATCATAACTAAGACTTCCAATATTCGTATCGATCTTCTTTTCTGAAGTATGAATGCGATCTACAGTGGCCAATCTGAAGTGAAAATTTTTGTTCTTTCTAAAGATTTTCCGAAGCGGATACGCGATAGAGTCCGGTTCTAAACCAGCGGTTGAAACCTGATATAGAAGTGGTTGAAAAGTGTGGTAGTTATGTCGGTCGAACAATACAATTTGCAACTGTTCTTTTTGCAATTGTTTTATCAAGGAAATGCCCGCAAATCCGCCGCCAATCACAATGACACGGGGGCGGGTAGTTTCTGGTATATTCATGCGATTTTTAATCTATTATAAAAATACCGATTGTAAGTGGAAACGAGTAAAAAACGTTTAAAATTTAAGACTTTTGTAACAAACTTCAGAGGCGAACTACTAATGCAATAGCTAACACAAAACCATTGAACAAGGAACTAGAACATACGTTTGTAAGGCAATTAGAAGAAAATCAGAATATTGTTCATAAGATCTGTCGTCTTTATACTAACGATAAAGATTCGCATAACGATCTGTTTCAGGAGATTACCATACAGTTGTGGAAGGCCTTTCCGAAATTTAGAGGTGATTCGAAGTTCAGTACTTGGATGTATCGCGTGGCACTTAACACGGCCATTACCTTATATCGCAAATCGAAAAGACGGGTAAAGACCCAAGATTTTGAGGGCGTAAGCTTTAAGATCTCGGCCGAAGAGTACGACGACACCATCGAAGAGCAATTAAAATTAATGTACAGTGCTGTAAAGAATTTAAACGATATCGACAAAGCGCTGGTCTTTTTATATCTAGAGGACAAAAATTATAGAGAAATCTCAGAAACATTGGGTATTACCGAGGTAAATGCCCGAGTGAAGATGAACAGAATAAAAGAAAAATTACGCAAAATATTAAATCCGTGATCGGTATGGATAATTTAGATCTATTAAAAGAAAAATGGCAAAGTAGGGAGCAGGAGTTCCCGAAACTGACATTCGATGATATCTATAAGATGTTGTTAAGGAAGTCCTCTTCTATCGTGAAGTGGATCTTCTATATTAGTATTGCCGAATTAGTTCTATGGACTATTCTAGCGTTCTTCATTCCCGAATCTAATAAGCAGATCACCCAAGAGATGGGGCTAAAGAATATTTTCCTAATAGTGAATATCGTGAACTATACCGTGTTTGCCATATTCATCTATTTCTTCTATGTAAACTATCGATCTATCAAGGTTACCGATACGGTTAAAGAATTAATGAAGAATATTCTAAAGACCCGGAAGACGGTAAAATACTTTGTAATATACAATGTGGGAGGTGCTGCATTATTGATGTTGGCGATTAACATCTACTTTTTCTTGAACAAAGAACAGCTGTATGAAACCTTTAAAGGAATAGAAGGTTATGGCAACATTCCTGCCGAAAATTTTACTTCGGTGTTCTTCTTATCACAAGCTATTGCAGGGGTGATACTCGTGCTCTTGTTGCTATTGTTCTATCGCTTGGTATACGGAATATTGTTGCGTCGCTTAAAGCGTAATTACAGAGAACTAAAGAAAATTGAACTTTAGTTAGTAGCGCCACTGTCGCTCTTTGTTCAGCTCTTCTTCTTTTTTAAGTTCTTCCTGCGGAATAACTTTTAAGAAAGACGGATGTTGCTCGATCGCAAATTCCATTTTTTTGACGATATCGTCTATGGTGTCATTCTCATAATCGATATCCAGCGGTTCCTTGATCTCCATCGATTGAAGGATGCCTCGTTTTTTAATTCGAATTCCCTTTTTATCGAAAGATCGTCGAAATCCATCAATCACGATGGGTACCACGATCGGCTTGTTGTGTTTAATAATATGTGCTGTACCTCGGCGAATTGGTTTCCACGGTTTTGTAGTTCCCTGCGGAAAGGTGATCAACCAACCATCTTGTAATGCCTTGGAGATATTACTTACATCGCTCATTTTTACCTGTCGATTGACTTCTTTGCCTTGTGCTCGCCAAGTGCGATCGATACTCACCGATCCTGCATACGCGAGGATCTTAGGCAACAATCCCGACTGCATGGTCTCACGAGCTGCGACAAAATACAAGTTCAATTTAGGGTCCCATAAATAACCGATGTTCTTAATATTATCTACTCTACCGCTTAAACTCGCGTTAAACACGTGAAACATGGCCACAACATCGGCGAAATATGTTTGGTGATTTGAAACGAAGAGCACATTATTTTCGGGAAGATTCTTAATGATCTCACTGCCTTCGATCTCAAGTCTATTAAACCCTTTGAATCTGCGGTGTGTTAGTGCACCCAAAATTCGAATTAACCACCGTTTTAAGAATAATATATGTCCAAATGGATTCTTTTTAAAAAGCCCCATATTTTTTAAGATTTGTAAGATAGACCCTGCAAAAAGGCCGAATTACAAAGATACGAAAAATACCGCTTTAGAGTAGTTCCTTCAGCATTTGTCGTACTTCGTTCAACATCATGGCAGTAGCACCCCACACCACATGATCTTGTAGTAAAAAGGCTGGAACTTCAATGTTGGTCGCATACGATGTGGATAGTGTTTTGGTAATTCGAACACTGTCGTCTAAGAACTGTTGTAGCGGAACTTCTATAAGTGCTTCCACCTCATCTTCTTGAGGAATAAATCTTGGCGTTTTAGCAGTAATTCCTAAGTAAGGCTGAACAAAGAAATTACTCGGCGGAATGTAGATCTCGGTCATTTTCTTTAAGACTGAAATGGCTTCGGAAGGAACCCCTACTTCCTCTTCACATTCGCGTAGGGCGGCATGCTGCAGACTTTCATCTTCGGGTTCGATCTTACCTCCGGGAAAACCAACCTGAGCCGAATGAACCCCTTTATAGGTCTTTCGAAGTATTAAGATTAAATGGGTCTCGTTACTTTCCGAAGGATAAAACAATACCATTACCCCGGCTTTACGAGCGGTAGCCGAATAGCGTGCCTTTTGCTTTAGCTCTAACAAACGTTCTATTGGAGCCATTTTTAAATGGTAGGCTTCGCCGGGAAGTTCCATTTTTGTTATTTTTACGATCTGTTTTTCAAAATCTGAAAATTCCATTTATGAAAGTGCTTCAATTTCTCCTTCTCGGACTATCATTGTTTTTTTTAAGCTGTGAAGATACTAAAAAGCGGCAGCAAACCATACCCGATGACACTTCAGAAAAAAGTAAAGAGACGCCAATTCAAAAGAAAGATACCCTAACAGCAGCGAAAAAGACAACAACCTATCCTAAGATCACTTCTAACAATGTGGTGGAGTTCCTCACAGAATACGGGGAAGCCAATCCGGAAACCAAGGTGCGTATCAATACCCGATTAGGGCAGATCGATATTGCGCTCTACGAAGACACTCCTTTACATCGTGCCAATTTTATTTATCTAATTAAACAGGACTATTTTGATGACACCTTTTTTCATAGGATCGTACCGGACTTTATAATTCAGGGTGGGAATAGCGACAATGCTTCTACGAACAAAAAACGCTATGCCATTGGTGAAGATTACTTGATTCCGGCCGAGATCAATAATCGTAACCACACCTACGGAAGTGTCTCGGGAGCCAAAGAATACCGTGCGAATCCAGACAAACAATCGATGCCTTTCGAGTTCTTTATATTTTTAGGTCCGCAATCATCCACGAGTCATCTTAATGGCAATTATACGGTCTTCGGAAAGGTCACAAGTGGTATGGATGTGGTAGAAAAGATCGCTAATTTACCGGCCGATGAGGGCGAGTGGCCACAACAAAATGTGGTTATTGAAGCCGAAGTACTAGAATAAGTAAAAGTAATTATTAGGTTGACTGCCTATTTTTCCAGTTGTTCTTTTTTTGAATAGATGGTTGGTAACGACAGGTCGAAGGTTACTGCTAGTAATCGGATAACAATTACAAGAGAACCCGAAATTATAACTACTATATCAGGATCTAAGGTCGTTTTTAGCAATACGAAATACAAAATACCGCCTAATATACAAGCGGTTGCATAAATGTTCTTTCTGAAGATCACAGGGATCTCATTACACAGTATATCTCGAATCACACCACCAAAACAAGCAGACATGGTTCCTAGTGCAATACAAATTAGAGGTGGGAAATCGGCTGCGATTCCTTTTTCTACACCTACAATAGTATACAATGCCAAACCAATAGTATCGAACAAAAATAGCGAGCGTCTTACGTATCCCAGCTTTTTACGAAAGATGATAGCAAGAACTGCTGCGATCACGATCACATATACATAGGTTAGGTTTCGCATCCATGTAATAGGAAAATCGATCAACACGTCCCTTAATGTTCCGCCCCCCACTGCTGTTACAAAAGCAATGATGAGGATGCCGAACATGTCCATGCGTTTTTTCATGGCGGTTAGTGCGCCGGAAACTGCAAAAGCAATGGTCCCTAAAATATCGATGATCAAGAATAAACTCACATGTTCTGGGTATAATGGTTATAGTCTTTTAAGACGGTATCTATAAATTGCTTGTCATATAAATTAGATTCCACCTCTAATATACCTGCTACTTTTTTCCGAAGTAAGTTCAAGGTCTTATAATCGGTAGAGCGCAATGCTATTTGATAGGTTTCCTTTATAAGTCTTACATCTTTATCGCTTAAGATAGTCACATTTGTAAAGGTTGGTTCGTACGAATCTGGGATCTCTTCGAGGATGGTATGACTTATTTTTGTTTTTTGTTTGGTGCGAATCACAACAGTTCCGGCGGCCATATCACCTAGGCGTTGGCGTTTTTCAGAAAAAATAATAGACAACAAACCTATAGAACACAAGAACATCCAAATATCGATAAGCCGAAGCATCCAAAGGGTAAGATAATTAGACCAATGAACCGGAGAGCCGTCTACTTTAACAACGCGTGTTTTCATAATAAACTTCCCCACGGTACGCCCGTTAAAAATAATGTGCATATACAGCGAATAGAACATCACGGGAGTGAATAGCAGCTGTTGGATACCAAAAACAGTCCATCGATCACTTATTGCCTGCCCCATAGCACTGGTAATCAATTCAAGTACATATAAATAGACCGAAAAGATTAGTAGGTCGATCAAAAAGGCCAACATGCGCTCGCCGACACTTGCGATGTTATACTCTAAATTGACATTCTGCGTTGTATTAATTGCCAGGTTTGCCATGTAAAAGCAAGTGTTTATATTTAGTGAAAATTTCTATATGCGAGAAGCTGCCTTCGTCAAGCAAAATAAAGAAAAATGGATTGCATTTGAAAAAGCAATTACACTTAATTCGAAAATAAGTCCGGACCACTTGGCCGAACATTACATTCAGCTTACCAATGACTTGGCGTATGCGCAAACGTATTACCCAGATAGCAAGACGTTGCAGTATCTAAATTCGCTTGCTTCGCAAGCACATCAAAAGATCTACAGCAACAAAAAGGAAACGAAGAACCGTTTGGTCACTTTTTGGAAATACGAATTTCCACTCTTCTTTCTACAACATCACAAAATGCTGTTATACACCTTTTTGTTGTTTGCGATTGCCACAGCTATTGGAGTTATTTCTACGGTCAACGACGACTCCTTTGTGCGTTTAATTTTAGGCGATGCTTATGTGAACGAAACCTTGAACAATATTGAAGAAGGCGATCCAACGGCCATTTATAAGAGTGGTGGAGAGTTAGGTACCTTTTTAGGAATCACTATCAATAATATTCGTGTTGCCATATTTGCCTACGCGGCCGGTGTGATCACCTCCATTGGAACCGGATATATTCTATTTAGCAATGGAGTTATGCTGGGAGCCTTCTTTACCTTCTTTTACAATCGCGACCTATTATTTGAAGCCTCTAAGACCATATGGCTTCATGGTACCATAGAGATCTCGGTGATCGTAATTGCAGGTTGTGCCGGGATGGTGATGGGAAATAGTATCCTTTTCCCAAAAACCTATTCTAGAAAGGTATCCTTTTTAAAGGGAGCAAAAGACGGATTAAAGATCGTTATTAGCACCATTCCATTCTTTATTATTGCCGGATTTATAGAAGGATTCATAACCCGATATAATACCATGCCTGTTTGGTTGGCAATGACCATTATTTTTAGTTCTTTAGCACTTATTATCTATTACTATATCATATACCCCATCATACTTAATAAAAAATATGCAGCAGGATCATATCGAGCTTAAACAAAAACGAGATATCGGCGAGATCATCACGGTTTATTTCGAGTTCTTTAAAAAGAATCTTAAGAATTTCATCAATATCTTTATTCGTTATAACGGTATCTTCCTCCTCGGTTTTTTAGGCGTTAGTTATCTGCTTGTTACGGGGTTTGTTGGTATGATGCGTTCTACTCAAAATTTTGGTGTCGTTCAGGAATCGAGTAATTATAATATGTACTTGGGTTTTGGCTTTTTAGGATTTTTCCTATTGTTTGTAATAACGGCCATTCTAAACTACAGTTTAGCAGCTTCGTACACCATTCAATATCAAAAATACGGAACCAACGAAGTGGACAAACACAAGGTGTGGGACCTGATCTACAATAATTTGGGCAAGATCATTCTATTTGTAATTATTGCCATTTTATTGTTCGTTATTGTTTTCATTGTGGGAATGGTCATTTCATTTATCCCAGTACTAGGCACATTTGCGTATTATGGCTTACAGCTCGCATTTATGGCGTGGATGGGCCTTTCCTTTATGGCCATGCTTTATGAAAATAGAGATGTGACCGGTGCCTTGGGCGAAGGATGGAATTTACTGTTTCGCTACTTTTGGAAAAGTATATTGGTAAATTTAGTTGTCGGATTTCTATTAGGCATACTACTGTTGGTTGTTCTAATGATACCAGGTGTGCTTATTGGTATCTACGCTTTTCATTCTATGGAGACCGGAGTCGATCTGGCCGAATCAGCTGTAGCTACCATCGTATGGACACTCGCCACCTTTATCTTTTTAACTCTGTATACATTTAATCAATCGCTATCACAATTTGTGAACAGTGTCCTTTATTTTTCGGTGCACGAAGAAACGTATAATCAATATACACGAAGTAAAATTGAACAAATTGGTGCAGGTGAATAGATCGATCTACATACTACTATTCTTCTTTTTTTCGACTGTTTCAGTAATGGCTTCGGAAAAAGACAGCCTTACTGTTCGACTAGATAGTACGCGAATAGAGACCAAAGAATTTTCCGAAGCACTTTCAGAAAAATACAGCGGAAGCGATTACGATTACGATCAAATGGACGGGGAGGCACAAAATTTTATCGCTCGAGGTTTAGGTTGGTTCTTTCAGCAATTAGCCGACATGCTAGGAATACAGATGAGCTACGAGATGCAAAAGTTCCTTGAATTTCTATTTTATGCCCTCCTTGGAATACTTATACTGTACATCATTTTAAAACTCTTAATTGGCGAAAATGCCACGGCTTTTTTTACGCGTAAAAGCACAATGGTTGCACCGCTAAACATCGAAGAGGAGCATATAGAGAACATAGATCTGGACACTTATATAAGCGATGCATTGGCACAACAAAACTATAGATTGGCGATTCGGTATATGTACCTTAGGTCGCTTAAACTGCTCTCCGCACATAGCCTTATCGATTGGCACTACGACAAGACCAACACCGACTATTATCGTGAGATCGATAATGAACAAGTAAAAGCGAATTTTAAGAAGGTGTCTTACCTTTACGATAACATATGGTATGGAGAATACGATCTGAATAATATTGGTTTTCAAAGCGCAAAAGTAGATTTCGATCAACTAACAAAAACCGTTTCACATGCTAGATAAACGGTCCAGAAACATACTCATCGTCTTTGGTATAGTGATCTTTACATTGCTCGTTACCGAAATTGTACGACCTAAGCCTATCAATTGGCGACCCAGTTATACAAAAACCGATAAGATCCCATTTGGAGCCGAAGTCTTTTATAAAGAGTTGCCTCAGCTTTTTTCTGAAGCCTCTTTCGAAGAAGTTGAGGAAGACCCATTTGTTTTCTTACAAGATGCTACGTATCAAGAAAATTCGGCCTATTTTTTCTTGAATGATCAAGTCTTTTTCGACCAACAGCAAGTAGCTGCTTTACGCGATTATGTTTCTAATGGCAATACTGTTTTTATTTCGGCGATGAGCTATGGCTACATCCTAGCCGATTCGTTAGAAACCTATGCCAGGAGTTCGTATGGGGTGTTGGAGGAAGCAGTAGGCGCATCACTATTAAATCCGTCGTTACAAACTGATTCGGTGCCTACGTATAAAAGAGGTGTTTTTAAAACAGTCTTTAGCGAGATCGACACGTTAAACACCACGGCGCTCGGTTATTTTACTTCGGAAGAAAACAAATTGGATGCTTTAAATTTTGTAAAAGTAACACACGGAGAAGGTGAGTTCTATCTTCACACACTGCCACAAGCATTCTCCAACTATTATTTACTGCGAGATAATGAAGCCTATGCGGCCGGTGTCCTCTCCTATATTGACGCAGATCATATTTATTTAGATACTTATTTAAAATCGGGGCGCAAGATCGTTACCTCGCCTATGCGGTTTATTTTTAATCAGTTACCACTTAAGTGGGCCTATTATGTGCTCATGGCCGGACTACTTGTTTTTGTCCTTTTTAGAGGCAAGCGCGAACAGCGAGTTATAGAGGTGATCGAGCCTGTACAAAATACGTCGGTAGAATTTACAAGGACCATTGGCGATTTGTATTTTCAGCATAAGGACTTCGGAAACATTATCGCTAAAAAGATCACTTATTTTTTAGAAATGGTGCGATCCAACTATTACCTTAACACCAATGAATTAACTAATGAGTTTATAAAGAAATTAGCTGTAAAAAGTGGCAATGATCTTCAAGAGACACAGGCACTAATTCAGTATATTAAACAGTTAAAGGGCAAGGCCATTCATACCGAAAATGACCTTATCCAACTCAACAAACAAATAGAAGAATTTACATCATAATTATGGAAGAAACACCCAATACATCGCACGAACATACAGAGAAAACCACGAATACTTCCGAAGAAAACACCACTTCTGAAACCTCGCAAAGCGAGTCCTTAGCATTTAATTCGAGGATCGATCTTGGCGACTTGCAACAGGCGGTAGCAAAGATAAAGAGTGAGCTAGGCAAGGTGATCGTAGGCCAAGAGCAAATGCTTGAAATGTTGATCGTCTCCATTTTGTCTGACGGCCACTCCCTTATTGAAGGGGTTCCGGGAGTAGCAAAGACCGTTACGGCAAAACTTTTGGCCAAAACCTTGGCTGTCGATTTTAGTCGTATCCAATTTACACCGGATCTAATGCCGAGCGATATTCTTGGTACTTCGGTTTTTAATGTAAAAACGAACGAATTCGAGTTTAAGAAAGGACCTGTATTTTCGAATATTGTCTTGATAGACGAGATCAATCGCGCACCGGCAAAAACCCAGGCGGCACTGTTCGAGGTTATGGAAGAACGACAAATCACCATGGATGGAATAGAATACAGCATGCAACCGCCCTTCTTGGTTTTTGCGACACAAAACCCCATCGAGCAAGAAGGTACCTACGCGCTGCCAGAAGCACAATTAGATCGTTTTCTTTTTAAGATAAATGTCCCCTACCCGAGTTTGGCCGAAGAGATCAAGATTTTGGAAAACGAACACCATCGAGAGAACAAAATAGCGCTCGATCTAGTGACTCCGGTGTTAAGCGCTGAGCAAATCGCGACCTATCAAAAAACGATTAAAAAGATCATCGTTGAGTCCAACTTGTTAAAATACATTGCAGCGATCACAGACAATACGCGTAACAACGCTAATTTATTTTTAGGTGCTTCCCCACGTGCTTCTTTGGCAATTATGAATGCCTCAAAGGCCATGGCGGCCATACACGGAAGAGATTTTGTTACACCGGACGACATTAAGAAGATCGCTCCGGCAGTATTAAGCCATCGTATTTTACTCACGCCAGAACGTGAGATGGAAGGAATAACCGCCGAAAAGGTCGTACAGCAGATCATAGAAACCATCGAGATCCCGCGTTAAGATGAAACGATTTCTTAAAAGCTTATACCTACAAAAACGATTTTTCTTCGTTTTGTTCTCGCTCGTAACGCTCTTTGTAATCTCTTATTTTTACATAGACCTCTACGAAGCGACCAAGCTTTTATTTTTTATATTGGTGGTGGCAACCGTCTTTGATGTTTTGCTCCTCTACCGCAATAAGACAGGAATTCAAGCAAGTCGAGAGCTTCCCGAGAAATTATCGAATGGTGATGACAATCCTATAGTAATTCGATTAACGAATCGATTTCAATTTAAGGCGTCGGTCAAGATTATCGATGAGTTGCCGTTACAATGGCAACAGCGAGATTTTAAGATCACTTCGATTCTTAACGCTTCCGAAGAAAAAAAATTCACCTATACCGTTCGACCTACCGAACGAGGCGAGTATCAATTTGGAAATTTAAACATATTCGCTTCTACCCTACTCGGATTGGTGGCTAGAAAACAGCAATTTGATGCGGAGGCCATGGTTCCTAATTATCCCTCCTTTTTACAGCTCAAAAAATACGATTTTATTGCTTTTACCAATAGGTTGAAGCTGTTCGGACTTAAAAAAATACGACGAATTGGCCACACGATGGAATTTGAACAGATAAAGGACTATGTGTCTGGTGATGATGTTCGAAATATCAACTGGAAAGCCACAGCTAAACGTGGGGATCTCATGGTAAACCAGTTTCAAGACGAAAAATCGCAACCGGTGTATTCTGTGATCGACAAAGGCCGTGTTATGAAGATGCCCTTTAAATCGCTTAGTTTACTCGATTACGCTATTAATGCAACTTTGGTAATATCGAATATTGCACTTAAAAAGCACGACAAGGCAGGCATGTTCACCTTCTCACGAAAAGTAGAAGATCGTGTAGTAGCCCAGCGCCGAAAAGCACAAATGAACCTATTGTTAGAGACCTTGTACAATGTGCAAACCGATTTTAGTGAAAGTGACTTTTCGCGCTTGTACGTGGACATTAAACGTTCTATTAAACAACGTAGTTTGTTGTTGCTCTATACCAATTTTGAAACACTGGACGCCTTGCATCGTCAACTTCCCTACCTACAAGCGATCGCCAAGACACATCTTTTGGTAGTGATCTTTTTTGAGAATACCGAACTAAAGGAATTGGTACAACAAAAAGCTACTACAACCCATGAGATCTTCGAAAAGACCATTGCCGAAAAGTTTATTTATGAAAAGAAATTGATCGTTAACGAACTTCATAAATTTGGGATACAAAGTATATTGACTGCTCCTGAAAATCTTACGGTAAACACCATTAACAAGTACCTGGAAATTAAAGCACGCGGCCTTATCTAGTACCAAAACCGAAGTCAATTTACGGTTCAGAGGTAAAATAGCACAGTTCAGTACTTCTTTTTTCGTCGGAAAGGTAGTTGATTGCATCTTTGCTTCAGAAAATAAAATCAACTAAAATCTTACATCATGAAAGCAATTATTTTATCACTAACCTTTACCATTTCCAGTATGCTTTGCGCACAAACTACTTCTGAAGCAGATAACACTATAGAAACAGGAACCACGATCACCGTGACCGTACCTGTTCAAAGCTCGGAAGGCTCTGTACTCTTCGGGTTGTATGACGAGGCGGGCTTTTTACAGCAACCGCTACAATCTCAAGAAGGAACTATTAAGGACGGCAAAGCCACGATCGTATTTACCGATGTCGTTCCCGGCACCTACGCTGTTTCTCTGTTTCACGATAAGAACGGCAACAAGCAAATGGATTTTGACACCAACGGGATGCCGCTCGAAATGTATGGCATCTCCAACAATGTGATGAGTTACGGCCCTCCGCAATGGAGCGATGCAAAATTTGAAGTTAGCAGTGAACCTGTGAGCCTTACGATTAGAATGTAACTTTTACACTTCTCCTTTTAAAAAATCCGATCTAGGTAGATCGGATTTTTTTTATAACCAAAAACTTAGTTTTAGCTTTTCACTATAAATTTTACCTATAAGTTGTACCTTTGGGCAAAAGAAAAGACCCATGACGATAACGCAATTACGATATGTGTTGGCGGTAGCCGAACATCAGAACTTTACGAAGGCTGCAGAAAAAACATTTGTAACTCAGCCTACCTTGAGCATGCAGATTCAAAAATTAGAGGACGAATTAGAGATCTTGATCTTCGATCGCTCTAAAAAGCCAATAGAATTAACTTCCGTGGGGAAGAAAATTGTGAATCAGGCGCGAAATATTGTGAACGAAGCAGAGCGAATGCAAGATGTTGTCGATCAAGAAAAAGGATTTATAGGTGGCGAGTTCCATTTAGGGATCATACCTACTATTATGCCGACCTTACTGCCTATGTTCTTAAAGAGCTTTAATAACAGATATCCAAAAGTACTTCTTAGAATTGAAGAACTCACCACCGACGAGATCATCGCCAAAATCAATGACGGACACTTAGATGCGGCCATCGCAGCTACTCCACTGAACAGTGAAAAAATAAAAGAGCGTCCTTTATACTATGAACCTTTTGTGGGCTATGTCCCTCAAAACCACCGGTTGTACGAGCAATCTAAGATAGACAGTTCGGATCTAGACCTCAACGATATATTGTTGTTAGAGGACGGCCATTGTTTTAGAGATGGGGTGATCAACTTGTGCAAGGCATCGAAGGTGCAGAAAGATGATCAATTTCAACTGGAAAGCGGTAGTTTCGAAACGCTGGTCAAACTATCGAACGAGGGATTGGGTATGACCCTACTCCCCTACTTGCATACCTTGGACCTTTCCGAAGTACAAACAAAAAATTTGCGACATTTTAATCCACCCAGTCCGGCACGAGAAGTAAGCTTGATCTACAGCAAGAGTGAATTAAAGATGCAGATCGTGAATGCCTTATACGACGTAATTTCGGGAGTAGTTCGGGGTGCGATCACTTTTCAGGACGTCAAGATTATCAGTCCGATATCATAAAAAAACCTCCGATCTCTCGGAGGTTTTCCTTATGGATTTAATAAGATTAAACATTGATTTAATTGGGGGTTCTGCTTAATAAGAGAATCAATCCAGATCTTTAATTCCTCTATTTCATAGGGGAGTAATCTGCTCATCGCCTTCTTCAACTCTTTGCAGAACAAATTAACATCAAAACTAACTTTTGCGAGTACAGCTTTGGTGTAATCATACATTGCTCTAGCCATAGTAAATTGGTATTTATTTTTGTTAGGTCAAGTAGATGTGGTCTATAGGCAACTAGTATTTAATTAAGTGTTCTAAATATAACTAAAAAAATTTAAAAAAATTCTATTTGTTGATAACTAAGTCATTTTAAAATCGATTATCGCCGTCTAATAAATCTCCTAAACCGCCCAATATACTGCCTTCGCCTTTATCTTTCCCTCCTCCTTTTGGAGCCGATGCCCAAACGCGTTTTGCCAAACGACTAAATGGTAATGATTGAATAAACACGGTTCCGGGACCTGTAAGTGTTGCAAAAAAGAGGCCTTCCCCTCCAAAAATGGTGTTTTTTATTCCCCCGACAAATTCGATATCGTAATCGACCGTTTGATCAAATCCGA
>NZ_QOLC01000059.1 GCF_003333325.1 Candidatus Ulvibacter alkanivorans | reverse complement strand
ATGATACAGTTCCAAATGGTATTAGTTTGTCTCCTAATTTACATAGGGCATTTGACAGGGGGTTAATTACAATTAAAGATGATTATACAGTAAGAGTTTCACCATCTGTAAAGGATAATAATTCGGTTTATTCTATTACTCAGTTTGATGGACAACAAATTATATTACCTAAGAATATAAAACATTACCCATCTCCTGAGAGTTTAATTTGGCACAATAAAGAGGTTTATGTTATTTGAAAGTTACTTTTTAGCCAACTCAATAAACCTATCATCTATAAGTAGAATCAAATCTTTATAGAACTTTTGACTAATTTTGATTAGTGTATTAAGATATTCGGGTCTTATTATTATTTCTTCACCATTCAAATTTATACCTTCCATAGGCTTAAATTGATTAATTCTATTTTTTAGAATAAACCCATTATTATGTGCAATAGAATCTCTTACAACTCTTTGCTGAATTATGACATTGTATTCCTTTGACTTGACTGATTCATTAATTTTGAAGGCTTGAATTAAAAACTTTATTGTCTCAGGTATTGCGTTGTGTTTAGGTGCTGAAAAAGGATTATTTATCTCATTCCCAATTTCTTTTGCTAAAAATTTTAAAGTGTTTTCAAAAAAAGTCATTATCATTAAACAACTAGAATACCTCTGCATAATTCTTAATTGATAGTTTGTTTTATCTGAATCTTCAAAAAATTGTTGCTCATAGCTTGCACGGTATTCATCAGGTATCTCAGGCAATTTCTTTTCTTTTAATTTTTGCAATGACTGTAAACTTTCATTTAAAGTTTTTTCTTGGTTCGTAATTAACTTACTAATAGCATTTAAACCAATGAATATTTCATCTTCATACCAATACAAATTACCCCATTCATATAATCTGACTTGAGACATATCGAATGGGGTTTTTTTATTTATTGTCATAATTATTGAGTTTAGATGTCAATTTACTCATTTCTTCACTAACTTTCTTCTGTACAATCTTTCCATAATGTTGTTGTGTAGTTTGAATTTTGGAATGACCTAATAATTCACTCACAATTTCCATAGGAACATCATTATATAGCAATACAGTAGTTGCAAAAGTCTTTCTGGCAATATGATGTGAAATATTCTTCTCAATGCCAACAATTTCACATATCTCCTTGATATAAGAATTGAACTTTTGGTTTGAAATTTTAGGTAATATCTTTTCTGTCTTAGTGTCTCCATATTTTTCAATAATCTGTATTGGCTTTTCTAACAGAGGTACAGAAAAGTCTTTGCCTGTCTTTTTCCTATGCATTTTTATCCACTCTTTACCATCAAATCCAGTAACTATATGCTTAGACTTTAAATTTGACATCTCTGCATAGGCTAAGCCAGTGTAACAACAGAAAATAAACATATCCCTCACTTGCTCTAATCTCATTTGTGCAAACTTATGTTTCTCAACTAGTTCCAATTCTTCTTTAGTCAAGTAGACCACTTCCTTTTTATATCTTTTTGGTTTGTAAAGAATGAAAGGATCTTTCTCTAGATAACCTTCTGAAATGGCATATCTAACTACTTGTCTTACTCTTTGAATACATTTGTTTATAGTAATCTGCTTATGGTTCTTTTCAGACTTCATATAGAAGTCTATATCATCCAAAAACTTCAAGGTTAATTTGCCTAGTAGGAAATCACTTCTATTGTAGGTCTTTTTAATAAAACCACTTAAAAGTGTATGCATTCCTTTCCATTTCTGATAATATTTTGGAGCATACTCAATACCAACTAATTTTTCAATTCTACTATTGTGCAATTCCATCACCTCTAAGAATGACTTATTTTTCTTGGTGTTCTTTCCTTTATAGACTTGATAAACATCATTAACATCAAAGTCCTTTTCTTGAACTTGAAGCAATAAAAAAGCCTTTTTAATCTTCTGACTAATAAGGCTTAATTGTGAATTGATATAATCATTTTCTTGATTGGGAGGAAAAGCCTTTTGCTTCTTACTATTCCAAAAATCAGGATTAATAAATAGCCCAGTGGAGAATATTTTCCTTTTTGAAAAATAAGTAATTCTACATCTTATAGGGCAATTTCCCTGTTGGTTAGTACGGTTCTTTTGTAGTAAATATAATATGCTGATTTTCATTTTAGTAAGTTTTATAATATGGTGTACCTGCAAATAAATATGGTGTACCTAATTGTATGCCTTTTTATCTCTATTTAGGGTAGATTTATGTGCCTATTTAGAACCTCAGTAACAATAGGGAAATACTGTGAAGGGGAGGATATAAACTAAAAAAACCACCTATTTGTATAGATGGTTTTTCTTTAAAAAGTCGGGATGACAGGATTTGAACCTGCGACCACACGGCCCCCAGCCGTGTACGCTAACCGGACTGCGCCACATCCCGAAAATATCAATCTTCGTCAAGGTATCTTTTAATACCTCTTTTCTTTGGATTTCTTTCCAACCGTACTGCTTCACTGCGGCTTGCACAGTTATAGGTCTTTATCAATATCCAAGGGATACCCTTAGTAGTGTATTTCTTACCCCCTTGGTTATGGACCTTAATACGCTTTTTAACATCACTTGTACTACCGGTGTAATATCTACCCAGCTTTTCGCTAAACAAAATATACACTACATATTCCATATCACATTGCGACCATTCCGCTGCAAGCGGAATACGCTAACCGGACTGCGCCACATCCCGAAAAACTTCTCTTAGGGATTGCAAATATACTGTTCTTCGAGAAAATGAAAAGCATCAATCGAACAGAAATTAAACAGGAATATTAGTTAGATTCGTTTTAATTTAGAAGGTCTTCAGAATTGTTTTTCCAGAGCGAGGACCAACCGCCGCCATACGTTTTTTCAACATTTCCCTTAACAGAAGCAAATATTAAAATACAAACACCCGTAAGTACATCACTCATTATGGCGATCGTACTATCATATTGTAAAACCCAAGGTGCTAGCAGCAACCATATTGCCAATGGATAATTCCATTTTCGCAATACACGAGTGGCTTCCCACATCGCAATAATAGCGAAAGTTATCACTACCGGACCAATAATATGCCCGTTGTCTGATGCGGCAGGACCAAAATCTAAAATCCCCGGCGCGATCATTAACCACAGTCCCAAAATGCTATTTAAAATCCGTGCCCACATATTACTTTACTTTTTCAATTTCAGACTGAACTCCCCAAAATACTTTCCATGTCGATGCTTGCGATTGCTTTGCTTTCTTCATAAACTGAAGACTAGCCAACATTTCATCCATGGCAGGCCCGATCATAGAAATTGAAATAATTGCCGATGCCAAACATAGCGTACACCAAGCCGAAAAAAGGACGGGCTGAAAAACAACAAGCATCACACTTACAAATCCTAAGGGCCCTACTGCCAATCCAAAAACGATTACGATCCACGGCATCTTCTTCCATCGATAGGTACCGCCAATTATACCGGTTACTGCATCTACCAAATAACCAAATGCGCCCAAAGCAGCATCGGGAATTGGCAATACATTCGATATCTTCGAATTTAAGATCGTTACGCTATCGTTTCCGAAGAAAGGCTCCCAAACCGTATCTAACATTTCAAACTGATATAAACTTAAATACCCCGCAATTATAAAACCAATCATCGCTAGAATAACTATAGGTATTCGTTCCGACCATGTCGACGGATTATAATCCCAACCTTTTGGTATTTCAGAAGCCTTGTTGGTCATAGTTACTTTTTAAGATTGTTTTTTTCATACCAAGCATCCGGGTCACTTTTAAGACTCTCAACGATTTTTGGTAAGGTTTGTAACAAGCGATGTTCAGGATACCAATCGAGTAATTTATTGGCTCGACTAATGTCTAATTCGTAATGATCGCTGGCTCTATCGATCATCCATGGTTTGATAAAAGGATCATCGACCATATCTCGAAGCCAAGCTCCTGCCTTCGCAATCTCGGGCGGCATTTCATGCGTTTTCCATTCTTTTCCATGCAACAATAATCCTATCTGATCTTGTAACTCCTTATAGGTTGGAGTTTCAGGCTCGCCTATGTTAATGGCCACACCATCATCTAAAGAATCTCGCTGTTCAACCGTTTTTTCGAAAGCTGCTAACAGATCTTCAAGATGCACAAAAACATCACCGTGCTCCATATCGCCCGAGTAATAATGACTAACAAATTGTTTTTCATAGATGCGTTTTATTTGCTGACTAATGGGAATGGAATGACCATGGTCTGTATATACCCCAGCAATGCGTAAAAAAACGGTATTAAAATCGGGATCGAAATCACGAATTAATGCTTCGGTTTGTATCTTGGATTCGGGATAGCCCCAATTGGCCTCGACGGGACAATCTTCATGAATTTTAATTCCGGGTTCTGTCGGTTTATAGATCAAGTTTGAACTGGCGTAAATAAATTGTCCAACCTCAAAGTCTTGTAATTGACTCAAAAACTTTTCAGTTCCTTTTACATTAATTTCCTGGTAACCCTCGCTTTCTTTTGTGTTGAAGTTATAATAGGCAGCCAAGTGAATTACTGAAGCGATACTACTACCGTAACCGTAACGAATGCGCTCCATAGCAGCATCGATTCCCTTTTCGTCGGTAATATCAAAATTCACACATTCTGCTTGTAAGGGTGGATACGGAGGCCCCACTCTGTCTAAGCCAACGACCCGATACTTCTTTGCGAGTCGTTTAATAAGCGAAGTACCAATTAGTCCACTACTTCCGGTAACCACCACTACTTCTTTCTGTTCCTTTCTGGCGCCTGATTCAGAATGCGGTATTATTTCATCCATTTCTTAAAATTCTTTCTTTTTTCAATATGTTATCAAACAAAAGGTAAGAAAAGAATGCCGAAATCGATTTGCTATTAAAGTTCTTTTAACAAATAATCCGGTACGGTAAATTTTTCCGAAGAACTAATAAAACGCTTTATAAAGGGATATTCCCGTGCTTGCGATCCGGGCGTAAAACCGTCTTGGTCTCCAGCATGGCAAAAGCTTTCAACAATTTTCTACGGGTTTCCTTCGGAAGGATCACCTCATCGATAAAACCTCGTTGTGCTGCTTTAAACGGATTGGCAAACTTTTCGGCATATTCAGCCTCTTTTTCACTTAGCTTCAACTCGGGGTCTTCTGCAGCAGCGATCTCTTTTCTGAAAATGATTTCACTCGCTCCCTTGGCTCCCATTACTGCAATTTCTGCTGTTGGCCATGCAAAATTCATGTCTGCACCAATATGCTTACTATTCATCACATCATAAGCGCCACCATACGCTTTTCTAGTAATTACCGTGACACGCGGTACCGTAGCTTCACTTAAGGCGTATAACAATTTTGCACCATTGAGAATAATTCCGTTCCACTCTTGATCGGTTCCCGGAAGAAATCCCGGCACATCTACCAATACGAGTAACGGAATATTAAACGCATCACAAAAACGTGTAAATCGTGCGCCTTTTATAGAACTGTCTACATCTAATACTCCCGCCAAGCTCATTGGTTGGTTAGCGACGATACCAATGCTACGTCCTCCAAGTCGTGCAAAACCAACAATTATATTATCGGCATAGTCTTTATGCACTTCCATAAACGAATCTTCATCGATGATCCCTGTGATCACCTCGTGCATGTCATAGGGTTTGTTCGATGAATCAGGAACGATGTTTTCCAACTGATCTCGCTCTTCATTACCTAATTCATAAGCTAATTTCGCGGTTGTGGTTTTGTTGTTTTGTGGGAGGTAACTTAATAATGACTTAATTTGTTCCAAGCAAACGATATCGTTGGCCGCTGTAAAATGGGTCACCCCACTCTTTGTAGCATGGGTGCGCGCTCCTCCAAGTTCTTCGGAAGTTACATTCTCGTTCGTCACCGTCTTTACCACGTTGGGGCCGGTCACGAACATATAACTACTGTCTTGCACCATCAAGGTGAAATCGGTCATGGCAGGTGAATACACGGCACCTCCGGCACAGGGTCCCATTATCGCCGATAGCTGTGGTATCACTCCCGACGCTTGAACATTTCTGTAAAATATATCGGCATAGCCGCCTAACGAGCGAACTCCTTCTTGAATTCGGGCACCACCGGAGTCGTTCAATCCTATAATGGGCGCACCCACTCTAAGGGCATGGTCCATTACCTTGCAAATCTTTTCGGCGTGAGTTTCTGAAAGCGCTCCACCAAACACCGTAAAATCTTGCGCAAAAACATACACCAATCTTCCGTCTATAGTTCCATAACCGGTTACCACGCCATCACCATAATATTTTTGTTTGTCCATGCCAAAGTCGGTCGTACGATGGGTCACTAAAATTCCCATTTCTTCGAAGGAACCTTCATCCAGCAAATACGCCACACGCTCTCTAGCTGTTAACTTCTTTTTGTCGTGCTGTTTCTTTATTCGGGCGTCTCCTCCCCCCTTTTTCGCTTCCGCAAGTTTTTCTTGCAATTTCTTTGTATTGTCGCTCATGATATTATTGATTTGGTAGACGCAGTTTTTCTAAGTCTTTCAAATACCGGTGTAACGCCACCTTTGCGGCAATCTCGGCATCTACTTTCATTTGTTCTTGTAGGATTTCTTCGGAATAGTATTTTTTCACAAAATGAGTGTCGAACGCGCCACTTCTAAAAGCTTCATGTTCACATACAAACCTTCCGAAGGGAAGCGTCGTACTCACACCTACTACTTCGTAGGCTTCAATAGCGGTTAACATTCGTTGTATGGCCTCGTTCCGAGTTTTACCCCAAGTGATCAATTTGGACAACATTGGATCGTAATGAATGGGTACCTGCATCCCTTCTCTAAATCCGTCATCCACTCTAATGTTTTCGCCGCTCGGCGGGCGATAGCGCTCTAAAGTACCTACACTAGGCATAAAATTATCGAAAGAATCTTCGGCATACACGCGTAATTCGATCGCATGACCATGTATTGCTAGATCCTCTTGCTTAAAATCTAACGCTTCTCCTTGTGCAATTTTTATTTGTTGTTCTACCAGATCGATCCCTGTGATCCATTCTGTTACGGGATGCTCGACTTGCAGACGGGTATTCATTTCTAAAAAGTAAAAATTGTGGTTCTCATCTAATAAGAACTCTACCGTCCCGGCTCCCAAATAATCGCATGCTCTTGCTACTTTAACTGCTGCTTCACCCATTTTAGCGCGCAATTCCGGCGTCAGCACCGCCGATGGTGCTTCTTCTACTACTTTCTGGTGTCTACGTTGTACGCTACACTCCCGTTCGAACAGGTGCAGAGTGTTTCCGAAGGAATCTGCCAACACTTGAATTTCCACATGTCGCGGTGAGGCTACATACTTTTCTATAAAAACCGAACCATCACCAAAGGCCGATTCGGCTTCACTAATAGCGCGTTTCATCTGTTCGGCTAACTCTGCTTCTCTTTCTACGATCCGCATTCCTTTTCCTCCACCGCCGGCAGATGCTTTTATGAGTATTGGAAATCCAATTTCATTCGCTATTTCTTTGGTTTTGCCAACATCGGTAATGGCTTCATCTATCCCTGGCACCATTGGTATATCGTACGATTTTACCGCATCTTTTGCTGCCAGTTTACTTCCCATTACGCGAATAGCATGAGGCTTAGGACCAATAAACAACAGATCGTTCGCTTTCACTTTCTCGGCAAATTCTGCATTTTCACTTAGAAATCCGTAGCCCGGGTGAATGGCATCCGCATTTTTATCTTTGGCCACTTTAATAATGGTGTCCCCTTTTAAATACGATTCTGAAGAAGGCGCGGGACCTATACATACAGCTTCATCGGCTTGAATTACATGAGGTGCATTTCGATCGGCTTCCGAATAGACAGCCACCGTCTTTATCCCCATATTTTTGGCAGTTTTAATTATGCGAACTGCGATCTCACCACGATTGGCAATTACTATTTTTCGTATCATATAGCTTCTAATTCTATCAATAACATCCCTTTTTCTACAGCATCCCCTTTTGCAATCTGTACTGATTTTATGACTCCGTCTCTGGGAGCCATAAGCGCATTCTCCATTTTCATGGCTTCCAATACACAGAGTGCGTCCCCTTCTTTTACTTCTTGTGCTTCGGAAACATTTACTTCTAATATGAGTCCGGGCATAGGTGCGTGAACTTCATTGTCGACAGCATCTGCACCAAGGGATAAGCCCATTTCTTCGATGAGGGCATCTAATTCGCTCTCAAGCTTAACCGTATAGCGCTTGCCTTTAATTTTTAAGGTGTAGCTTCTATTGTTAAAATCACTGTCTAAAATTGTCGCTTCAACAGACCTATTTTCGTGTAGCAGGTGAAGTTTATTTTCTTCGGAAAGTAAGTCGAGTGACTCTATCTCTTTCCGAAGCAAGGAAAATTCGAAAGAATCATTAACTATTGCCTTAAAGGATTCGTCCATAGTAAAATTTTGCATAAAGATACATTTTTGTCGACAGCAGACAAAGATAGCATGGGCTGCTACGGTGGTAATGTGATTTTAATTGTTTTTTCAGAAATATTTAAGACAATTCATTTTTAGGAATACACAAAAAATAGTAGGTTACTCTGTAAGAAAAACCGTAACACATGGCTGGACATAGTAAATGGGCGAACATCAAACATCGAAAGGGCGCTCAAGACAAAAAACGCGGCAAGCAGTTTACTCGTATCATTAAAGAGATCAATGTTGCGATCAAGGAAAGCGATCAAAATGGCGATCCCGAAACCAATCCTGCCTTGAGAAACGCCATTCAAAACGCGAAGGGTGTTAATATGCCAAAAGACACTATTGAACGCGCAATAAAAAAAGCGACCGGAGCCGATGCCGATGCATATGAAAAGATAAGTTTTGAAGGCTATGGACCCTACGGAATTGCCTTTTTTATAGAATGTACTACAGACAATACCAACCGAACAGTAGCTTCGGTACGATCAATTTTCACACGACATGAAGGCAGCTTGGGCACTAACGGATCACTTGAATTTCTATTTGACAGAAAAGGCGTTTTTACAATAGAAAAAAACACAATAGAAATCAATCTTGAAGAATTACAATTACAACTCATTGAAGCCGGAGCCACCAAGTTCGAGATTGAATCAGATTTTGTAATCGTGTATACCGATTTTAATGACTTCGGAAAGATGTCCACTGCCTTTGAGGAATTGAATATTGAACCTAAAAATGCAGAATTAGAGCGTATTCCGGTGCACACTAAAACACTACCACTATCGGAAGCCAAGGATATTGTAAGGTTAATTGAAGCGTTCGAAGACGACGATGATGTACAAGATGTGTATCACACATTGGAACTAACCGAGGAATTAGAAAAGGAGCTGGAACTCGCTGAAGCCACCTAAAATTGAACGCGGTAAAACATTCCGTAAAAATAATTGGTCGCATCGCTTGTAAGACACTACGAATTGATTATTTTTGCCACTCGAAATTCTAGAAGCAAATCTTCTCGAATTTAGAAATACACCTCGGGGTGTAGCGTAGCCCGGTCATCGCGCCTGCTTTGGGAGCAGGAGGTCGCAGGTTCGAATCCTGCCACCCCGACATCATAAGCCAAACAAAATTGTTTGGCTTTTTTTATTTTCATAAGTCGCGAACCTAATTTGCAAGACGAGGTGAAAATAAAAAGAGTATGAAAGCGCAGCTTTTAGCTTTTGATGTATCCACCCCCTCCTTTAGGATCACGAGCGAAGCGAGTAACCCTGCCACCCCGACCAGAAAATCTAATTACGAAAGAGATTGGGACTTAATAGTAACCCTTATAAAACCAAAAGCTTTTATTTTTCGTACATAAGAATGTCAGAGAACCTGAGTACTACTTACGTGTTCAGATAGACATTATTCCCCCGCAAAAGCCTCAGCTTATTAAGAGTTGGGGCTTTTCACGTTTCGACCTAATTTTAGTATCTTTCAAAGAAAATTATCACACCTATGAAAAAACTAATAGCGGTATTCGCGTTCACCACGATTCTGGTTGGGTGTAACGCACCGAAAAAAAAGAACGATGTCGCTCTTAATACCGAAAAGCGTACCTACTCGATCGAAACCGTGGTCGACGGACTTGCAAATCCGTGGGGAATGACTTGGCTGCCCGACGGCAGTATGCTCATAACCGAAATAAGTGGCCAACTCATCCATTTTAAAAATGGCACCAAATCTACCGTAACGAATGTTCCTGAGGTATACAATCGCGGACAAGGGGGCTTATTAGATATCGAAGCCCATCCTAATTATAGTGAGAATGGCTGGATCTATATCACCTATGCTTCGACAGAAGGCGAAGGTGAAGGTGGAAACACCAAATTGATTCGAGCGAAACTTGAAAATAATGCTTTAACCAATATTGAAGCGCTCTATAAAGCAACTCCTAATAGTACGCGCGGACAACATTTTGGCTCTCGTATAGAATTCGACAAGAATGGCTACGTGTTCTTTACTATTGGAGAACGAGGGCAACGGGATGTAAACCCACAAGACCTTACTCGCGACGGAGGAAAAGTCTATCGCCTACATGAAGACGGTCGTATTCCGGATGACAATCCGTTCGTAGACGTACCCAATGCGAAAAAAGCAATTTTTACCTACGGAAATCGCAATCCGCAAGGTATGGCAAGACATCCAGAAACCGGAGAAATATGGATTCATGAGCATGGACCAAAAGGTGGAGATGAGATCAATATTGTTGAAAAAGGAGCTAATTACGGTTGGCCCGTGGTATCTTACGGAGTAAATTACAGTGGTACCAAATTCACCGACGAAACTTCCAGACCGGGAATGGTGCAACCAATCTATTACTGGGTACCTTCGATCGCACCCTGTGGAATGGACTTCGTTACCGGCGACACCTATCCCGATTGGAAAGGGCATTTACTAGTAGGGTCGTTAAAGTTCAATTATGTCGAATTGGTGAAACTTAACGGTACCGAGGTAATTGGTCGTGAAAAAATTGCCGAAGACGTGGGTCGTGTTCGCAATGTGAAACAAGGCCCCGATGGTCTAATTTATATCGGCATCGAAGGTAAGGGAATTGTGAGAATCATTCCGGAATAGTAATCGTAACGCTTAGAATAAAATGCAAAAACTAGTCATACTAATTACAGCTGCCATGTTATGCTGTGCCTGTAATTCTTCAGAAAAAAAAACAAAAGAACCCATTAAAATAGGCCAAAACAAAACAGCGTCTAACAATCAAACAGTGCTGGAAAAAAGTATAGAGCGTGGCGCAGTGATCTACGACGATTTCTGTAAACAATGTCACTTACCAAATGGCAAAGGTGTTCCAAATAATTTTCCTCCTTTGGCGGGGTCTAATTGGCTCACCGAAAAACGAACTGAAAGTATACATTCGGTAAAATATGGGCAACGCGGCGAGATCGTGGTGAATGGAGTTACCTATAATGGGATCATGACGCCAATGGGTTTGACCGATGCCGAAGTCGCCGATGTTCTTAATTATGTGATGAACTCATGGGGCAATACCCAAGAAAAAATGGTTACTGAGGAAGAAGTGGCAGCTGTTGAAAAATAATCACAGCTTTTATGCCTGAGGGTGGAAACTCATTAACATAATCCTTATTTTTGCTGAAACATCTACGTATGCTCATAATAGGTATTGCCGGCGGTACAGGAAGTGGAAAAACGACAGTGGTCGGTCAAATTGTGGCAGAATTACCACAAGACGAGGTGTGTATCATATCACAAGATTCATATTACAAGGACACCAGTCACCTATCGTACGCAGAACGCGTGAAGATCAATTTTGACCACCCAAACTCGATCGATTTTGATTTGTTGTGTTCCCACTTAGAATTACTTCGGAAAGGCGAATCGTTCGAACAACCGGTCTACTCGTTCGTTGAGCACAATCGAACCGGAGAAACGGTAACTACCTATCCGAGAAAAGTGGTAATAGTTGAGGGAATCCTTATACTTACGCACCCCGAAATTCGACAGCATTTTGACATTAAGATCTTTGTACATGCCGATAGTGACGAGCGACTAATACGCCGATTAAAACGTGATATTGCAGAGCGTGGCAGAGACCTTGAAGAAGTATTGAATCGATATCAATCAACGCTCAAACCCATGCATCAGCAATTTATTGAGCCGACAAAAGAATTTGCCGATATCATAATTCCTACCAACCGTTACAATACCGTAGCGGTGAATGTGATTAGGAGTATTATTAATCAGAAAATAGCGAAAACCGAATCGTGAGTTTTTCAGAAATAAAACAAAAGAAATGGTTTAAGGTGATAAGTAATAAATACATACTTATCCTCCTGCTATTTGTGATATGGATGTTCTTTTTCGACACCAATTCCTACTTTATTCATAAGGAATTAGACGACGACATCGAAGCCTTGGAGGAGAATAAAGCGTTTTACAAAGGCGAGATCGAAAAGGACAAGGTCTTTATCGAAAAGATGAAAGACAGCAATGAGGTAGAAAAATTTGCGAGAGAAAAATATTACCTCAAAAAGGAAAACGAGGACATCTATATAATTCAACACGAGGACAGCATCAAAAAAGACAATGATAATGAGTAAACTTTTCGACGATTTTGATGAAGTTTCCGCGAAACAATGGAAACAAAAGATACAGTTCGATCTAAAAGGTGCCGACTATAACGAGACCTTGGTATGGCAATCGTTAGAAGGTATTCATGTAAAACCGTTCTACCATCAAGACGATGTTGCAAATCCCTTCCCTCCCATTCCGGGTCAACCCCAACAATGGAAGATTGCACAATCGATCTTTATCGATGATCCTAAAATTGCAAATAGACTGGCATTGGACGCTGTCGAGCGAGGGGCGGAAGCCATACTTTTTTCTTCGGAAGCTGCGTTCGATACAACATCCGTATTTAAAGATTTTCCTTTCGACAGAGCAAGTATCTATTTTGATCTTCAGTTCCTTTCTGAAGCCTTTATGCTTCAGTTGCAACAGTACCTTACAGAAAAACAAGCAACGGTTTATTACAACATCGACTTAATTGGTCATCTTGCGGAACAGGGAAATTGGTATCACAGCTTAGAAAAGGACCATTCGGTAGTCGAAACTGTAGTTCAAAAAGCTTCCGAAGCGAATATACTAAGTGTCGACACAACGACATATCAAAATGCCGGCGCGAATATCGTTCAACAATTGGCATATGCAATGGCACACGCGAATGAATATTTGAATCATTGGAGCGCAAATGAAGATACAACGCAAGCAGCTGGTATTAACTCCATGACTTTTAAGATCGCGGTAGGCAGTAATTACTTTTTTGAGATCGCAAAAATTAGAGCACTTCGAAAACTTTATGCAGTCCTAGCAGGAGCGTACCACTGTAAAAGGGAGTGTCATGTTGTGGCGATTCCATCGAAACGAAACAAAGCCATTTACGATTACAATGTGAATATGCTTAGAACCACCACCGAATGTATGAGTGCTATCCTAGGTGGAGCCGATACCATTTGTAATTTACCGTATGACGTACTTTACCATAAAAGCAACGAATTTGGCGAACGAATTGCACGCAATCAACTGCTCATATTAAAAGCTGAAAGTTATTTTGATACCGTAAGCAACCCGGCCGATGGAACCTATTATATCGAAAATTTAACCACCGAATTGGCAGAAAAAGCACTAGAATTATTTAAGAATATTGAGGCCGGAGGTGGTTTTTTAAAACAATTGAAAGAAGGCACCATACAACGCAAAATAAAAGAAAGTGCCGAGAAAGAACAACAACTGTTTGACAGTGGGAAGTTAAAATTATTGGGCACCAATTACCAGACCAATGCCGCCGACCGGATGAAAGACGATATGGAATTATATCCGTTTGTAAAGACCAAAGCACGAAAAACACTTATTGCTCCCGTTGTACCATGCCGTCTTTCAGAAAAAATAGAACAAGAACGCCTTAAAACTGAACAATCGTGAGCCAGGAAGCACTAGAGGTCATATTAGGATTGATTTTTATGTTATTGGGATTCGCATTGTTAATTCGGTTTAAGCGACTTAGCAGATCAAAATATTACCAATACATCATTATTCTATCGGGCGTCTTGTTTGTGGGATTTGGCATATATCTGGCTTCGAGAGCAATAATATAAAAATTGAATATGGGATCTATAGGTCAAATCTTCTTGCCATTACTGCTCTTCTTTTTAGGAGTTCGACTGTTGCAGTATGGTGTAAAGACCGCGAGATATCAGCGCAGTGGTACTTCTAAGGTATTTATCTATTCAGCGGCCTCCGGTGGAATAATTTTAATGGGAGTTGCAGTGGTATTTTTAATTAAACTAATTATCGATGGCTAGAAAAAATTTACAACATTTAGAACTAACTACAAGTGACCTTAGTGAGACAAACACCAAAAGCACCGGTTCGACCTATACTACTGCCGAGGATATAAAAATACAGGAGCGTTATACAGACCAAGCAACCGACTCGTTATCACACCTTAATTTTGTGGCAGGCATACCGCCATATCTGCGTGGACCATATTCTACAATGTATGTGCGGCGCCCTTGGACCATTCGACAATATGCGGGGTTTTCAACGGCCGAAGAAAGCAATGCTTTTTATCGTCGAAATCTAGCTGCAGGTCAAAAAGGGCTGTCGGTCGCATTCGATCTCGCCACCCACCGAGGCTACGATAGCGATCATGAGCGTGTCGTAGGCGATGTGGGTAAAGCAGGAGTCGCAATCGATACGGTAGAAGACATGAAGGTCTTGTTCGATCAGATCCCATTAGACAAAATGAGTGTTTCTATGACCATGAACGGTGCGGTTTTACCGATCATGGCATTTTATATTGTTGCTGCGGAAGAACAAGGCGTTTCGTTGAATGCCTTAACAGGAACCATCCAAAATGATATCTTAAAGGAGTTTATGGTGCGAAATACCTATATCTATCCGCCAAAACCATCGATGAAGATCATTAGTGACATTTTTGAATTTACTTCGGAAAATATGCCGAAATTCAATTCTATTTCCATCTCCGGTTATCATATGCAGGAAGCCGGTGCCACATGCGATATTGAGCTTGCGTACACCTTAGCCGACGGATTGGAATACATACGAACCGGAATTGCTGCCGGCATGGATATCGACACCTTTGCGCCTCGACTTTCGTTCTTTTGGGCTATTGGGATGAATCATTTTATGGAAATCGCCAAGATGCGCGCCGCGCGCATGCTTTGGGCCAAGATCGTGAAGCAGTTCGATCCTAAGAACGAGAAGTCATTGGCCTTACGCACACATTGTCAGACGAGCGGTTGGAGTCTTACAGAGCAAGATCCGTTTAATAATGTGGCTCGAACATGTATAGAAGCTGCCGCTGCGGCTTTTGGCGGCACCCAAAGTTTACACACAAATGCCTTGGATGAGGCCATTGCCTTGCCTACCGATTTTTCAGCGCGGATTGCACGGAACACACAAATTTACCTTCAGGAAGAAACTCAGATCACACGCACGGTCGATCCATGGGCCGGTAGCTATTATGTAGAAAGTCTTACCGATGAAATAGCTAGCAAAGCCTGGACACTCATTGAAGAGGTGGAATCGCTAGGTGGTATGACCAAAGCAATTGAAGCCGGAATCCCAAAACTTCGTATAGAAGAAGCAGCTGCAAGAAAACAAGCTCGAATTGATAGCGGACAAGACATTATTGTTGGTGTTAATAAATATCGACTCGAGAAAGAAGATCCGCTTCAAATTTTGGATGTAGATAACCAAAAGGTGCGAATGTCTCAAATTGCTCGATTAGAGCAAATAAAAAAAGCACGAGATTCTAAAAAAGTGGAACAAGCACTATCAAATTTAACTGAATGTGCACGCACAGCTGATGGAAATTTATTAGCTTTAGCAGTAGCGGCAGCAAGAGAACGAGCGACACTAGGAGAAATAAGTGATGCTTGCGAACGTGTATTTGGTCGCTATAAAGCACAAATCAAATCCTTTAGCGGAGTGTATAGCAAAGAAATAAAAAAAGACGCCTCCTTTGAAAAGGCCCGACAAATGGCTGACGAATTCGCCGAACTAGAAGGACGGCGACCTAGAATCATGATCGCCAAAATGGGTCAGGATGGACATGATCGCGGCGCTAAGGTCGTCGCCACAGGTTATGCCGACGTAGGTTTTGATGTAGACATTGGCCCCTTATTCCAAACTCCAAAAGAGGCCGCAAAACAAGCTGTTGAGAACGACGTACATATTTTAGGCGTATCTTCTTTGGCCGCTGGGCATAAAACCTTAGTGCCCCAGGTAATTGAAGAACTAAAAGCTTTAGGTCGTGATGATATCATGGTGATTGTAGGTGGTGTAATACCCGCACAAGATTATCAATATTTATTCGATGCAGGTGCCGTAGCAGTCTATGGTCCTGGAACGAGAATTCCGGACGCAGCGATCGAAATGCTGCAGGTCTTGATAGATTCGGTAGCCTAGGTGTATGACAGCAAGGAAGTTTGTATTACAAACTAAGCGACTCGGACTAAGAAACTGGGAAGCCACAGATGTAGCACCTTTTGTAGCTATGGGCAAAGACCCTGAGGTCATGCGATACTTTCCGAAGCTATTATCAACAGAAGAATCGATCGAATTGATCGAGAAATTACAACAGCATTTCATTACCCACGGATATTGCTATTTTGCTGTCGAAGTGTTAGAAACCAGCGAATTTATTGGCTTTACAGGTCTTATGAACCAAACTTGGGAGAGTGAGTTCACTCCCTGTGTAGATATGGGGTGGCGCTTAAAACGTGCTGCATGGGGAAAAGGGTATGCTTCGGAAGCAGCATTTGCCTGTTTAGAAGCAGCGTTCACTATTTTTCACCAAGAAGAAGTCTATGCGTTCGCTGCAAAAGGAAATACAGCTTCAGAAAAAGTCATGCAAAAAATTGGCATGAAACCTTGCGGGACGTTCGTGCACCCAAAGATCAAAAATGACCCCCGCTTCCCCTATTGCTTTGCCTATAGAAAAAAGAAAACCGATTAAATTACTATGCACGCATAATAATTCAATTGCTTTCCGTATTTTTACCTGACCAACTTAAGACAATAACGATGGATTTACAAGCGAAAATGCTGCGTGACGACGCACTAAAGGGAAAAACAATTGTAGTAACAGGCGGTGGAAGCGGACTCGGCAAATCGATGACCACCTATTTTTTAGAATTAGGGGCAAATGTGGTAATCACCTCTCGAAATATCGAAAAGCTCGAAAAAGTACAGAAAGAGCTGGAAGCACAGACAGGTGGCACAGTGCTTCCTGTACAATGTGATGTTCGAAATTACGATGAAGTAGAAGCAATGGTAAAGGCTTCTGTCGATACATTTGGAACCGTAGATGTTCTTTTAAACAACGCTGCCGGAAACTTTATTTCACCTACCGAGCGTTTATCGGCAAACGCTTTTGACACCATTATAGACATCGTATTAAAAGGTACTAAGAACTGCACCTTAGCCTTTGGAAAGCATTGGATAGACAAAAAAGAAACAAACAAGACAGTTTTAAATATCGTGACGACATATGCCTTTACAGGATCTGCCTATGTTGTGCCTAGTGCCACTGCAAAGGCAGGTGTACTTGCACTTACACGATCGTTAGCTGTAGAATGGGCAAAATACGGTATGCGCTTTAATGCTATCGCCCCGGGACCGTTTCCTACCAAAGGGGCATGGGACCGTTTGTTACCGGGAGAGTTAAAGGAGAAGTTTGACCTTGCGAAAAAAGTTCCTTTGAAACGAGTGGGAGATCATCAAGAACTAGCGAACCTAGCCGCCTATTTGGTATCCGACTTTTCGGCATATTTAAACGGCGAAGTGATCGTGATCGACGGTGGTGAATGGTTGAAGGGAGCCGGACAAATGAATTTACTAGAAGAAATCCCTGAGCAAATGTGGGATATGCTGGAAATGATGATACGATCTAAGAAGAACAAATAAGAAGTGAGAAATTATTTGTAACTTTAAGTCATAAGGGAGGTCTGTTCGAGTGATCCCGTCGTAACGGGATTGTATCGAGAATCGTTTATTTTTTGTGAGTAGCGATACTCGATACCGTTCGCCTAAGGCGAACCACTCGAACAGACAATTCTTTTTATACTTAGACTGTTTTGCTCCAAGTGAGCACTCAATTTTTCAAAATAGTTACAACAAACAACCTTTCATCCCAACAAAAATAATCCGAACAAATTGATTTAGAGTATGGTTTACAATAGATCGGTAGTATAAAATTGTTCACTTCCTGTTAACAAAATTCATTTTCTATCCGGTTTATTAATCGTATTTTTAACGCTTAATCTTGTAGCAACTTAATGGGAAAAATCATTGCAATTGCAAATCAAAAAGGAGGGGTTGGAAAGACCACAACCTCAGTTAATCTAGCGGCTTCCTTAGGTGTATTAGAAAAAAAGGTGTTGTTGATCGATGCCGATCCCCAAGCCAATGCCACATCGGGTCTGGGAATTGAAGTAGAAAATGTCGAAATGGGCACCTATCAACTCCTAGAACACACGGTATCCGCAAAAGAAGCAATTGTATCGACCAACTCGCCAAATCTAGATGTTATTCCTTCTCATATAGATCTTGTAGCCATCGAAATAGAATTGGTAGACAAAGAACAGCGAGAGTATATGCTTAAAAATGCGATCGACGGTTTGCGATCAGAGTATGATTTTATATTAATCGATTGCGCGCCATCGCTAGGGTTATTAACGCTTAATGCGCTTACAGCAGCAGATTCGGTAATTATTCCGATTCAATGTGAATATTTCGCACTTGAGGGGCTCGGTAAACTGTTAAACACGGTAAAAAGTGTACAGAAGATCCATAACGAAAATCTAGATATCGAAGGCTTACTGCTAACCATGTACGATTCGAGACTGCGATTGTCCAATCAGGTGGTAGATGAAGTTAAAAAACATTTCGATGAAATGGTGTTTAAAACAATCATTCAGCGTAATGTGCGTTTAAGTGAAGCACCTAGTTATGGTGAGAGCATTATTAGCTATGATGCTAGTAGTAAAGGCGCCAATAATTACTTAAGTTTGGCACAAGAACTAATTGAGAAAAACGGTTAAGAGACGATGGCGAAAGCAACTAAAAAGCAAGCATTAGGACGTGGATTATCGGCGTTGCTGAAAGATCCTTCTAACGATATTAAGTCTGCTGAAGACAAAAATGCAGATAAGGTGGTAGGAAGCATTGTCGAATTAGATCTCGACAGCATCGAAGTAAACCCATTTCAACCTAGAACCAGTTTTAATGAAGAATCCCTGCGTGAATTGGCCTCTTCCATTAAGGAGCTGGGTGTTATTCAACCTATCACAGTACGCAAACTAGATTTTAACAAGTACCAGCTGGTTAGCGGGGAACGTCGTTTTAGAGCTTCCAAACTTATAGGATTAGCTACTATTCCTGCGTATATCCGAATAGCCAACGATCAAGAATCGTTAGAAATGGCCTTGGTTGAAAACATTCAACGACAAGACCTCGATCCTATCGAGATCGCACTTTCATATCAACGACTTATTGAAGAGATCAATGTGACTCAAGAAGAATTAAGCGATCGAGTGGGTAAAAATAGATCGACCATAGCCAATTACTTACGCTTGTTAAAATTAGACCCTATCATTCAAACCGGGATGCGTGATGGTTTTATAAGCATGGGGCATGGTAGAGCGTTAATCAATATCGAAGACACCAACGATCAGCTAGACATCTACGAGAAGATCATTTCCGAAAAACTCTCGGTACGTGACACCGAAGCACTCGTAAGAAACTATAAAACACCCGACGATACCCCAAAGAAAACGAAAAAGCAACTTCCGCAATTTGCAAATAAAGGGAGAAAAGAACTCTCCGATCTCTTAGATACCAAAGTAGATGTGAAAGTAGCGAAGTCGGGAAAAGGACAACTCGTACTCCCTTTTAAAGACAAGGATGATTTTCTACGTATCCTCAATCGAATTAAAAGTGAAAACTAATCTGCTCCTTTATTGGTTTCTATTTTTTGTCTCGGGTACACTGGCTGCACAAACTACCGATTCACTTTCAGTAACAAAAAATGAACGTATCGTGGTGGTAGAAGATTCTATCACAACTTCGTACAATCCATTGGCACCGTCTAAGGCTGCGTTCTATTCGGCTGTACTGCCGGGATTGGGTCAAGCTTATAACAAACGCTATTGGAAGATCCCAATAATTTATGCAGGTATGGCTTCGGGAGTGTATTTCTACATTAAGAATGACAACGATTACGATCGTTTTAGAACCGCCTACAAACGGCGATTAGCAGGATTTACAGACGACGAATTTTATGGTAATGGTGAAACTCCGGTGATCTCTAACGACCGACTTATAGACGCACAACGGTCCGCCCAAAAGAACAAAGACATAAGCATAATTGTTACGCTTGCATTCTATTTGGTGAATATCGTTGATGCGAATGTCGATGCGCATTTAAAACAATTTAACGTAAATGAAAACCTCTCGGTGCAACCAAACTTTGAGGTGAACCCAATAAACGCAAGTACAAATTACGGACTATCTCTTAGACTCAATCTAAAATGAAGTTAGCACTCTTAGGATACGGAAAAATGGGAAAAACGATCGAAAGCCTTGCTATCGCTAAAGGCCACAGCATTGTTTTTAAGCGTTCAAGTACTACTTCGGAAGGAGATCTTACAGATGCCGATGCAGCAATCGAATTCTCTTCTCCTGAAGCAGCCGTGACCAATCTAACATCTTGTTTTGAAGCGAACATACCTGTAGTATGTGGCACCACAGGATGGCTAGATGAATACGAGCAAGTACTGGAAATGTGCTCCAATCGTAACGGAAGCCTTATTTATGCGTCCAACTTCAGCGTTGGTGTAAATCTCTTCTTTAGCCTAAACGAATACGCGGCTACCCTACTGAAAGACTGGGACGAATATTCGGTTGGAATTGAAGAGATCCATCATACCGAGAAAAAAGATGCTCCAAGCGGGACAGCGATCACATTGGCCGAAGGAATCATTAAAAATACAGCAAAGAAAGAATGGACGCTGGCGGAGGCTTCCGAAGAGAACATTCAAATTATAGCAAAACGAATAGCAGGTATAAAGGGCACACATATTATTGAGTATGCTTCGGAAATCGATTCCATTAGTTTGAGACACGAAGCACATAGTCGCGACGGATTTGCAAAAGGAGCTATCTTAGCAGCAGAGTGGCTTCAAGATAAAAAAGGAGTTTACACCATGAAGGACGTGCTTCAATTAAAATAAAAGAACGGAAGGAATTTCCTTCACAAAATAAGAATTATGACTTGGACAGGTTGGTTGATATTTATACTTGTAATTCAGGTAATCCACTTTGCCGGAACATGGAAACTATATACTAAAGCAGGGAGAAACGCCTGGGAAGCAGCAGTTCCCGTATACAATGCGGTAGTTCTAATGAAGATCATTAACCGACCCTGGTGGTGGACGATCTTACTTTTTGTTCCTATCGTAAACTTGATCATGTTTCCGGTGGTATGGGTAGAAACCATTCGTAGTTTTGGCCGCAACAGTACTGCCGACACCGCTTTGGTTCTACTCACTTTAGGACTTTATATCTATTATATAAATTACACCCAAGACGTTACTTATATAGAAGATCGCAGTTTAAAACCAAGAACCGCCACAGGAGAATGGGTGAGTTCCATCCTTTTTGCGGTGGTTGCTGCCACCATAGTGCATACTTATTTTATGCAACCGTTCACCATCCCGACCTCATCATTAGAAAAGACATTATTAGTAGGTGATTTCCTTTTTGTGAGCAAATATCATTATGGCGCGCGAACTCCTATGACACCTATCTCCTTCCCTATGGTACATGATACCATACCGGTCGTAAAGGTTAAATCGTATCTTCCAAAACCTCAACTCCCCTATTTTAGATTTCCCGGATTTCAAAAGATAGAACGAAATGACATTGTGGTATTCAATTGGCCGGTCGATACCGTGAATGCTTTTCAACAATACGGCGATGGAAAATACTACTATAAACCCATAGATAAGAAATCGAATTATGTAAAGCGTTGTGTGGGTGTTCCAGGTGATTCTATTGCTGTTAAAGACGGATTTGTCTTTATCAACGGCAAACAAAACACCTTACCAAGTCGCGCAAAACTGCAATTCGCTCATCAAGTGATCACATCGAGACCCATAAATCTGCAGTATGTGATGGAGCGCTACGACGTAACCGATATGGGCGTGATCAACCAACAAGGCACGGCCTATATCATGCATATGACTTCGGAAACAGCCGAACGAATCAAGAATCTTCCCGATATACTACAAGTGCAACGGGTTCAAGGAGAAGTTGGACAATGGTCGCAAACCACATTTCCGGCAAATCCTAATTACCAATGGAACAACGATCAGTTTGGCCCAATCTACATCCCGGAAGCCGGAAAAACGGTGGCTATTACGCCAGAGAGTATTCCATTCTACAAACGAATAATTGAAGTATATGAAGGTAGCGAATTGGGTGTTGAGAACAGCATTACGCAGTCGGGCACACAAGTTCTGCTTAATGGCTCCCCAATTACCGAATATACGTTCAAGATGAACTATTACTGGATGATGGGAGACAATAGGAACAATAGTGAAGATGCGCGTACCTGGGGCTATGTTCCCGAAAATCACATTGTAGGTAAACCGGTATTCGTATGGATGAGTTGGAATAGCAATGCCAAAGGACTCACCAATAAAATTCGATGGGAACGTCTGTTCACTACAGTTGGTGGTGAAGGCAATCCTGTTTCGTATTTTAAATATTTCCTTATCCTTTTAATAGGTTGGTTTGCGTTTAACTATTTCAGAAAACGAAAGAAGTCTGCTAAAAAGTAAAGCAACCAAAGCCTGTTTAATCCGTTAGGATAGTTGGCAGGCTTTTGCCGTAGCAATTTTGAATGGACCAGATACTTATACATCCCACTTATTTCCCATCGATCGTACAGATGGCTGCCGTTGCTCAGGCTAATGCAGTGGTATTCGAGGTTCATGATAATTACCAAAAGCAGACCTATCGCAATCGCGCCTACATAGCGCATAGCAATGGAAGACTGCTGTTGAATGTCCCCATAAAGCATTCAAAAGATGGAACGCGACAACAAACAAAAGACGTAGTTACTGAAACTGCATTTCCTTGGCAGGACCAACATTGGAAATCGTTGCAAACCGCCTATCGCACCTCTCCTTATTTCGAATTTTATGAAGACGAGCTCGCAGCTCTTTTCGACGATAGGGCGACGCAATTATTAGCTCATAACATTAGAATTTTCGAAGTACTTAGTGAACTGATCGAGCTCAATGTTCCTACTACAATGTCCATGGATTATGAGACAGATCCGAAGATCACAGACCTTAGACAGTTGGCCGTTGCGAAAGCTAAAAAAAAGCACAGCATTACTCCGTACATTCAAGTGTTTCAAGAAGCGCACGGATTTTTGCACAATCTTTCGGTATTAGACCTACTTTTTAACGAAGGACCCAACACATTAAATTATTTAGAAACACTAAAACTTAATCTGTCGGTTTAAGGTCCCAGCCCACTGTAGCACTTATAGGATAGTGATCGGAAAAGGAATTGGAAATTGTCTTAAAATTGAGCACATCTAGTTCTTCCGAAGCAAGGATATAATCAATTCGCATGGGATAACCATCAAATTTGAACGTAGTTCCAAGTCCACTGCCCCGCTCGACAAATGCGTCTCGAAATCCCTGTTGTAATTTGTGATAGGTATAGGAGAACGGAGTGTTGTTAAAATCGCCGCACAAGATAACCGGATGCCCAACATTCTTCTTGTGGTCACGTACAAAATCCACTTGTGCCTGCTGCTGTATAAAGGAACGCGCCAGCCTTTTACGCAAGCGTTCTTTATTACCTTCTTGCAAGGCTTCCATTTTGGGCGAAATACCTAAGGACTGCAAATGCAAGTTATACACTCTAACCGTATCTTCTGCTTTCAGCACATCGGCAAATAGGACATTGTTATAAGAATCGGTGAAGTCGAACGCACCCGTATTAATCAACGGGTATTTAGAAAAGATGGCATGACCTAAATTGGCTTTATCATCTTTAAATCGTGTATACTGATACGGATAACCCGAAATGCTAATTGGCGATTTTCGATAGTATTCTTGAACGCAAATCACATCGGGTTGCTCTTGCGAAATAAGCTCTGCAAAACGAGTGAGCACATCTTCGGAAGGTTTTTCTTCGTAGGCGTTAAACAAGCGCACATTAAAGCTTAAGACAGTAAGTGTATGATTGTATGCTTCGGAATCTCCTTCCGAAGAAAATTCAAAAAACGGATTAAAATGAAAGTATGCAAAAAATAATATGATAGCCGAAAGCCACATCTGTCGGCGCCACTGAAGCAACCAATAAACCACAAAAATTACGTTGACCAAAATGAGTGGTGAAACCCCTAAGCTTAATAAGGAAAGTGTAGGAAAGCTTTTGGGAGGCAAATACGGGAGCACGAATGAAATGACCAAGAGTAACGCTACTAAGGCATTTACCCAAAAAACGATCTTTCTAAAAGTCCCCAACTTCTTCAAATTATCTGTGTTATTCTTTTCCTGCCTTAAATAAAAAATCTTTTTCAGCCTTTGTTAGACTATCGTACCCACTCTTACCTATCTTATCTAAAATTGCGTCTATCTTTTTTTGTTTATCGGTGGCTGTACTTTTAGCCTTACTGCTATCTGGTTTGGCGCGTGTCGTACGATGCACAGTTTTAAACGGCTTTTTCTTTCGCGATGTAAATAAGTCACTTACCCAGTCCATCACATCGGTAAACCATTTTGCGATATCGTTACCCTTGCTCAATTGAATGGCATAGATATACCCGAAGATAGCTCCGCCGATATGTGCGAGCAGTCCGCCTTCATTATCACTAGTTGGCAATCGTACCAAGTCTAACAGAAAGAAGAACAAAGCGATTTGCCATAATTTTATAGTAAAGGTAAAGATTCGAAAAGGTGTATTGGGCGTATAAGTTCCTATAAACACCATGATCGCTGTCACAGCACCCGATGCACCCAACAAATAGGCTCGTGAATCCTCGAATACCGGGAACAAGTTATACGAAAGTACATATAACAATCCGCCAAAAATAGCACCCAGCAAGTAAATGGTAAGTAGTCGTTTGCCACTAAAGAGATTCAGAATAAAATTACCAAACCAATACAGTAAAAGCATATTAAACAGCAAATGGAAAAATCCGAAATGCAAAAAAGCGTAACTTATAAACGCCCAAGGCTGTGTTAAAAATCCAACCATGTCGGAAGGCAACACGAACCATTGTGTAAGATAACCGGGTTGAATTTGAAAGAAGAACGCTATTAACGACACCAACAAAAAGATGACCGTGTTGATCGCGATCAATTTCACTGTGATGCTCGCCGTTTTAAACTGATATGCTAAACTATTCGATGCCATACCTAATACCAACGTGTGTCGTTAAAACTATTTTTCTTCCAATACCAAGCCATAATAAACCCGAATAAAGCACCTCCAATATGCGCCCAATTCGCAATATTTTGACCAAAAATTGAGAATCCGGTAACTCCGCTAAATAGATCTAACAAGATCAATGCAGGGATAAAGAATTTTGCCTTTATAGGAATAGGCAGGAAAATAAGCATGAGTTCTACGTTCGGGAACATCATCCCAAAGGCAACCAAGACACCATAAATTGCTCCGGAAGCTCCAACTGCCGGAACGTTATAAGCGTCATACATATTTTGGATCTGACTTTGAGACACGGCATCCAAAATAGCCGTATTATACTGGCCCGTTGTTAATATGCTTTGTATTTGATCTGGGTTCAAACCTGCTTGTAATAAGGCCTCATAACCACTGTGAAAGTGGAAATAGTTCACAATGGTATGAATTAAGAATGCTCCTAAACCTGCCGAGAAATAGAAGAACAAGAACTTATTACGCCCCCACCGCATTTCTAAAGGCGACCCAAAAGCCCAGAGTGCGTACATATTAAATAAAATATGGAACAAGCCGCCGTGCATAAACATATGCGTAATTGGTTGCCAATATTCAAACTGTGGATTCTCAAAATAATACAAAGAGAAAAGCCGATAAGCCGTTTCTTCTTGCAATAAGAACGTCCCTGCGAAAAACAGCGCGTTTATTATTATTAACACCTTTACGGTCTCGGTGATTCTTCCCATCTAGCTAAATTTTTTATCGAAATCGTTCGCATCTAACGTGATCAATACCGGCCTGTTATCTGGTGAAACACTTGGTTCCTTACAGGCGAATAACTGATTGATTAAATGTTCTTGGGCTTCGGTGTTTAAAGCAGTTCCGGACTTTACTGCCATACTCTTCGCCATACTCTTCGCCAACAAATCGTTCTGACTAAATCCGGCGTCCGGTACTTCCTCCTTAATATCGTCTATCAGTTGTTCTAAAATATGACCGGCCTGACTTTCAGAAACCACTACCGGAATACCGCTTACTTCTATGCTTGTATCGTGAAACGCAGAAAAGACAAAACCCGTATGTTCCAGCTGTTCTTTTATTTTTTCTAACACTTCCATATCGGTGGTCGAAAAATGAAACTGCAAAGGAAAAAGCAGTTGTTGACTTACTGCTTCTTGTACTGTCATATTCTTGAGTAGTTCTTCGTACATGATACGTTGGTGTGCCAAGTGTTGATGCACCACCATCATCCCACTTTTAATGGGACACACAATGTATTTGTTCTGAAGCTGAAATGTGGTTTTATCGGTCGTATTCGTATTTGTAGCATCGAAAAGTCTTCCGGTGACCTCTTCACTCTCAAATTCTATATTTTCTACTTCGGAAGGAGTTTCCAATCCTTCAGCTTTTAAGCCTATGTACAGCGATTCCCAAGAAGATGGGCGCTCACGTTTGTAAGCGGTTTGAACATAACCGCGCTGATTTGCTTCTTTCTGAAAAGGATTAAAGTTCTTATCTACTTCTATGGTTGGCGCGACCGGTGGCCGTTTGCTGTACTCGTAGGGCGTATCGAAACCCGAGTCCTTGTTAAAATCTAATACAGGAGCAATACTAAATTGTCCTAAACTATGCTTGATGGTGGCGCGAAGCATGGCATAGATCGCGTGTTCGTCATCAAACTTGATCTCTGTTTTGGTAGGATGAATGTTTATATCGATCGATTGTGGTGCCACTTCCAAAAATAAGAAGTAGCCGGGATGTGTACCGTCTTTTATAAGTCCTTCAAAAGCAGAACGCACTGCATGATGTAAATACGAGCTTTTTATAAAGCGGTTATTTACAAAGAAGAATTGTTCGCCACGTCCTTTTTTAGCGAACTGAGGTTTTAGAACAAATCCGTTGACCTTCAATATTTCCGTTTCTTCCTCAACCGGAACTAATTTCTCATTGGTCTTGTTTCCGAAGATACCAACAATGCGTTGACGCACATTACTTTCCGGTAAATTGAAGACATCGGTATCGTTGTGCATCATTTTAAATGCCACGCTCGGATGTGCCATGGCCACGCGGTGAAATTCATCAATTATATGGCGTGTCTCTACCGTATTGCTTTTTAAAAAATTTCGTCGGGCCGGAATATTATAAAATAGATTCTTTACAGATATAGTAGTTCCTGTGGGTGCAACAGTGGGTTCTTGAAGTGTTACTTCACTACCTTCTATACAAATTTTAGTTCCTATTTCTTCGTCGGCAGTTTTGGTCTTTAGCTCAACATGCGCAATAGCGGCAATAGAAGCCAATGCTTCTCCCCTAAACCCTTTGGTATGCAGATTGAACAGATCGTCGGCCGACTTGATCTTGGAGGTCGCATGGCGTTCGAAACTAAGCCGTGCATCGGTAGTACTCATGCCCACTCCGTTGTCGGTAACCTGAATCAAGGTCTTACCTGCGTCCTTAATAAACAACGTGATCTCTGTTGCTTTGGCATCGATGGCGTTCTCCAGCAATTCCTTCACGACCGAAGCAGGTCGCTGCACCACCTCCCCGGCTGCAATTTGATTTGCAACATGATCTGGTAATAACTGAATGATATCTGCCATTAGATTTCTTGAAAGAATATAGACAAATCGAAATCGATGATGTATAGAAACAGTAGTATTAAAATCGCGGCTATGATAAGAATTCGACGTTTGGAAGTGCGGTCACGATTGGACTTAAGATCTTCCATTGCGTTTTTAAAATTTGTTTTAAGACCGTTGTTCCCTACCGTTTTTCTGAATTTATCAAATTTATGCTCTATTTGAAATGGACTACCCTCTCCGTCGTTCTTGTAGTAACGTGGCGTATATCCAAACTTTTTGTTCTTTTTTGTTTTTAATATTCCCATAATCGCTGTGTTTTCAAAGTTACTTAAATTACCGCATTTATTGAAGTAATTCGCGGTCCTTTTCTATGAAACAATTATCGTTCCGAAGGGAAAAAATCTCAGAAGATTAAAACGTGGCGTCCTTTTTTAATTGTGCCATTTTAATAGCGGCAATAGCAGCTTCGGTACCTTTATTACCGTGTTTACCACCACTTCGGTCTATCGCCTGCTGTTTATTATTATCGGTAAGAACACAAAATATCACAGGAATATCGCCTTGCACATTTAGGTCTTTGATGCCTTGCGCAACAGCTTCACACACATAATCGAAATGCTTGGTTTCACCTTGGATCACACTACCAATGGCTATGACCGCGTCTAACATATCATAACTCTTGGTAATTTGTTTACAACCATAGATCAATTCGAAACTTCCGGGAACATTCCAGCGCACGATATTCTCTTTGATTCCGCCACAGTCTATGATCGCATCAAAGGCGCCTTGGAACATGCCTTGAGTGATCTCAGGATTCCATTCTGAAACAACAATCCCAAACCGAAAGTCTTTCGCGTTTGGGATTGTAGCTTTATCGTAGGTAGATAAATTTTTATTTTCGGTTGCCATTTACTCGGTCATTGCTTCGGTCATCCCTTTATAGGCTTCTGCTTTCGCAGCTTCGGTAGCATTTGGATAATTTTCAGTGATTTCAGAAAAATGATTTAAAGCCACATCGGTCTTGCCTAAGTTCATTGCTGTAATTCCAGCTTTCAGTAAAAAACGTGGAGTCGTCAATTCATTCTTGTGCATACGTGCTGCCTCCTCATAATATTTAAGCGCTTGATCTTCCTGATTTAGCTGAACAAAAGCATCGCCTATAGCACCCTTTGCCAATGGCCCTGTCATCGCGTCATCACCGTCGTAGTTGTCTAAATGATTAATAGCCTCTTGATAGTTATTGGTTTGCAGATACGACATTCCGGCATAATAAGTCGCTATATTTCCGGCATCGGTACCACCGTAGTTCTCAATAATATCTAAGAACCCGTATTTTCCACGGCCGCCATTCAACGCTAGATCGTACAGTGAATCTTTCGCCTCGGCAGTCAACGCCAATTCGTAATATTCCTGTGCTTGAAACATTTCGTTCATTGCTTCTTGCTCCTTAGGTTGTTGAATAAATTGCTGATACGCAAAATAACCCAATACACAAATAGCCACGGCACCAACCACACCTAGAATGATCTTCTGGTTCTTCTCTACCCAAGCCTCTGTTTTCGATGCACCTTCGTCCAAGGTATTAAAAACCTCGGCCGTTGTACTGTTATCTTCGATCTTAGATTGCTTTTCAGCTTTCGTTCTTGGTTTACCGCCTCTTTTCTTGTAGGTTGCCATAATTTTCTTTATTGAAGCGCAAAAATAAAA
>NZ_QOLC01000077.1 GCF_003333325.1 Candidatus Ulvibacter alkanivorans | reverse complement strand
TTCTTGGTGTAATTTATATAGTTCTATGTCCTTAGGATTGGAAGTCGGCTTTACCAAAATTTCTTCATTAGTTTCAATAACATTGGCCGAAAGGTTTCCATTTTCAATCAGAACATTTTCTAAGTTGAACATAAAAGGACTTGGGATGTCATTCAAGTCTTTTATTGCTTTTTCCCCATAGACCGGATGCATTACCCAGAAGGACATCTGCCCATTTTCAAAACCTGACGTACTGTATGGAATCAATGACCATATCAGGAAGCGCTTACTTTTGTATTTTAGTACGAAAAGTCCTTTATTCAACATAATGGCATTTTCTTTCAGATTTTCCAGAGAAACACTTCTTCTAATAATTTCCTTTTTGCCCAGAAACACAGAATTAATCATATTTATATTGTGCTTAAATGCATTCAGTAGAACTATACCCATCAACCTACCAGCTTTGTGATGAGCAAACATATTTCGCATTTCTTTTGCGTGTAGCCACTTTTTATGTAGCTCGCCTGATGTGAACGCTTCAAGTCGTTTGATTTTTGAGTTTAAGGATTCAAAACCTTTCTTCGCAATGTCCAATTCTGAAATCTTTAGGTCTATGCTTGCCTCAAATATTCTGGTGGATTTGCCAAAGGCTTCATCAATTAAGGGATAGTGATAATAACTATAGAATTGAAGCCGTTCGACGGTGTGGTAATCATTTACAATCTTCTCTGGGACGTTTTTATGAAAGATTCCCTTTGTTACAAATTTCTCTACAAATTCTTGTTGGGTTGAGATTCCAAATACATCCCAAATTGCAACTGGTTTAAGGTATTCTGAAATTTCCTTATTTACATTCACTTAATATTAAGGTTTTAGTCAAGTTGTAAATATAACTAGATGCTTCAGTTTTATTTGTCCTTTTTCAAAAGACTTGCGACCAAGACCTTCAGCTCTAAGAACAAAGTTCTAATTATTACTTTCAGCGAACTAAAAACCTCTTTGAACGTTTCTCTCATAACTTTACATTTTTACCTGCAACCCAATTAAAATAGATAGCGCAATCGCCAAAATATTTTCTTCTTCAGTAAGATGCCTAGCTTCATCCTGATTGGACAAAAAGCCCAATTCAACCAATACCGTCGGACAATAATTAACTGTTTCCCGAAGCACCTGAAAGTTGGCAAACTTTACACCTCTACTATTGAAACCGATATTCTGCGATAACCCCTTTTGAATTTGATAAGCCATTTGAATGGATTCTCGGACATATTTCCCTTTTTTAGACACATAAACTTCTACGCCTTTGGCATTTGAATTAACGGAATGATTGCAATGCAGGGAAACAAACAAATCGGCATTTAGGGTCTTTGCAAGTTTTGACCTACTACCTAAAGACACCAAAGTATCAGAATATCTCGTGAGATAGATTTCATATTCCTTCCCAAATAAACTCTCATTAAGATTTGCTATTTGCTTGGCTATTTTAAGCACCAGGCCCTTTTCCTCTTCGCCATTAATTCCAATAGCCCCAGAATCCGTTCCACCGTGGCCAGGGTCGATAACGACAACGGTTTTACCATTCTTATGTGATTGACCAAAACCTACATTCGGCATCAAGCAAAATGTAAGGGTTATCAAAACAAGCAATCGAACCATAATTTTTTCTTTTGCTGTACAATTTTCAATGAATCAATCATTTCCTTAAGAATCTTCCAAAGTTTAACAGGATTTCGAGTTAAAGTTTGGGGATTTTCTTCCCTCAGCTTCATTTCCTAATAGATTTCGCAAAGTTTATTCATCAACGCCCTCATCCGGCATCTAAAAATGAACAGTTATGAAAAAATCAATTTTTATGTTGATTGGGCTGTTGCTTACCGCAGCACCCGCCTTTGCACAAATCGGTGGTATTGAAGATTCAGTCAACGATATAGGCGACACCATCCGGACCATCTTTCCCATTCTTCTTGGGGTGATTTTCTTAGTAGGCTTCCTGTTTAATGCAGGGCATTTCTTTGGGGAAAATGCCGACCTCAAAAAAGGGATTACCCGAGTGCTCGTCTTCGTGCTTATCGCCGGCGCGGTTGTTGGCATCTTTACTTACCTAATCTCAATCGTAGTGTAATGAAGCGATTCGAGGTGTATAGAAATATAAGGAAGCGGGCTATGATTTTTGGTCTGCCCGTTTCCTTGTTTGCCCTGCAAATGGTTTCGGTGGTCGCGTCGCTGCTGGTCATTATTTTTTCCTTCAGCTTCGCAATTATCATCGGTGCATTGGCTTTCAATGGAATTCTATTCTTCGCATTGATACGTATGGCCAAGAATCTCCAACTACTGCAAACGGTAAAGGCTTTCCCAAAAAGCATCAGTAACAAAAGAAATACAGGCTTCGACTATGAAGAAGATTAACCTATCGGCATATCGACCCATTACTGATATTGAGGACAATGTCATATTCGCCAATAATGGCAATGTGGTATTGTGCTACGAAGGGATATTGCCCGAAATCTATTCTCTTTCCGAAAAAGATTTTGAGGATATACACGGTGCCTGGTTCCAGGCGTTGAAATCGTTGCCGGTAGGTACTGTCGTTCATAAACAGGACATCTACTTGAAGAAGTCCTTCACTTCTGAAACACTACCTAACAAGACCTTTCTGGGAAAGGCTACTCACAACCATTTCAAGGGTCGTGAGTATATGGAACACCGCTGTTTCCTTTTCTTCATCTTGACCAAAAACAAGGCACTCAACAATCCTAAATACGTCAATCCCTTCCGGAAAGTTTCCAAGGACATTGTACAGAAACTGGATGATAGTGTCAACAGTTTTATAGGTTCGGTCAGCGATTCAGTTTCCTTTATCAATAACAGCCGAAAGATGGAATTTCTTCCGCTTAAAGCGAAAGGAATACAGCAACTCACGAGTGGTTACTTCAATGGGTTCAATGAAGGTTTCGATACGGATATTATTCTTGACAAGACCAATGTCAATATCGGCGAAAACTATTTCGATGCGCTTGCAATCAATAGCGAACTGTGCTTTGGCGAAAGCGTACAGAGCAGTAAGACCAATGAGCGGTTTACTTCCGATGATTTTGTATTCCATCAAGGTTTCATTGATGGCCTCGGTCTGACCTTGAACGAGAACCATATCGTCAATCAAATCCTATACCTCGATGATAAACAGAAGTGGCGCAAGCTGCTCGATAAAAAGGTCGAGGAACTGAACAAGAGTTCCAACTTCGGTTCTCAGAACAAAGTGGTGCTCGGTAAAATCCAGCACATCCTTGACCAAATCAATGCCGATGACAATGCACGGATTATCCGCGGGCATCTGAACATTGTTTTTTGGGCTCGGGAAGCCCGAGAGCTAAGTAAAATTGGCTCAAAGATAAAGACAGAGTTTAAAGAATTGGATATCATTCCCTACTACCCAAGGGGCGAAGAACGGAAGAATTATATACTGAACAGCTACTGCTGTTTTTCTTCCAACTTTTCCAATCAGGATTTATACGTTACAGACCTAAAGCACGCGCTTTGCCTGTTCATAAACAACACGAACTATAAGAGCGATACAACCGGAATCATCTTCAACGACCGTGAACACAACATACCTGTTTTAAAGGATGTTTGGGATGAACGTAAGAAACGCATCAAGGCACGGAACTTCGCCATCTTTGCGCCTACGGGCGAGGGCAAGTCCTTTTTGGCAAACAACATTCTACGTCAGTATTTTGAAAGTGGTGTCCGCCTGGTCATTATAGACCTCGGCGGATCCTACACGAAATTTGCCAAGCTCTATCCTGAAAAACACACGGTGCTTCGCTATGAAAGTGGAAAGAACCTTGGCATCAATCCATTTTACATCAGTAATCAAAATGACCTCACACCGGAACGTCTGGAAGATTTGTCCGTGTTCCTCTTTGAACTGTTCGCTTCGGATTTAAAGGTGACCAAGGCGCAATCGGTTTCGGTCAAGAAAATACTGCGCCACTACTATAACAATGTTTCCAAGAATCATTCGCTGGATGGGTTCTACAATTTTATAGAAAGGAATCAAAAAGACCTTTTGACCACCCTTAAAATCCATCCCGACTACTTCAATGTCACGAGCTTTTTGCACGTAATGTCAGAGTATGTCGGCGATGGTCTATACAGCTTCTTATTTGAAGTCAGCGAAGACCAGACTTATAAAATCGAGGACAAACGGTTGATAGTCTTTGAACTGGATGAAGTAAAGGATAATAAGGAAATCCTGTCCGTGATGCTCAAGCTCATAAAGTCCGCTATCCAACGTACTATCTGGAAAAATCGTGCTGAAAAAGGCATCATCCTTTTCGATGAGTTTGCCAAGCAACTGAAGTTTGAAAATGTACTGGAAAGTGTCGAATTCTACTATCAGGCCATTAGAAAACAGAACGGTGCCATCGGTATCATTCTGCAATCCATCAATCAGCTTCCCAACAATTCCACCTCGGCCAGCATTCTCGAAAATACTCAGGTGATTTATAGTCTAAACAACGAAAAAGGCTATGATGAATTGGTTAAAAGGCTCAATCTATCCAGTCACGACCTGAACCAATTGAAATCCATTAAGAACAACCTTTCCGGACCACGCAAGTACACCGAAATGTTCATCAAAATCGGAAAGGAAAGCAACATCTTCCGCTTGGAAGTCCCAAAAGAAGTCTTTGCGGCCTACCTAACGGATGGAACAGAAAACGAGGAAATAATGAGGCTTTACGAAAAGCATCAAAAAATGGAAAAAGCAATCACGGAATATACATCTTAAATCAAAAAAATTATGAAATCGAAGATTCACGAATACCAAAACAAATATTTAACAATGAGTAAAACAAAAATCAAAACAATCGCAATAACGCTGGTATTCGTTGCTACATTTTTATTGCCTGCACGTGCTACGTGCCAAGGGATGCCTGTCTATGACAACACCAATTTTATCAGCTTGGTAAAATCATTGGTAGAATCGGCAAAGCAGACGAGCCAGCTCATCAAGTCCGTCCAGTTCTTGAAAGATGCCAAAGAGGCCATAGAGAAAGTATCAAGTGTTGTACAACAACTTAGGGCAGTTGAGGAAATTGCAGAAAACAATCAACGCCTTCTAAGCGTAATGCAAAACGATTTGCAGGATATTCTCAACTCGCCCTATATCAAGCCCGAAGAAGTTACCAGGGTAATGGAATCGTTTGATGCTATAGTGCAAAATTCACTCGATACCGTAGATTTTATCGATGAAGTCCTATCGAGCGATTACCTGAAAATGAGCGATGCCGAGCGTGCCGAAATATTAAAGGAAAAAGAAATGGAATCCAAAGAGATGGTGGCGGAAGTCAATATGAAAACCCGTCGATACCGCGACATCATTTCCTTTAGGAAAATGCAGGATAAAATCAATAACCGCGAAACTAATTACTAAGTATGACCGCTGTAATCATCTTAGGGATTGGTTTGGAATATATTGACACCATATTTCAGACCATACAGGCAAGCTCATTTTCGCAGTACACCATTGCGGGAATGAAAACGCTTGCTGTGCTGTTCTTCCTAATCAACATCCTTAAAAAATACAATGAGGGTATTGCTGATAAGGACGGCTATTCTTGGGGTTTGAGTCCTGGGGATTTGGCCAAGAACTTCGCCATTGTGCTCTTGGTCATTTTCTCGACCCAGATATTGGGCTTCTTCGACGGCATCCTTGTGGCAATTGAGGGGCAATATCGAGGTACCGCACCCGCACTTTTACCATTGCAAATGCAGGATATACCTATCGAAGAAGATATCGGGTTTGTACAGGCTGCACAAGCTGCTATGGCGCTTCTATATGAGGCTTTGGTAACGCCGCTGTATGGATTTAAAATATTTGCATTCGTCGTAAGCATCATTTTGTGGATTCTTGATTTGTTCATCTATCCATTATTTCTTGCCGAACGTTTTTTCCTGCTGGGAATAATGCAAGCCTTTTTCCCTTTGGTTATCAGTCTTGCCGTTTTTGAGAAATTCCGTTCCCTGGCCTATAACTTCTTCAAGTTATACGCTGCGGTCTATATGCTCGTTCCGGCGTTCTTCTTGGTCAATGTTTTTGTCAATGCTATCTATACCGAAATCAACACGAATTTTTGGACCAATCTCTTTGGAACGGACGTGGGCAGCGGATTTTTTGCGCCAGTAGTCCAATTGGGTTCGGTACTCTTTATCGTGGTTTTAAAGTTCAAACTCTACAAACGTGCCACCTCATTTACGCTAAGACTGTTCAGTAATTAATTCCATTCCAATGAAAACACCATACAAAAACATATATGCTGTCCTAAAGATGAACCGATTCATAGTACTTGCCGTGATTATCTGTGCAACGCTATCGACTTTCTTTTCGGTATGGATGGCTTATAACATTAACCAAAAAGCATTGAATAGTGCCTTTGCGGTAAATACCGATGGTTCGGTCATTCCGCTGAAGCTTGTCGCACAAAAAGAGAATTTTCGGGTTGAGGCACTATCACATCTGGAATTGTTCCATACCTACTTCTATAACATCGATGCGAGCAACTATGAACGCAATTTGGAAAAGGCGCTTTGGCTCGGCAATAGCTCGGTCGATAATCTGTACCGACAGAAAAAGGCTGATGGCGTTTACAATCGATTGCTACAATATTCCCTTGTACAAAAAGTGCTGAGTATTGATTCCCAAATTGAAAAAAAGAACGGCTCGTACACGTTTAGAACGGTAACGAATTTTGAAATCAACCGTGGTTCAATCATCGATACCTACGAGCTGGTCTCAACGGGAAATCTGATAACTGTGGATAGAAACTTCCCCAACAATCCGCACGGATTGCTGATTACAAATTATTTCGAGAACACTTTAAAAAAATTGAACGATGAAAGTTGAGCCGACCCGCCTGCCGTCGGGCAGGTAATCGGCCTTTAAAAAATTCACTCTTATGAAAGTAGAAAAGAATAAAATAGTATTTGCCGTGGTACTCGCCACGATACTCATATTTCTCATCGCCTATTCCGTAATGGTAATGGGCAATGATGAAAGCGAGAATGAGAACCTTGAACAGACCTTGGTACCCAAACTGGAAGCAGAACAGAAGGAATATGATTCCAAACTGGATGCCATAAATGATTTAAAAGAAGTGCGTGAAACTAACGCGCCCAGTATTTACGATGAGAAACTAATCAATTCCCTTGGCTTCTTCGACGAGGATTTACCGGAAAAGGAAAAAGAACGTATCGTAGATAGCATCTACGAGGCCGGAAAGATGAAATATTCTGAAAGGACAGGCACCAATCGTGGCAACCGAAAAGTGATACCCAGAATAGTTGAGAAAGTAGATTCCGCTGAAATCAAAATGGAACAAAAAATTCAAGCGAAAGAATTGGGATTGGAACACCAGCTGTTCTTTGCTTCCGAACCCAAAGTCAATGAAAATTCAATTCTCGGTTCTACCGATTCGGCAATCTATGTAGTGGTCAATGGCGACCAGGTTGTCAAGGCCAATTCCCGATTACGGATGCGATTAGCCCAAGACGCAACCATTAACGGAAAACTGATTCCGAAGAACACTGATATATTCGGCTTCATAAGCTTTCAACCCAACCGCGCTCTTATTGAAATTGAGAATATTGAGCATCATCCCACAAGCTTAAAAGCCTTTGACCTTCAGGACGGCAGTGAGGGCATTTATGTCCAGAACAGTTTTCGAGCTGAAGCCACTGGCGAAGTGTTCGATGATATTATCCAAGACATCAATATTCCAAGCGTGCCGCAAGTGAGCGGCATTGGCCAAGTCCTGCGGCGGCGTAACCGAAATGTTAAGGTTACGGTACTCAACAATTACAAACTCATCTTAAAACCGAAACTATGAAAACGTACATCGAAATAGTATTCCTGCTTTTGGTTTCCGCTTTCGCGAAAGCACAAGAAATCAAATCACTCGACACCATTTATGCCAATGACCAGAAAAATGTCGCGCTGTTCTTCCCTGAGCCGATACGACAGGGAATAACAGGAAATGAAAACTTCGTATTTACCTACAACCGTGAAAAAGAGCAATACTTCGGACTGTTACAGGCAAAGCCCGGAAAGGAAAGTAATTTGCTTGTAATCAACCAGAATGGCTCGATTTTTTCGTATATTGTAAAGTACAAAGAGCGACTTGAAAAGCTGAATTATTTTATCTCTCTGGCCAGCAGCATAGGCAATGAAAAGCCTCTGAACGCGGATGCAAAAGGGCAGCTTGAACCAAGTGAGCGAATTGAAAATAGAACGTACTATTATCAAAAATTCAGTTCATATTTACTTGACCGGAAACAAAAAATCGGCAGGATAAAAAAACGAAATGAAGGTGTCGTTCTGAGTATTGAGAATATTGTTTTTGATAAGGAAGAACTCTACTTCGTAATCCAGATTAAGAACAAATCGACATTGGATTACGATTTGAATTTTCTGAATTTTTCAATTCAGACCCGACAGAAAGGGAAGAGAAAATCTTTGCAGCGTCTATATCAAGAACCGCTATTTACCTACAACCGACCAACTAAAATAGCAGAAAACGAAACCGCAAGGTTGGTTTACGTAATGCCGAAATTCTCTTTGAGCGATGACCGCAGGGTCATATTGGAACTAATCGAAAAAGACGGCGAACGAAACCTAAAACTGAAGGTGTCGCATAAATACATTAATAACCCAAATTAGAATGTTATGAAAAGATTGGTCATTTACTCGCTGGTTCTGCTACTTTTTGCCTGTGCGGAACAAAATGAACTTTCCCCAACCGAGACCGCCAAAGTCGTTGCCGAAAGCTTCTACACAAAGGATAATTCAACCCTAAAAAAGCATACCACTACCGAGGGTTACGATGGTATGATTTCTATACAGAATTTTGTTCCCGATAGTAATTCCGAAAACTCTGATTTCAAGGTCGTGGATGAAACAACCGATGGCGACATTGCTTGGGTCAAGTTTACTACCACTTATGACAGCAAGCCCGAGACTTTTAAATTGGTAAAACAGGATGGCCAGTGGAAGGTTACTCAACAGGGGGTTCTGGAAAAAGGGCCTTTTTGATTAGTTGAATTCCTTTGATATTTATATATTCTACGCAGATATTATTTAGTGTCTGCATTTTTTATGTCGCCATCCGAAAAATACGTTGCCAGCCTTTGTCGAAAATCATTCCTTCCCTTTTGGAATTTCCCCAATCCCATAGGTAAAAAGAAAAAGGAACTTTGCGATGTTTTGGTGGTCTGTGGCAACTACATATTGATAATATCCGTAAAGGATATTCAGGTATCAAATCATATCGATGAAAATATCCAATATGACCGTTGGGTCAAAAAAGCCGTTGAAGATTCCGCCAAGCAGATTTACGGCGCGGAACGTTTTCTCAAAAATACAGATGACCTCTTTGCCAGAAACAGAAAAAATAAAATTCCCTTACCACCTAAAGCTAATAGAATAGTACTGCGCATTGCTATTGCTTTTGGAAGTAAAAACACTTTCCCTTTACCTTTCGGTGATTTTGGTCAAGGTTTTATTCACGTTTTTGATGAAGAATCAACGGCTATACTCTTAAACGAATTAGATACAATAACTGACTTTACAGAGTATTTAGTTAACAAAGAGCAGTTTTTAAAAGGTAAGTACTTTTCAATGCCAAAAGAATCTGATTTTCTCGCTTTCTATTTTCAAACAGGGCTTGATATTGAAGAAGAAGTTGATTCTTTCGTGTCGGACGGAACACTTTGGCATTCATATATTAAATTACGACAATATAAAAACTGGAAAAAAATACTTCCACAGAGCTATATCTGGGATTTTATGATAACGCATCTATACGAGTATCATATTACAAAAGAAACATCTGACAAACGCAGGTATGAATTAGAAGAAGCTGTTAGGGTCATAAGCCAGGAATCTCGCAATCATCGCATTGAGTTAGGTGGTATTTTGGACAATGCAATTCAAAGGAAATCTCTTGCACGGATGCTAAAGCCCTTGAATGACGCAACGCATTGCTACGTTTTTATGCCATTGACATCGAAAAATTGGGATGGAAAAGAAAAGGAATTGGAACTGCGATGTGTTGTAGCTCGAATGGAAAATCCTTCTGTGGAAAAAGTAATAGGCATTGGTTTCGGAAATAATGGGAACGGCCAAGATTTTTATGACATTTGCTATTTATACATTCCAGAAATGAGTCAAGATTTTATTGACCACGCTAAAGAGGTACAAGAAGAATTGGGATATTTTAAAAAACCCACTATTTCACATAGTGAGACATACAGGAAAGAAGATTTTAAGGGATTTGGTCTTTAATAGTCCCGTGATTTCTAATGCAGGAAAATGTTTGTTAAATTTACAAGTTTAACTAAGCACCTTCTTGCGTATGTATTTATCAAATCTTCTCATCAAAAATTTTAGGGGAATCAAAGAAATGGCACTTAGTTTTAACCGCAGTATTAATATACTGATTGGGGAAAACGGAAGTAACAAATCTGCGGTTATCGATGCCATTAGGCTGCTCTACAATATGGGGGAACCCATTCGAGATATTTCAGTAGGCTTTGCCGATTTTCACGAAAGTATTGAAAAAGACACTGAAGGTAGCTTGACTATTACGAGAGCAGATAAAATTACTATTGTTTTTCAGTTCAAAGGTTTATCAGCGTTACAAAAAGGGGCATTATATGAATATATGGTCATTGACCCTGATGATGATACAAATGAATATGCCCAAGTTACCTTGACCTATGAGGATAAGGGTGGAAAATACCCTGTCTCATCCTACTACACAGGAAATGTGGAAGGTCAGAAATCGGACTATAGTACATTCGCAATTTTTCAGCACTACTACCTAAGTGGTCTCAGGGATAGTACTCGGGATTTATTGACCAATAGAGGAAATGTTTTGGGTCGTGTTATTAAAAGACGTGTTGAGAAGAACGAGACAGAAGAGGTTATTGAAGGGATTATGCGCACCGCAAATGATGAGCTATTAGCCCAGGCTGAAGTATCGGAAACAAGAGACGGCGTAAACGACAATTTATCAGGAATCTATCAACGTTTTAAGGACAATCAGATTGGACTTCAAATTGAGCAATCCAAAACCGAATACATAGTAAACGCTATTAAGCCCTTTTTACCGCACGACAGGGATACTTTAGCAGGCGATGGGTTTTCACTCTGGCAAAATAGTCTTGGGCAAAACAATCTAATCTATATCGCAACAGTTCTTGGTGACATCAAAGACCAAATTAAGGATAATAAAGTACCCCACTTTGCCTTGCTGATTGAAGAACCGGAAGCACACTTACATCCGCAACTTCAATTGAGTCTATATAGTTTTTTGCGAGATTCCAGTAAATCCAAAAACAGCCAACTATTTATTACAACACATTCCCCAACGTTAACTTCCAAAGTGCCTTTAAAGAATTTAATATTATTGGATGGTCAAGCCTTCCAACTCAGTAAACAATTTACGAACAGAGTTGTAGAAGAGATTGTGGAAGATTCGGTCAAGGACAAAAAATTGAGACACTCAGATTTCAGGTTTAGAAGGCGACAATTAGAGAGATATATAGACGTAACAAAATCGCAACTACTATTTGCCAAAGCAATACTCTTCGTTGAGGGTATTTCTGAAGAGCTTTTAATATCAGCTTTTACGGCCATAAAGAAATATCGATTGGAAGATTACAGGATAGAACTGGTAAATATTGGTGGCACAAGTTTTTACCCTTTTATTCATTTATTCAATTCGAGTCAGCCACATAAATCTATTAGTAAACCAGTTTCAATTTTAACTGACAACGACAAGTATCCGGACACAAAGAAAAAAGAATTTTCTTTCAAGAAACTTATTGCTAATAACTACGAAAAGCTTGATGAATTGGACAATTTGATTCAGGCAGCAGACGTATCATCCAGAATTCCAAATATCACTTCCGCGATTAATGGTAAGGACACCATAAGAATCTTTTCTGCTGAAAAAACTCTTGAATATGAATTGGCACTTGCAAATATCCCAAACACAAAAAAGGGTTTTGAAAATAATTTTCTATTTAAGTACATCAACAAAATAAGACCCAAAAAGGCGAAAGCCATTCTTGACTATGTGAATGCCGTGATTGACGAAGAACTTACCGAAGAACAACAGAGAAAAGCAGCTATACTGTTGTGGAAATCGTTTCCAGCTAAAGGCGAATTTTCTCAAAACTTCTCACTATATATTCTCAAGAACCTTAAGCGTGCCAGAAAAGAGTTTGTAATTCCAAAATACATTCGAAAAAGTCTAAAGCATTTAAAGGGATAGGTATGGAATTGGATATTACAGACGAATTACAAGCCTACTTTGATACCAGAGGTATAGTTGTTTTAAATGCCTGTCCAGGCGGTGGTAAAACTACTGCTATTGCTCAAAAAGTTATCAACCTCGAAGGCGAATACAAAAGCAGTTATGGTAATCATTCAGGAATTGCCTGTATCTCCTTTACAAATGCTGCAAAAGATGAGCTTAACCTAACTTATAGGCAACTTTGTGGTAGAAGCCTACAATATCCACATTTAGTTAGCACCATTGATAGCTTCATTAACACCTACATCACATTACCATTCTACTATCTTCTTGAACGAAATTTTGCAAGACCACAAATTTTAGAAAGCAATGCCCGTTTAGATTTATTTTGGAAAACGAAATATACCAACAAGAAAGGTCAGTTGATGGATGGTCTCAAAAATCCAATGAATTCTTTAAAAGCTAAGTCGGGAAGAAGCATCTATTATCAATACTTGCCATCCACAATAAGACTGGAACCCGATGGAAGCTATTCTGTAAATGGGAATGCCCCTTCAGAAGAAAAAGTGGATTTGGCTATTTTTGAGAAATACTGTAAATATATCAAAGGCTGGCAATTTGAAAATGGCCTAATAACTACCAATGATTCTGCCTATATTGCCTTAAGGCTACTAAGAAAGAATCCAAGAATAAGTAAATGGCTTTCAAGCAGGTTTCCTCATATAATTGTTGATGAGGCACAAGATAATTCTCTTATGCAACATCAGATTTTTGAGGAATTGAACAGTCAAGGATTAGTGAATATTGAGTTTATTGGCGACCCTTATCAAAGCTTATATGAGTTTAGGGATGCTAATCCACAATTATTTTTAGACAAATATAATAACGATGATTACACAGGCTTGGACTTGTCAAATAATAGAAGGTCGCCCCAACGTATTATTGATTGTTTCTCACTTTTGCGACCAGAAACAGAACGCACAATTAAGAGTGCCTGTACGACCGACCTAAAGGAATCTATTCTTGTATATAAATACAAATCGGATGACAGGGGCGATATCATTGGTCATTTTGAAGAATACTGTGGCAACAAAGGATTTGGAAAGCTGAAAGTAGTTGTACGTGGAAATAGTATGCGTAACAAAATGTTAGGTAGAGATGCCCAACAACGTCCTTGGCACAACCAATTAGCCTATGACCTTATTACCGCTAAAATTGAGTATGATGATAGAAATTTAAAAGAAGCCATTAATATAGCCCGGAACATTATAATTCGCTTGGAAAATAGAGGATTGTCTTTTGTTGATTTTGGCCATTTGCGAGCCGACCTAAAAACTGATTATCTCTATAATGCCCGCATCATAAAATTTGTTGAAGGATTGCCAGAACTTTCAAATACTGTAGAAGACTGGTCAAAGCTATGCCCAGCTTACGTAAAGGAAGCTTTAAATCTCGATTATGATATTGATTTTAAAATAAAGAAAACTTCAAAATATTTTGCAAAGGCTACGAGAACAGACCCTATCTCAGCTCATTTCAATCGTGTAGATATTGATAAAACCAGCTCGCTGACCACAGTTCATCAAGTCAAAGGAAAAACATTGGATGCTATCCTAATATTTTTTGATGAAAAAAACCACGCAAGCAATATTAATTTTAGAGATTTAGAGCCTGATGCCGATGGTTTCATTAAAGAAAAGAAACGTATAATCTATGTAGCGATGTCGAGACCTAAACATCTTTTGGCGATGGCATTTCCTGAAAAAATTACAGATAAACAATTAATTGAAAAGTTCGGGAAAGAGATTTCAATCATTAATCTTGATTGAAATCTTATCTTTTTTAATTAAATATAGACCTAGCCTCATCATAAACCCGCTCAAAATTAGTAGCTAAATCAGCCTGAGAAAACTGTTTTGATTCATTCGGTAACGCTCGTTGAATATTAGCCAACTTAAATTGTACTTTTTTATCCTTACCATCGGCATAGGTTATAAATTGCCCTTGCTTCAATCGAAAGAATTCGTCTGCCCTAATCTTGGGTATTTCCCGTTCTCCTGTTGTAATGCGCGTATCAAAATTGAGATTGTAGCCACGGTTGACGCTCGTAGTTTCTTTTTTTACGATTTCAAAAAAGCGCTCATAGTACTTGGCCGTGTCCGGGTCATTGACCTTGCCAAAGAACTGATAGGACAGATTGCTCAAAATCGCCTTGCTTGCCTTATCGCCATACATCATATCGTTCTGTATCTTGTCCTGCATTACATATACCGTTGCGATGTCATAACTTCTGAGTGTTGCAGGAATGCGGTGCATATTCAATAAGCGAATGGTCGGTGCTTCTTCCATCAGAAGAAAGGACGGAATTGAATTGCGCTCACTCATCTGTTTGGTGATAGTGTGTATAATGGTCGCAATTACAGGTGAATATGAAGTCTCAAATTTAGGGTTGTTAACCACCGAGATTACCGCAGGATTCTCTGCGTGATTAATATTTAAGGGAACTTCATCTGCCGACAATGCCATAAATATCCGTTGGGTGCTGATGCGTTTGAGCGCATTGGCCAAGGTGCTTTTTACCCCTGCGGTCTGTCTTTCCGAATCCTTACCGCTGATAAAGGCATCTGCCATAGCTCTCGATGTGATATTTGTTTCCAAAAAGGAAACAAGGCTATCCGTGTCCAAGAATTGATAAATAGCGATTAGATGCGGTAGCGTGCAGAATTGAGGATAAGACGTCTTCAGTTTCCAAATTAATCCGCCTATCAAACCTTCGGCGGCATCATTGAAAAATTTTGTCGTGCTGGTCGTGCCGGATTCCCTTTGTTCCAGAAGGTTTTCAATCAACACCCTTGACACCTCGTTTACACTTTCTTCGTTTTCCAGATACCTTGGTGCAATGGGATTGACACGGTGGATAATCTTGTCAAATGAAATTACCTTGAATGGGATATCATTATCCTTGAAAAGCGGGTAGGCCATCTCGGTAATTTCAAAATCCTTGTAATCGTGAATGACACCGCAAAAGTTTCGTTTTTTGAAATGCTTCAGGAAACCATATACCACGCTTTCTGTCTTTCCGCTTCCTGCGGATCCGATGACGGAAGCGCCACGTTTGATATTTTCGATTTTGAAATTGCCCTTGTTCGTCTTGAAGCTGACCTGGTATTTGTCATCGGTATTCACAGGTTCATTTGGGGTATGCAGAAAAACATATAGTACCGTATTGATTAACAGCAATGGGCATATCAGATAAAGTGAACCCTGAACCAATTGTGTTGAATCGTAAATCCAAAATGACAATGCTAATATTGCCAATAAGCCTAGGGCAAAGGCATATTTCGTTAATCGGTATAGCAAATAAAAAACCGAGCTGGCCAGAACGATAAAGATTAGGATGTGATATAAATTGTGGATTTCCATAGCCCTTAATTAAATTCCTATGGAACTTGATTTGATGGCCACATCAACGCCCTGCCGTAACCTCTTAAAAATCCGCAATGCCAATTGCGCTTGACTTGTTGGAATATTTGGAATGACCGGTATTCCCGATTTATGCATCAATTTGAACGCCACCGCCTTTTCATTAGCAGGCAATTTCATTAATGCGGCAAAGTATAGGTTCGGATTTTTCTTGAACGCTTTTCGAGCTTTATAGGTTTCGGCAAAATTGCGCTCATACTTGAAAGTCTTGTCAAAGGTCTTTTCGGCTGCCTCATAAAACTTGTCCCGGTCGAATCCACGTCCAACCTTCTTACCGTGCATTTCTACGTCCGATGCTTTGTACCTGCTTCCCGGGGATAGACTGACCGAATTGGATGCATCCTTTCGGCTCACAATAATATGGATGTGGCTTTGGTTTCCCACTTTCTGCATCCCCTGTACAATCCGGATTCCGTTTTGTTGGTGTGGCGCATCTCTTTCCAATTTGCCTATCTTCAGTTTTAATCGTTCGATATTTCCTTTGGCTTCGCCCCGTTCTATTTTCCTGATATCGTGTTTTAGTTGAAGTATTTTTGTGGCAAAAGGTTGGTTTTCCCGCACCTGCCTATCCGTTCCCTTGAAGGTTCTTTCGTGCTCGATTTTAGCATAGTATTTTATGTCGTCCACGGTAACCGCCCTTCCGTTTATTTCACGGTTAAAACATTTTACGTATTCCTTCATCAGTTCACGGGTGTACCGTTTTAAATCCTCGCTGCTGTTCGGTAATCGTCTCAATTCATATTTTGATGGACTGACCGTGATGGAATAGAACTTAGGTTCTTTCTTTTTGAGCTTGGCGGTATTTCCATCGATTTCCCGAACGACTTCTTCTGCAGAAATTTCATCGCCATATTGATTGAAAAAGTGTTCCATTTCCTCTTGCTCCAGACCTTGGTTTTCCTTTTCCAGATACTGGACAAAACCGGCCGAACTTTGACCGTAGGTCTTTCCTAATTTTTGAGGTGATATAGTGATGTACATAACTTTGATTTTTTATAGGTCGTTGTTTGGATTTTGCTTTTCGCGAAAGCGTACTTCCCTCTTTTTCGCTACATTTTTCTTTTCCAAAATCAAGGGCTTTTTCTTCGGCTCTGCTTCCTTAAATAGAGTTTCCATCATCGCCACGGTCGGTTTGGTTTGGCTCTTTTCGATGTCCTTCAAAATGGCTATAACCCCATTAATTCGTTTTTTGATTAGCATTTCAAGCGTCTGCATTTTAGGCCCCATCGCCTCGGTTGGCGAAATGCCATTGTTCTCAAAAAAATCGATCATCAAGAGCAAGGTCATCGATTGGGATTTTGAAATATTACGGCAATACCTTCTGAATTTCTTGACCACCGAAGTCTTGATACTTATACTCTCGAACCGTTCTTTTTCATAACCTTTATCCATTTTTCCGTGAAAAATTTGCTGGTTTTACTGGGCTGATACGGTTTTTCCGTGAAAAATGATGCCGATTCTTAGTTTCGCGTAAACCAAAAATAACTTAAAGCATTAATTTTCAATGCTTTGAAAACGAAAAGGAATGTTCAACATCGCGAAGCGTGTTGCCCTCTTGCTATTCTTTTTCGTCCCGCTCGCGGGACAAAAATCCATACCATTACAAAAAGGTAATGGCGTTTTGTTCGCAGAAAAAACGAACGGGATTTTTTAAGAAGTAGAAAATTGAATCGTGGAATTATCCATATTAAAAAATCAAAATCCTTGCGGATAATTCAATTCATATGTGAGTAAAAATAAAAAAGACCCCTGAAAGTTCAGAGGTCTGTTCAAATCAATATTTGGTCTTTCAGATGTTGAAAACGAGGTTATAGCTATACAGATTTCGCATTGCTTCTTCGTCTAACATTTTATCCAAATTGGTATTATGCTTCGTTGCATAATCCATTATATCTTTGCCATATTTTTCCTTTACATCTTCTTTGGAACTGGCAATTAATCGCTCTTGGGTTTCCTCGTTCAAATCGGTAAAATTTAGATATATCATAACTTCAAAATTTTAATATTCGCTTGGTAACATCAGCGTATCATTTACAAAAAATAACCGCAGTTCATCGAGCGGAAAATCGGTTGCTCTGTAACCGTGTTTTTCTAAAATATTATCATTTCCATCGCTGTAAATTATCTCGGCTTCATAGCCTGTAAAATCTTGTTTTTCATCAGACAGTTTTTTAAAGTCTATCGTGATAAATTCGCTTCGGTTCATCAGACTTTTTGCGATTACGGACGTGTCCGTAATGAGCCAAAAACAATCTGCCACGTTAGCAAGGTATTTTAAACCGTCTGTAACACGTGTTCTTAACAATGGGATTTGATAGAACATTTCCGTTCCGTGAAAATGTTGCAATCCTTCTTTGATTCCGTTAACTTGTGCTTTCATTGTTTTGCTTTTTTAAATTAGTGAATAATGAAAAAGAGGGCGCAACTTCTCACGGGAACGCCCTCTTTATTTTAAGATTTACTTGTCGACTTTGCTTCCAAGTAATAGAATTTCATCGGCTACAACTTCCGTAACATAACGTTGTTCGTTATCATCATTTGTATAACTTCTGGTTTTAAGTTTTCCCGATATTCCAACTTCCTTGCCTTTTACAACATACTTCTCTACAATTTCAGCAGTTTTACCCCAAGCTACTACGGTATGCCAATTCGTGTCCGTTTGCTTGTTGCCTTCTTTGTCCTTGTAATACTCATTCGTTGCAAGTGAAAAACGGGCTACTTCCTTTCCGCTTTCAAGTTCTGTGATTGTTGGTTCTTGTCCAACGTTTCCAATTAACTGTACGTGATTTTTAATAGTACTCATAATAAAAAGTTTTGTGTCTGCTTTGTTACAGACTGGTTTATATTTCCCCTATTTGATTTAAACTGAATTAAATTTTAAGGGGTGTTTGTTCTTTTCTTCTGTGCACCGCACAATGGATAGAGTGGGTTTTGTCAAGACTTTTCGGGAATAAATCAGGTGTGTTTGCGACGTAGTAAAACCCTTGGGTTTTCAAGGAAGTAGAAACATTATTTTTCACTAAAACTTGTATGGTCTTTACAAGTTCCATAAGGGCATTAGCAATTCTTTTAAACGCAGTTGCGTTTGAGCGTACCGACAGTTAAGCGAAATAAGTAACTGTGTTTATATTAGAATTGGTTATGTCGTGCCTGTTTTTCGACGCCCCGAAAAACAATAAAGGCTTTATCCATTATAAACACCTTAAAATGTGTAAGGCAGCGGTTCGGTTTTTAAGAATTTTCGAGTGAGGACTCAAGAAGACCACGCCGAAAATCCTGTTAAGAAAACCGGAGTGATGACTTTCCGTTGAAAAGCGGACTTGATTCACAATTTTGGTTAGGAAATGAAGTGTTCCTTCCCAGCATAGCGGAAAGGGTTAACGAAATGGAAAGCTAAAATTGGGGATTGTGTCCAAGACTTGTGTGGTGAAGCTCTTTTCCTGAAATGAAGCTTTTTGCGGAATGTAAGCGAATGGGCTAAACGGTAATTTGAAGAAGATTAGTCAAATTAATAATTGATTCCAAAACCATTAAAATCCTTTGTTGAATATTCTGAATTACTGGACTGTTTTGGGTTTTCAAAATATCCAAGCTCTTGCTGAATTTCTTTAGCTTGCTTAATAAAATCATCAGTTAGTTCAGGAATGTGATGATAACAAATGTCATACACGCTATCGTCTTTCCCGTTCGACCCAATGCCTATTCCTATGACCGTATTAATAGAGGGATTTAGGTACCGAGCAACTATGCATCTTAACTCTAATTCATCTTCCTTTAAGTCCCAATTTTTTTGAGTTAGAGACATCAAAACGTACATATGTTTGGCATCTTTCTGTGGAAGTAACATTCTTCCTTTTGACTTCCTATTGATAGCATCGTCAAGAGCTAAACCTAACTCGGCTCTATGTACTCTATCTTCTTGGTTTATTATCCGTATTGCATTTTCTAAATCTTGAAGTTCTTGACTGTCTGTTTCGTCTTTAATATGATACGTATGTAATTGCGTTATCATATAATCCCAGATAAAACTTGGTACAATACGTTTTTTCCAATCGCCATAACCTTCGGACTCAATATAACTTTCCCACAATCCACCATCACTAGCTATTGTGTCAACTGGAAAGTCAAATTCAAGACCAGTTTGAATATAAAGCGCAAAAAAATCGGTTTCTTCTGGAAGCAACAGATGGTTTGACACAAGAAAGTTTTCTTTTGCTATTAAATATCTTGTGAAATCAGTTATAGTATCAAGTTCACTAATAATTGTTGCAGTCGATTTTTCATCGAATACGTGAACAAAGCCTCTTTTATTCATTCCCATTGGTAATGGAAAATCATAATCACTTCCAAATGCGATTGCGATTCTATAAATAGTCCGTTTTTTTCTATCTGGTAGAGTAATTTTTGTAACACGGTTTTTTAATTTTACTTGGTCAACATTTTTTAAAAATCTTTCTGCTCCATAAAGTTGTTTAATTGAGTCTTCCACAGCCTTTTTGACCCATCTTGTATATTGAATTGTCTTGTCTTTGTGATTTGAGACTTTGATGTCATTTACAGAAATTAAAATGATTGTTTTACCACAAACAACAAGTACATCACATAATTCCTTGTCTTTTTTGCCCAAAGGATTTGGGAAGCTCCAAAATGGTAAAAAAGATTTCTTACATAAATTGGCTACATATTTTTCTGATGGTGTCATTAAATCTTAATTAATTCATTTTATCTCATAATAGCTCCACAGCCTTAAACCAATAATAAAATATAGATTTATCTGGTTGTCGTTTCATTTTGTTTAGGAACGTCCAATCTGCTTTTTCAATAGGGAGCTTGCTTAGGTCTTGTCCTTCGTAATATTCGATTTCTATTATCTCATCTTGTAACAATATAGCATTCAAATAAGCTACTCTGGCGGAAGCAGCGAGTGCTTCTTCTATTCTGAAATTTCCTGTCATTAAAAATGCACTACCGAAACTGCGTATGCCCAAATTCAAATCGGCAAACTTCGTTTTTGTTTTATCAGTTAAGTTTCGTTCCCGTCTTGCGAGAATCGCACAGGTATTTATGGCATCCCAAAGCACATCTGTTTCTGTTAGATTTCTTTTATTGAAATTTTTGTCAGAACTGCGATAGGATAGTTCCGCTTTCGCGAAAGCGGAAAAGCTTGCCTTAACAATTGTCATATCTGTAATATTCTCAAACAACTTGCCTAAATCGAATAATTGCTTACAAATTTCCATTGTAAATAACCCGTCGCCCTTGTAATATGGAATACCAACTGTTTCTGGCGCAAATGCAGTAAGCTTGTCGCCACAGATTGCGTTTATGGAAGGTGTGGTAACTGAAGTTATAGGTTCAGCAATCGATATCCAAGAAATGTCAACTGCGGATTCTATAAGCTCTGGATAGTGTGCGCTGTCAAAAAGAATATCCAGAAGAATCGTTCCTGGAACGTTCGGGTTATAAACCGAATCAAATTCAAAAGTGTAATGTGCCTTTGGAACGCCTTCTTTGTAACTTCGACGCTCGTTTAAAGTGTGGCTTTTAAAATGTGAATTGGCAACAACTGCATCAAGAATCGTTTCCAATGGTTCACGCTTTACACTCGAAATAATATCGATATCTATTGAAAACCGATTGCCCTCTTTTAAGTAAAAGTACAAGGGATGTTCCGCCTTTAAAGACAAAATCGAGTCCTGCTAACTTTAGATGTTCTAACAAGGAAAGCGCGTGAACCATTTTTTCCAGAATGGTCACGTTAATATTTCTATGCTCTTTTTTTGTTTTGAAAGAATCTAGCCATTCTTTTGTAAAACTTGTATTTTCAATCATTGATTATATCCTCTAAAATATATGGTAAGTGGTTATTCATAAATTGCTTTATTTCTTGCTCTTTTTTGCGCCTTTTCGCATAACTAAAGAGTTTTGTGAAATTAATACTGTATCGTTCTAGAATCTTTTCGTATATATTGACAAGTTCTGAACCTTGGTAAAAATGAAATAGGTTTTCATCTGCAAACAAGTCCACCATTATCTTTTCAAGTGTAGCAACAGGAACTGTGTTTTTTTTGTCTCTCAGTTTACTTATTGGTGCTCTTGTAACAAGACGTTTTATGACTACCGGAACAGTACTTTCAGAAATATAAAACTCAATTTCCTTTTCATCTGGATTCAGGAAAAAATCCATACGCAAAGAATCATTGAGATAATAATAAAGTGATTCGGTAAATTCTTTTTCCACTTCCACAATAATCATTTGATTGGATGTCTGGTGCTGCGTAAATTCATTGAGCCATTGGTTTTCCCATACACAATATATGATATCCTCATATCTGTCATTTGTTTTTCGGATTATTTTGAGGATGCTTTCTGTTAGATTGGGCTTGTATTTTGGTTTATATGAAATCACATAAAGCCCACGCCCAATAGTCTTAATAATGTCCTTTTTCTTCAGGTCATATATTCGCCAACTAAAGGTGCTTTCCTTCAAGTCTGGCTCGAAGTCTGAATAGAATTGAAATAGCTCGTCCCTATCAAACGAACTACGTCCTTTAAATGCTTCTATAAGTCTATTTTCTATAACTTTTGGCATAATTGTCGTATCAAAACTTTGCCAAATATACAAAAAAGTGGTAAATATTTGAAATCTAATTATTGCCACTATATCTACAAAGTGGTAAATATTTGAATTGAGTAGTATCTAGGAAACCTTACAATATGAGTAGTTACTGGTAGGATTGACATTATAGAAATCGTAAGCTTTTAGAGTTCTGTCAAAGATTTTTCTAAATAAACTCTTTTTCTAAAATGTAGTTTTATGGGAAATGCAGGGGAATTTACTGAGTGGGTTTAAATTGTTGATTTAACTTATTTGAAGAAGTTTTTCTAATTGGTCAATCTTTTCATTTACTTTTACGAGTAACTACTATCTTATTTATCTATTCGTATAAAATTATAGACGCCTTTTCCTTCTGCTATTAACTCATCGTTTTGGAAGGCTTTCATTTTTGTTACAAGTATTCTATTACCTAATCTAACGATTTTACCTTCCACAATTATGGGTAGTGCTTCTGCTCCTTTTAGATAATCTATTCTTAAATCAATAGTTGCTAGTTTATCTTCAAAAGATGTAAAATGAGTGCCGCCTGCCATTCCCCCTACAGAGTCCATTATTGTGGCAATAATACCACCGTGCCATCTGTTTTTTCTAATATCTCCTACGACTTCATCCCTAAAAGGAACACTTACTTTTACAAAACCTTTTTCAAGAATCAATAATTTTAATCCTAAAAATTTGTGGATTGGGATACCATCTTCAATTGTCTTTTTTAAAAAATTTATGTTTTTTTCAATCATTTATTTTGTCATTATATTTAAGTTTTTCTAATATGGCGATTTTTTAAATCACTTATTTTGGTTACATATCAATTCTTTTAGTCAACTTATTAGTGGATGAAACCCTCTTTTCCAGTCGATACAAAAACGATCCCCTATTCCAAATTGAAACGCTACGTCTTTTGCTTGTGCAGCCCTAAATTGTTACTTGTTTTTTCATCTGTAATGTTTTTACGCAGGTTATAGAAAATTAAATAAACCAATTAACAATAATATGACCAGAACTCTTACTACACACGAATTGAATTATCTTTTTCAGACGTATCTCCAAAGATTTCCTTTCTATGATTGATACCCCAATTTTGCAATTCTAAAATAACTTTTTTCAGCGTTTTGGAATGTTCTGTAGGGGTATATTGTGTTCGGACAGGGAAGCCATTTAAAACAGTTCTAATAATCAACTGATTTTCTTCCATATCTTTCAATTCCTTTGACAAAACTTTGGTACTTAACTTTGGAATACTCCGTTCTATCTCTCTAAAGTGCTTGTTTCCTTCCCAAATCGAAATTAGAATTAAAAGTTTCCATTTCCCACCTATTATATCTAAAGTGTCCCTTACCGGTAACAAAGCGGACATACACTCTTTGTGTTCTTTTTTTTTCATCTCATTTAATTTAATGATTACCTTAAGGTAACTGGTTACTAAAAGGTAACTGATTACCAACGGTAATCAAAAATAGTTAAATTTGATGTACTATTAACCAAAAACCATCTAAAAATGAAAAACAAGATTCTTACAGTATTATGTATCCTATTCGGGTTAATGATGATTAATTCAGGGTTAAATAAATTCTTCAACTATATGCCTATGCCTGAAATGTCTGAAGAAATGATGCAAATTATAGGAGCATTTATGACAATAAAATGGATTTTTCCGCTTGTGGCAATTATTGAAATCATTGGAGGTGCTTTAATAGCGATCCCGAAAACAAGAGCACTGGGAGCCTTAGTTCTTCTTCCTGTTATGGTTGGGATAATTGTCCATCATTTAGTACACGACCTAGCTGGTATTGGAATCGCATTAATATTATTCGCAATTAATATTTGGGTTATTGTTGCCAACTGGAATAAATATCAACCAATCATAAAAAGTGAAAAAAAGGAAAGCCTAAACAAATAAATATGTGAACATAAAAGTGGAGACACCCAAGAGAAAAAACCAAAAGGACTAGAAACCACAATTCTATCCCCTCAAAAAATATAGAAAAAGGATCGAAACGTTGTTTTCCCAACTTTGTGGCCAGTTTTATGATAGGGCGCAATTACGCCAAAACTTTTCAAGGGTTTAAAACGAGGGTTTTGGTCAAGATCACAACCCTTACAACCATACGATATTTGAACAAATCTATTTTCAAAGAAACATATATTTGTGTCTGAATAAGAGGTACGGTAACCTGTCTAAACTGTCAGATGATGAAATAGTTAATAATCACAAATGTTATGGAACCAATTAACGTATATTATATTGATTAAATAATAAGATGGGGGAAATCAAATTAAGCATACTCGATCAATCGGTCATTAAGCCTGATGGCAACGCCAAAGAAGCCATCAATGAAACAGTTGCAACGGTTAAACTGGCCGAAAATTTAGGCTATAGCCGCTTTTGGGTATCTGAACACCATAACTCTGCACTCATTGCCGGTTCTACACCCGAAGTGCTGATGGTGAAGCTGGCCGGTGAAACCAGCTCCATCCGTATTGGATCAGGAGGCATTATGCTGCCTAACCACAGTGCTTTGAAGGTTGTTGAAAATTTCAGAATGCTCGAAGTTCTTTTCCCTAACCGCATTGATTTAGGCATTGGACGGGCTCCGGGCACCGATAGGGTTACCTCTTCAATTCTTAACCCTTCCAATGATTTTAGCGAAGCAAGTTATTTGCAACAGTTGGAATATATGCAGCATTTTTTTCGTGATACCGCAGCCACAAGACAAGGTTCCTTACTTGCAACGCCACAATCAACAACAATCCCGTCACAATGGATATTGAGTTCAAGCGGGGGAAGCAGTTTAATTGCCGCTAAATTTGGGATGGGTCTAAGCATTGCCAAATTTATAAACGGTTTTGTCAGTCCCGAAGTGGCAGAAACATACCGGAAAAACTTTAAACCATCAATCGAAAATACTGAACCTCAGGTAATGGTCGCCATTCAGATGGTTTGTGCCGAAACCGAAGAAAAAGCAAACGAAATGCGGAAGTTTATTGATTTTGTTTTTTTGCAATTTGAAAAGGGCAATTTCAATAATTTTAAAGATGCAAACCATATCAAGAATTATCGTTTCTCCTCCCTGGAGCAACAAATAATAGACAGAAACAAAGGGCGCATCATTTCGGGAACGACCGATGATGTGAAAGAACAGCTCATTAAATTATCAAACGATTTTGGAACCGATGAAATTATGGTTACCTCCATGTCTGTTGATTATGGAGCGCGCAGGAAATCATTTGAATTATTGGCAAACGCATTTGAGTTAAAGCCTGCTATATAAATCTACTCATTTTAAACAATTAACACTAAAAAACAAAAAAACATGAAGTACAGACAATTAGGAAAATCAGGTTTGATGGTATCGGAACTTTGCTTGGGAGCCATGAGTTTTGGCGGCGAGGGCTACTGGAAAGTAGTCGGTAATCTGGATTACCCAGCCAGCAAAAAAATTGTGGATATGGCTCTTGATGCCGGCATTAACTTTTTCGACACGGCAGATGTATATTCCCACGGTCAATCTGAAGAAATTCTGGGCAAGGCACTAAAAGAGAAACGCAACGAAGTAGTGCTTGCCACCAAAGTAAGGGGACGGATGAGCAAGGACATCAACGATGTGGGCCTGTCTCGCAAACACATTATTGAGAGCTGTAATAATAGCCTGAAGAGATTAGGCACAGACTACATCGACCTTTATGTGATGCACAGTTTTGATCCTATTACCCCGCTTGAGGAAACTTTGGGTGCTCTATCGGATTTGGTGCACCAGGGAAAAGTGAGGTACATTGGCGCCAGTAATTTCACGGCATGGCAGTTAATGAAAGCTTTGGCAGTATCGAAAGAAAATCATTTTGAAAAATTTGTATCCCTGCAGGCCATCTATTCTTTGATTTCCAGAGATGTGGAATATGAATTGACCCCGCTGCTCGAAGACCAAGGTTTGGGGTTGACCCCATGGTCGCCGCTGGGAGGTGGTTTCTTGACAGGAAAATATAGGAAGGATAAGCCCATGCCCGAAGATTCCAGAAGAACCAGAGAAGAAGAACAAAACTTTATCCCCATAGATACAGAAAAAGGCTATGCTATTGTAGATGCCCTGGAAAAAATTGCCAACAACCACAACGCGAGCATTGCACAGGCAGCATTAAATTACCTGCTCAGAAAACCGGTGGTTTCTTCTGTCTTGGTTGGTGCCACCAAACCACACCAATTGGAAGATAACCTGAAAGCAACCGAATGGGAAATGAGTGCCGAGGAAGTAAGCCAACTGGACGAATTGAGTAAATTAGACCCAATTTATCCACATTGGATGTTGCAATTCACTTATATGGACAGAACCAGTACGGAAAATTTCTTTTAATTGTAATTGTTTGGCTAACCGAATCCCCCCGAGTCCTTGCCTTGGGGTATTCATTAATTGAAACAAATCACTGGCGTAAAATGAATAACAGGAATATTCAAGATGAATTTCAAAATTTAAAACCTTATGACATGAGCTTGTACTTGGATTCATCTGTTTTAGGCAAGCAACAGAATTACATAGATGTACAATATTATTTTGATAAAATCTTCAGCGGTTTTAAACCTGCTGCAATGAACGAAAACAATTTAAAAACGATGCTCGACCCGCTAATTAGCTGGGGAACCGCACTGAAAGCGATAAGAAAATAAGCGAAACAGAATGGGAAAGTTACCCGTACATTTTATACCTCATGGTGGAGGTCCGTGGCATGTAATAAAAAATGCCATGGGTGACCCTATTGGCTATGGTCAATTAAGGGAATACCTTAAAAATTTTGGTGAGCAATACAGTCAAAAGATAAACGCGATACTTGTTGTTTCAGGACATTGGGAAGAGGATTTGCCAACGCTGCAATTCGGTTCAAATCCACCTTTGCTGTATGATTATTATGGTTTTCCTGAATCCACATATCATTTAAAATGGCCAGCGCCCGGTAATCCCGAATTGGCTGAACGGATTGAAAATCTGTTTAAAGCAAGCAGTTTTAAAACAAAAAGAGACTATAAAAGAGGCTTTGACCATGGAACGTTTGTGCCTTTGATGATTGCTTTCCCTGAAGCCAATATTCCGGTGGTTCAGCTTTCGCTAATCAATTCCCTTGACCCTGAAACGCATATAAACCTTGGAAAAGCACTTGAAACTTTACGAAATGAAGGTGTGTTGATTATCGGTTCGGGAATGAGCTACCACAATATGCGCGGGTTTATGTCGGAAAGTTCTTCGGCAGCAGGTAGTTCAACACAATTCGACGACTGGCTCACCCAGACAGTTGAGATAAATGATGCCAAAAAACGAAATGAAATGCTCATTAACTGGAAGAATGCACCAAAAGCAAGAGAAAGCCATCCAAGAAGTGAACATCTGGCCCCACTGTTTGTAGTTGCCGGTGCTGCAGGCATTGATAAGGGCTCCCGTGATTATTCGGGATTGCTCATGGGGATTAAAGTTTCAGGATATAAGTTTGGATAATGGATGAAAATGAAAGTAAAATAAAATGGAAGAAATTAAAACAGGAGAAAACAAACCCGTAACCATAGAGTTTTTTCATGATGTGCTTTGTGCATGGTGTTATGCCTTTTCTCCCCGATTAAAAAAATTGGCGCAGCAATTTCCCGAACATGTTTCAATTGTACATCGGGCATTTGCTTTAGCTCCATCAACAGACGGAATAGAACGAATATTTGGGTCAAAAGAACAGGGAAAGAAAGAGATATTAGAACATTGGCGTCAAGCCAACCTCAATGATGATGAACATAGAATGAACCCTGATCTTATGGCGTCCAGGGATTTCGATTATCCTTCTTCTACTCCCGGTTTGACCGCATGCAAAGCTGCCGAACTTCAAGGTGGAAACCTTGTGCATGGCAGAATGTTCGACCGCGTTCAAAAAGCACATCTTACCGACTGCCTTAACATTGCCGATTTTGATACACTGAAAATGTGTGCCAAAGAAATTGGGCTTGATGTGGAACAATGGGAAAAGGATTATGGCAGCGAGAAGGTAAAGCAATCGCTAAACGAAGATTTTCAGCAGGCACGTATGTATGGAGTAAATGCAGTGCCCACTATTGTGGCCAATGGTAAACATAAACTGAGTGGGGCGCAACCCTATGCCGTTATAGACGAATGGATTAGAAAATTAATCTAATGCTTCCAAAGAAAAATGCTTATGAAAATAGTAATAACATTTAAAACATTTCCTGAACAAAAGAAATTAATGAAACAATTTTCAGGAAACGGTTTGGAAACCGTCTTCCTGGAAGATAGTCCAAAGGAAATGATTGCGGATATTGTTTCAACTGCCGATATATTGTTATCCTGGAATCCGGAGAAAGAAGGATTGTACAATCATGCGGTTTCCTGCAAAAATGTAAAATTTATGCAACTTCTTTCCGCCGGATACGACCATGTTAATCTGGAACGTTTCCCGGATTCCATGAAAATAGCTGCAAACCAGGGTGCCTATGCCGAACCCATGGCGGAACATGCCCTGGCAATGATACTTGCCCTGAGCAAAAGATTGTCAATCTATCACAATCACCTGTCTGATGGAATATTTAATCAACTAAAAAGCACGACCAAATCAATGAGGGGTTCCGTCCTGGGAATAATTGGTTTTGGTTCCATCGGGAAAGCTACGGCAAACTTGATGAAACCGCTCGGGGTGAAGGTATTTGCCATCAATACCACAGGCAAGACCAATGAAAAAGTTGAGTTTATCGGCACCCTTAACGATTTGGATTTTGTACTTAAAAATGCCGATTCCCTACTTATTTCCTGCCCGCTTAATGAGCAGACAAATAATTTAATCAACAAACAAAAACTGGATTTAATGAAACCAAACGCCGTTTTGGTAAATGTGGCAAGGGGACAAATAATTAATGAGAAGGAATTATATGATCACCTGAAAACCCATCCCGACTTTTACGCCGGTATAGACGCCTGGTGGGTGGAGCCCTTTAAATACGGTAAGTTTGAACTTCATTTTCCTTTCTTTGAACTGCCCAATATTCTGGGCTCGCCACATAATTCGGCCATGGTAGAGGATGCCATGATAATAGGGACAGAAAAGGCTATCGATAATGTTAAACTTTTTATCCGGGGAGAAAAAGTCAGCGGACTGATCCATTAATAAAATCAAGCTATATGACAATAGATAACATAAAAATAAAATTAACCATTGCACTATTAGGTTTTACGCTTGTTTCCTTTTCTCAGAAAAGTGATTTAAAGTGGCTGGATGTAATGCTTGCTAACTACGAATACCCATACAAGGTGGATTACATTAACCTGAACATCCAACAGCAGGATTTAAAAATGGCTTACATGGATGTTAAACCGGCAAACTATAACGGGAAAAATATAGTTTTGCTGCATGGTAAAAATTTTAATGGCGCATATTGGAAAACCACTATTGAAAGATTGACACAAGAGGGTTTCCGGGTGATTGTGCCCGACCAGATAGGCTTTGGCAAGTCGTCGAAACCCGAAAATTTCAACTATACATTTCAGCAATTGGCTCTCAACACAAAACTTCTATTAGACCATCTTGGCATCATAAGAACCAGTGTATTGGGACATTCCATGGGAGGGATGCTGGCTACCCGTTTTGTGTTAATGTATCCTGAAGCAACGGAAAAATTAATTTTGGAAAACCCAATCGGGTTAGAAGACTGGAAAAAGACAGTTCCCTATAAACCGGTGGACTGGTGGTATCAGGTTGAGCTGGATCAGACGTATGAAAAAATTAAAAGTTACCAGTTAGAAAACTATTACGATGGTAAATGGAACCCCTTGTATGACCAATGGGTTGATCTTTTGGCCGGATGGACACTGAATTCTGATTATCCAAAAATTGCGTGGAACGCGGCCCTCACCTTCGATATGATTTTTACGCAACCGGTTCTCTACGAGTTTGGAAATATCAAACCTCCTACTTTGTTGATTATAGGCACAAGGGATAGGACAGCATTGGGCAAGCCATTGGTGAGCGAAGAGGTGGGAAAAACGATGGGACTATACAACCAACTTGGAAAAAGTACGAGAGACAAAATTCCAAACGCGAAATTGGTTGAACTTGACAATGTGGGTCATTTGCCTCACATTGAACAATTTGACAGGTTTATTTCGCCATTGATACAATTTATTAATAAATAAAAATTATGAAAGCAGCACGTTTATTTGAATTAGGAAAACCTCTTCGGGTTGAAGAGGTTGCAATCCCAGAATTGAGGGACGAAGATGTTTTGGTGGAAGTAAAAGCCACTTTTATCGCACCTTCCATGAAAGATATTACGCAACCTGGCGGATCGTTTGTCCGCCCTACTTTGCCAGCCATTTTAGGTTCGGATGCAGTAGGCAACATCTCAAAACTTGGCAAACATGTGAAAGGGTTGAAAGAAGGTCAAAAAGTTTGGGTTAATTCCCTCTTGTATTACCCGACCGATGAGTTTGCCTTGAAAGGACGGGAAGGATTGAGCGAGTCCATGGCTTTTCAGGGAATGTTTACATTTAACCCAAACAATGTGCATTTGATGGACGAATACCAGGGCGGATTTGCAGAATATATCAAGGCGCCTTCATATAACATCATTCCCTTGCCGGAAAATTTTCCGGTTGAACATGCGGTACGTCTCGGCTATTTGGGAACGGCGTTTCATGCCTTAAAAAGAGCTCATGTTCATTACGGGTCAACCGTTTTGATTAATGGCGCCACAGGAACTGTAGGAACAAGTGCCGTTCTGCTTGCTCTGGCGATGGGAGCTTCAAAAATAATTGCCATTGCCAATAAAAAAGACAGGCTTGAAAAAATCAAGCAAATCGAGCCGGCCATTATTGAGACACTTTCACTTCAGGATGGCGAAGTGACGGGTAAAATAAAGGAACTTACCAACGGGCAGGGCGCTGAATCGTTTGTGGATTGTTTATCTTATGTAGATACTTCTTCCACACACCAGTGTTTGTTCGCTGTAAAAAAAGGTGGCACAGCCGTTTGCATTGGCGGTGCAACAGGAAATATAACCGTCCCTTATTCATTTTTGCTGGGAACCGAAATTAATATTACCGGGTCGCTTTATCTACATTCATATGAAGCGAATGAAATGATCAGCATGGTTAATTCCGGAAGGTTAAATCTTGATTTCTTAGACACAAAGGCTTTTGCACTTGAAGAAATTAACGAGGCAATTGAGTTGGCAGGTTCAAGGATCGGTGGGTTAAACACGGTATTGGTTAAAATGTAAAAACAGATGAGATTAGTTTGATTTAAAAGATTTTCTACAAAACTAACGGGTTC
>NZ_QOLC01000003.1 GCF_003333325.1 Candidatus Ulvibacter alkanivorans | reverse complement strand
TTATATTGTTGTTTTATTAGCTTTAAAACTAATATTAGTGTTTTATAAGTAATTAAGCTTATAGTCTTAAGTACCAATTATAATGAAGACAATTGCGGTTCTTAGTGGAGATTTAATTAATTCTTCGGAATATACACCGAAAACGCTTAAAGCGATCCTTGCCATTTTAAAGCGAGAATTGGAGCGTATAAAGGGTGCGTATGCCGATGAAGCGATGACCTTTTCAATGTATCGAGGCGATAGCTTTCAAGGCGTTATAGAAAACCCGGAATTAGCCCTACGTATTGCGTTGCAAATAAAATGTGCTATCAACAGCTATTCCGAAGAAAATGAGGGCGCTAAGAATAAAACCCCAAAAGCCGATATCCGCATTGCGATTGGAATAGGGGAGGCCGAGTACGATAAAAATGCTCTGGCAGAGAGTAATGGTCAGGCGTTCCAGTATTCAGGGCGTACGCTGGATGCTATGAAAGGGCAGGGCTTAAAAATGGCACTAACAACTCCAAACCCCGATCTTAACGACGAATTCAAGGTAAGTTGCGCTTTTCTAGATACAACCACCAATCGTTGGTCGGTCGCATCGGCAGAAGTGGTTTATTATCTGCTACAAAACTACAAAGAACAAGCTATTGCGAAAGCCGTAGAACGCAGTCAGGCAGCCATTAATCATCGCAAACAGGCTGCAGATTGGGATGCGATCAATTTACTGTTGCAGCGTTACGAAACAGTAGCCAAAAAACATTTTGTATGACGACAGAACTCGTATTAGCCCTTCAATTATTGCTTGCGCATACCTTAACCGATTTTGTGTTACAACCAAAATCACTCATTTTGCAAAAGCGTAGATTAAAGATCAGGTCTCCGTTTTTATATCTTCATTCACTACTGGCAGGACTGTTAACTTACTTAATTATTCACGATTGGTCCTTGTGGGGAGTTGCTATCATCATTACCGTAACTCATTTTGCCATCGATCTGTGGAAGTTAAGTCAAGCTTCCGATTCATTAGGATATTTCCTGCTGGATCAACTATTTCACGTATTGGTTTTATTAGGGGTGTGGCTGTACCTTACCAACAATTTTATGGAGATCATTCCTTTTATCGAAGCATTATTTACTTCGGAAACGGTATTGGTAATACTCATTGGTTATCTACTAGTGATCTTTCCGGTAGGCTTTATAATTGGCAAAGCAACACAGCGTTGGCAGGAAGAAATTGCGACCGAAGCCGGAGCATTTCCCAGTCTAGAAAAGGCCGGGCGCTACATTGGAATATTCGAGCGCATACTCGTGCTAACGTTTATACTTACCAATAACTTTGCGGCTATTGGCTTTCTTATTGCAGCCAAATCCATTTTGCGATTTAGCGATAAAGGAAAAGCGGACGCTCGTAAACAAACTGAATACGTTTTAATTGGTACGCTCATGAGTTTTGCACTCACGATTATTATCGGTTTCCTAATGCGCGTACTCGTAGGCTAAAAGTTGAATATTACTTTTTAGGCGCTCTTTTACAATATTCATCATTCGCTTGTTCAAAGCAGAAGAATTTTCAATGTACTGTTCGTATTCCTGCAAAGTAAACTGACCTATGACGATCCCTTTAAGGGAGTTTCTAAACTTCATATCCTTATGAATAGCGTTCTCGATATAATCTAACCGCTTTTCAATAGTAAGGTCGTAAAACACATTTTTGTGCTTTCGGATATAATTTTGAAATACAGCTAACAATAACTCGTTCTGGAGTTTGGCGATAGGACGTAAGGTCGCATTTTGAAAGATCTCCTCGGAAGACATGGTGTCATTAACAATCGCAGAAGGGATCGTGGGGCGTAGTTCTAAAAGAACTAAATCTCTGGTTTCCATAATAGCGTTTTAATAAAAATACAGTTTTGATCGGGCAGTTCTTTTCTGAAGCGTTCATAGTTATAAACGGCTTTTCAACAATTTTTGGCGTTAAAGTAGTCTTAACGGGCTCAATGTTTACAGGGCTTTTCAGTATTTTTAAAAGAAAAACATGGCCACCATAACTTCAATTAATCCATATACCGGGAATGAAATAAAGTCCTACAAATCGCATACGAAAAAAGAAATAGACGAAATTCTTAAGAAAGCAGACAATCGATTTCAATCGTGGCGCGAACGTTCTTTTAGTGAACGATCAAAGCTCATGTTGGCAGCAGCTTCCGAATTAAAAAAGAACAAACAATCCTATGCCGAGACCATGACTTCAGAAATGGGAAAGCCCATATCACAGTCGATCGCAGAGATCGAAAAATGTGCTTGGGTCTGTGAGTATTATGCCAACAATGCTGAAGCACATCTTAAAGACGAAATAACAAAAACCGATGCGCACCGTAGTTATGTGCGCTATGAACCAATGGGTGTAGTATTGGCGATAATGCCATGGAACTATCCGTTTTGGCAAGTCTTCCGTTTTGCAGCGCCCGCACTCATGGCGGGTAATATTGGGGTATTAAAGCATGCATCCAATGTTTTTGGAAATGCCTTGAACATAGAAAAGGTGTTTAAGCGTGCCGGCTTCCCAGATGGCTGTTTTACAACACTCTTAGTGGGAAGTGATGCCATCGAACCTATAATAGAAAACCCAATAATTAAAGCCGTTACACTTACAGGTAGTGGCCCGGCAGGAGCTGCTGTAGCAAAGACTGCGGGTAAAGCAATTAAGAAAACAGTGTTGGAACTGGGAGGCAATAACGCATTGATCGTATTGGCCGACTGCGATATGGAAGCTACTTTAGACACATGCGTACAAGCCCGTTTCCAAAATACCGGACAAAGTTGTATCGCCGGGAAACGGTTGCTAGTACAAGAATCTATTTCCGAAGAATTCATTGAACGACTCATAGTGAAAGTAAGAGAATTAAAGAGTGGTGACCCTACCGATAACGACACCTATATTGGCACCTTAGCTCGTGAAGACTTAGCTAAAGATCTAGAAGAACAAGTGAAACAGTCGGTAGAGCAAGGAGCAAGATTGCTGCTAGGAGGGAAGCGGCAGAACGCCTATTTTGAGCCTACATTGGTGAGTAAGATAACAACCAAGATGCCTATGTTTTACGAAGAGACATTTGGCCCTGCACTGGCTATCACTACGTTTAAAGATATTGATGAAGCCGTTGAACTTTCGAATAACTCTCGCTTCGGATTAGGTGTTTCCATTTTTTCCGAAGACATAGAAGCAGCCGAAAAATTATCCTATCGATTCAACGAAGGTGCTGTGTTTATCAATGAATTGGTGAAAAGTGATCCGCGTTTACCATTCGGCGGAGTCAAAGAAAGTGGTTATGGTCGTGAGCTTAGTAAACATGGTATTCGCGAGTTTATGAACCGAAAGACGATCTATATTAATAAATAAAAAAACCCCACAAAACGTGGGGTTTTTAAGGTTGTGCAGGACTAATTATTATTTTTCTAAGTACGCTTCTTTCGATTGGACGTTCGGGACTTCTACTTCATTCTTTTCAATGAATGACATAAATTTCTTTCCCTCTTTTTCCATAATAGCATCAAAACGTGCTTTCGCCTCATCAAATTCGGAAGCGATCAATTCGTAATTTAATTTGTGTGCCGCGGAAACGGCATCGTAGTTAGTAGCAACATTGGCGTACAGATCTCCCATTTCTTCGCGTAATTCAGGTTCTGCCGTAGCTACATAATTATCGCCGGTAGTCACGACAACATCCTTCCGAAGCGATTCTAAAGCGTCATAAAACTTGGCAGCCGTTTTTTTGCCTTTAGGGTGCTTATCTATTACCTGCTGTGCGGCTGCTTTATGCGTTTCGATCTTGTATACCATATAGGCAAATTCTTCCACCATATCATACAGCTTTTTGGTATACAATTGCTGTTCTTCACGTTCGGCTAATGTACTTAATGAATTTTCATCATACGTAAGGGTAATCTCATGTTCGTATGTTTCCTTTCCTTTCGTTAGTACGATTTTATACGTTCCTGCAGGCACTCTAGGCGCAGTAAATCCAGCGGTTGAAAGTGATTTTCCTTCTGCCATTATTGGCGCAAAGGTGTTAAAGTTCCAATAGACCACATTAATTCCCTTCGATTTTCCCGGAGCAAGGGTCGCAACCTTGTTTCCATCCATATCTTGCACCTCCATGGTCATTTTACCAAAGGTGTGACGCTTTTTAAGGTAATATACAATACGGGCATTCGTGTTTCTATTGGCGCCAACAAACTGAGTCTCGGTACCAAAACTGCTACTAAATCCGCTTTCCTCGGTCATCTCAAAAGGTTCTGTATCGAAAAAATGGACATCTTTAGCTAAGATTTCTTGATCGAGCTCGCGCAACGGACTAATATCATCGATAATGATCACACCGCGTCCGTGAGTTCCCATAACCAGATCGTTTGTTTGCTTCTGAAGGTCTATAAAATGAACTGCTACTTTAGGCATATTGTTCGTAAAATGAGACCAATTCTTTCCACCATCAATAGTCACATACAATCCAAATTCTGTTCCTAAAAACAAAAGGTCCTCATTTACATGATCCTCTTGAATATTGCGTACAAAGGCACGATCATCGATGTCGGGTGAGATGATCGATTTCCATGTTTTACCAAAATCGGTCGTCTTTAAAGCGTACGGTTTCATGTCTCCAGTTGTATGTCCATCGAAAACGGCATAAGCCGTTCCTTCGTTGTGTACACTGGCTTCAATATGATACACCCAAGTGTTTGCCGGAATTCCAACTAAGTTTGGGGTAACATTGTTCCAAGTACTTCCACCGTTAGTTGTTACTTGCACGTTGCCATCATCGGTACCTACCCAGATCACATTTTCATTTAAAGGTGATTCGGCAATTGTAAAAATTGTGGTGTGGTTCTCAGCACCACTGTTATCGACCGAAAGCCCACCCGATTTAGACTGGTCTTGCTTGTTGGGATCGTTGGTCGTGAGGTCCGGTGAGATAATTTCCCAACTATCGCCCATATCGTTAGAACGATGTAAAAACTGACTCCCCATGTAAAATCTATCGGGAGCATGATTGCTTACAGCCATAGGTGCGTTCCAATTAAAACGTAAATCCGGATCTCCTTTTTTGGGTAAAGGCTGTATGGTTTTTGTTCTATTCTTATCGACATCGTAGCGCCATACGTTTTGCGCGCCTTGCATTTCAGAATAGATGATATTCTTCGTTGGATGCTTTAAAACGCGGAAACCATCACCGATACCAACGCTATTCCAGTCGCGTGCGTTAACACCTCCGGGTGAGGAGGAGGGACCCCACCAAGAACCATTATCTTGAAGTCCGCCGTATACATTATACGGTTCTGCATCGTCAACACTTATATGATAGAATTGAGATAATGGTAGGTTTTCAACGATTTCGAAAGTGGTTCCACCGTTCCATGAGCGATAAACACCTCCATCGGTACCCGCATAGAGGATATCACTATTATTGATAGCAAAAGTAACATCGTGTATGTCACTGTGCATAGTACCAAGATTTTTAAAGGTTTTACCACCATCTCGACTTATAGAGCCGTATAGTCCTCCCTTTACAATTACGTTGGGATCGTTAGGATCGACCGTAATTCTCGAAAAATAGAATGGTCGAACGGTTAATCCAAAATCATTATTTAGATGTTCCCAGCTAGCACCTGCGTTCGTTGATTTCCACAACCCGTTTTTTGCCGGTTCTTCTGTTTCTAAGACCGCATATAAAATAGATGCATCACTAGGGGCAACAGCTATCGCAATTCTACCAAGATCGCCTGCCGGAAAGTTTGTATGGATCTTGTTCCAGGTTGCTCCGCTATCGGTAGATTTGTACAAGGCACTGTTGGGTCCGCCCGAAGTAAATCCCCATCCGGTGCGTCTAAACTCCCACATGGAGGCGTAGAGTATAGAAGGATCTTCGGGATCCATGATCACATCTGCTGCACCTGTAGAAGGGCCAACATATAATACCTTATTCCATGTTTTTCCACCATCGGTAGTTTTGTACACCCCGCGATCTTCACTATCACTCCATAAAGCTCCTAAAACGCCTACATAAATTTCGTTGGTGTTGTTTGGGTTGATCTCGATAGAAGCGATTCGTTCACTGTTTTCGAAGCCGGGAATTTCAATCCAATTGGCTCCGCCATCGACCGACTTATAAAGACCGTCACCTACAGACACCGAATTACGAGTCCAAGTTTCACCGGTACCCACCCAGATCACTTGATCGGGATTGCTTGGGTCTAGCGTCACTACGCCAATGGATTGTGCGTGGTCATCGAAAATTGGTGTAAAAGTAGCCCCGCCGTCATTCGACTTCCAAACACCGCCTCCGGCAGTTCCGGCATAGAGTATGCGTGCGTCGGTAGGGTGATTTTCAAGATCGTTTATGCGTCCACTCATTAAAGCCGGACCAATATGGCGTCCTTTCATATCGCCAAAGAGTTCTTTGCCTTTTAAGGCTATATCTTGTGCTTCCGAAGTAATGGGTAGCACAAAAGCAATAAGTAGCACGAGAAATACTTGTTTCATGATAATAAAGTTTGGTTGGTTTTTGGTAAAAAAAAATCCCTGAAAGAACAGGGATTGATTAAAAAAAAATTTAGTTCTTTTCAGGATACGCAAACATTGTTGCATCAATTTCAGGATTGATCTCGATGTCGGTAAATGTTATTTGCTGCCCTTGAGGAGCTCCTTGAATCTTTTCTAAGATAGAGAAGGCAAAATACAAACCGTCAACTTCTTGATAGTCGCTTAAAACCGTGACAGAAGTCATGCCTTTGGCGGGTCCGGAAGACATTTCGGTTTCTATTGCAATTGGAACAAAATTTTCTGTATCGAAGTAATAAAAAGCAATATCGTCCTGCTCTTTACCATCTACCAGTACCGGCTCTTTGATCAACTTGATCTTATACGTCTCTGTACCGTCCATAGTTTCGGTTCCTAATAGTTCTGCTGTGTACCCTTTGTCTTTGTAGTTTAAGAATGGATCCGGGAAGTCATTGATCTCATTTTTGTAATTTGCTGTAGATTCAGCGTCACTCTTTTCGGCAGCCATTGTCATTTGGTTGGTTCCCCAAAGGGTTTCACCGTCATACACGTTTTGATAAAATTGCTGTCCTTGGAATTCTGCCTTGATCATTCCCTTGCCGTCTTTAGTGCGGTATACTTCAATTGGAAGGCTCATTCCTCCTAGATCTACAGATCCGATGAATTTAACAGACTCAACACTTTCCCAAGCTTCGGCTCCTCCGGTGTTCGTCAAATAGTTTTCAATGATTTCGTCTGCAGTTTGTGCGGAAACCGGTGCTGCGATAAGCAGTAAAGCGATTGCCAACATTTTGAGTGTTTTCATGTTTCGATGTTTAAGTTAACGTGGTGTTGGTCTAAAGTTACAATATTTTGTTACAGATTTTAGCAACGAATTTTTTGTAAATTTTCTTTTAGTTGGTCGTACACCTCTATTGTTGTTAGATCACATATCTAGTTCTACACGTTGAATGCCTTCGGCTTGTTCTTTAGCGCGTTTCAATTGTTCTTCGGAAGGCGTAGGCGGTCGTTGTTCTTCTTTCTTTTCGGGTTCAAAGCTAAGGTGTGTATAGGTTGGAAAATGATCTGAATTTATTTCGGCACCCAATGAAATATCGGTTAGTCGGAATTCCGAAGAAATAAAAATATGATCTAACGGCCAACGTAGCAGAAAACTGTTTGCATTAAACGTGTTATAAAAACCACGCCCTTTTCGTACATCCAGCAATTCGCCTACATTTTCAAAGAGCGATGTGGTGGCCGACCACGCTACATCGTTAAAATCACCTAAAACGATCACAGGGTATTTCGATTCGCGGCTTAAGTTTGCAATCTTCATCATTTCGGCGTCTCGGTCTGAAGACGTTGGATTGTGCTGCGGCATAGGTGGTGTAGGATGTATGTTATATAGTTGAATAGTGTCGCCAGCAGCAATTACAAATTTTGTGTGAATGGAAGGAATGCTGTCGTCTACTAAATACTTCACCACCGGATCTATAAGCTCGAACTTTGAATATAGCAACATGCCATAGGTATTGTCTAACGGAACTTCTACGTTGTACTTGTAGGCTTCAGGTAAGCCCTCGCGTATTGCCTGTTGCCAACGCGTATTAGTTTCAACAAATAGCAATATATCTGCGTCTTTGGCGCGTAGATCATCTATCAATTTTTGTGTGTCCTTATTTTTTTGATACACATTGGCAGTGTACAATTTGATGGATTTTTCCGAAGCATTTATACTGCTTGGCAACACCTTATGCGGTGCAAAAGGCATATACGGATAGATCTTGGTAAACTGAAAAAGAAAACACCCGATCATAATAACCACGAAGAAATAATCCTTTGGTTGCTTGATGTCGAATCGCATAAAGAACACTACGATGGCCACAAAGGTTAGAATCGTGAGTTGTATATGTGGGAAATCGAACATACGAACCCACCAGTAATCTATGGCAATAATTGGGAGTAATGACAGAATAATGGCCAGAGCACCAAATAGTTGAAGGAGATTTTTAAAGGTCATGCTAGTGTTTGTTCTCTTTAAAGATACTCCTTTTTAACCTTTCACTCTACATTTGAGATGAGCTTATTAAGATCTTTGCTCGACGGACTTTCATACAGTTCGAGTCCGAAATAGGGGACCGCTGCTATTAAATGATCAAAAATATCGGCTTGAATGTGTTCGTAGTTTTCCCAGTTCTTATCGTAGCTAAAGCAAAACACCTCTATAGGAATACCTTTGTCGGTGGGTGCTAAATGGCGAACCATTAGGAATAGCTCTTTGTTAATGGCCGGATTTTCATGTAAGAATGCATCGGCATATTTTCGAAACACTCCTAAATTAGTTTGGTTCTTACCGTTAATGAGTAGGCTTTTATCGGCTTCAACCTGCTTATTGTACTTGGCCACATCACGTTCCCTATGCTCCAAATAAGGCTTTATGAGTTGTATTTTTTCTAGTGCTTTGATGTCTTCGTGCGTAAGGAACTTCACCGAGTTCTGTTTGATGAAAATGGCACGTTTAATTCGTCGTCCCTTAGACTCTTGCATGCCGCGCCAATTCTGAAAGGAATCGGCAATAAGACTATAGGTAGGAATCGTAGTAAAGGTGTTATCGAAGTTTTGCACCCGTACCGTGGCCAAATTGATCTCGGTAACATAGCCATCGGCTCCATATTTACTAAACGTGATCCAGTCTCCAATTCGTACGATGTCATTTACCGAAACTTGTATGCTCGCGACAAATCCTAAGATGGTATCTTTGAATATGAGTAAAACTATAGCCGACGCCGCTCCTAAGGTCGCCAAACTCGTGATAGAATAACCGGTAAGTAGATTAATAATCAGGAAGATGGCTACCCCCCAGGCAAACATCATAAGCACCTGCATATAGCTTTCTAGTGGCTTGTCTTGGAATTCTTCCTTGGTACGTAGAAAGTTTCTAGTACTGCGTAAAATACTTCTGAAAACGTAAACGGACAGAGCGATCAAGTATAAATCTATTCCTACTAACAACAATGATAGTAGCAGCGGGTACTCAATAAATAGGATAGGCAATAAATACCATACAATTGCCAGAGGAACGAAGTGCGCGATGTATTTTGGAAAATTACTCTGTACCAAGTGGTCATCGAAAGTAGAAACAGTCTTGTTGCTAAAGGCTTTAAACCCTTGAACAATCACTTTTCGTACAATGATATCGAGAAACGTTACCGCCACAATTACTAGCAAACAGTTAATCAGGGTATTAAGTGCTACGGCCAACCATTCCACCATACCAAGATTTACAAAGTATTCTTGTAGCAGGCAACTGTATTCTAAAAGTTTGTTTTCGTCCATTATAAGTACTTGCGTTCAACGTAAAAAGGACCAAACGGAACCACCGAGCACAACACGACAATGGCGAGCGTTTTCCAGTTCCAATGTAATTTTTGCGACATATAGACCGCCCCTGCAATGTAAAGGAGAAACAGTACCCCGTGTGCCATACCAACAATTTGAACCATTTGAGGCATTTCCCAAATGTACTTCAACGGCATCGCAATGCCTAATAATATAAGGAATGAAAGTGCTTCCAGAGTGCTTATAATCTTAAATGTCTTTACTGAAACGTCCACGGCTAAAATTTTGCTGCAAAGATACAGTAAGAAAAATAGCTGCATAAATTTTATGAATACTTTATATACAAACTGTTTCGACAGTAGCAGCCGAGTGCTTATATTTAAGGAATAAACAAATTTTCATGCCAATACAGCAACAATCGCCTTCCGATCAAATAGTTACTTCGGTAGAAAACTATTACGATCAATTTCTTACGGTATTACCACGAATTGCATTAGGTATTCTAATCATAATTTTGGGGATACTATTTGCACAGCTTATTACGAACTTCTATAAAAAACGTATTTTAAAAAGGGCAGAGGACCCACTTATGGCGCGTTTCTTGGCCCAAGCGATAAAGATCATTTTATCTTTAATAGCGATCATGCTGGCTTTGGAAGTGGCGGGTTTAAGCGGTATTGCGACAGGTATTCTTACCGCTGCCGGTGGAGCGGCCATCATACTGGGGTTTGCTTTTCAAGATATCGGTAAGAATTTTTTGGCCGGTATAATTTTAGCGTTCAATCGGCCCTTTCATATCAACGATACGATTAAGGTGGGCGATCTCTTCGGAAAGGTACGTGCCTTGAATTTTAGGTATACACACATTAAAACAAGCGATGGAAGAGATATTTATATTCCCAATAGTGATGTACTTACTAAGGCGGTAGAGAATTATACGGCCGATGGGTTCTATCGCGTTGACTTTGTAGTAGGTATAGGTTATGAGGACAATATTGAAGCTGCCAAGAAATTGATCATGGAGATCTTAGACAGTTCCCAAGATATTATTCGTGATGAAGTACATGAGAATTTCGTGATCGAAGACGAATTGGCGGCGAGTACCGTAAATCTAAAGGTGTTCTTTTGGGTAAACACAGTTGATTATCGTGTGTCTTCTCGAGTTTTTAGAGGAATAATCATAAAACGTGTAAAAGAAGGACTTAGTGATGCCGGCTTTAACTTACCTGCAGATATTACCGAACTTAAGATCTATGGCACCGAGGAAGATATTCCGTTAAAATTACGAAAGGACCCTCGTGATGTCGATAAAAAACTTCTCGATTAATTAGCACAAGGAAGTGGTGTGTTCAAGGTAGCGTATTGCCAGTTTTTCTGAAAGCTGAAGTGCCACCATTCGGTTCTTATGGTTTGAAAACCGAAAGCTCGCATGCCATCTATTAATAGTTTTCTGTTGGCTAACACTTCGGAAGGAAGATCGTTATTATCGATATGTGCTGCTCTTCCGAAGAAATCGTAATCGGTACCCATTTCTACATAACAGCCCTCTAAGGTAACCAAGGTTAAATCTATGGCTGCGCCGCGATTGTGAACGGAACCATTGCCATACGGGTTGGCCACATACGAAGGATTTGGAACTTTGGCCCACATTTTTTTCTGAACGTCTAAAGGGCGATAACAATCATAAAATTTAATTTTGTATCCCTTCTCACAAAAATAATTATTTGCTTGCACTAAGGCTTCAGCCACCTCGGGGCGTAACAAACATTTGGCACAATCGTACATGGCTTCGCCCATAAAATTATGGGTCGTTGCATACCGAATGTCGTATGCGAACTCATGCGACAAATTTGAGATGTCGATCAATTCTTTTTGAGAACCTTCCGAAGAAAAATTTAAAAAGAGGAGGGCAGTAAGCAAGTAGTAACAAGTTTTCACTGCATAAATTTAAGGATTAATTAATAAGATGTGGGTTCGTGACTTTGTAACTTTGAAAAAAACAGAACTATGAGCAATTTACAAGGAAAAACAGCATTAATAACCGGGGGGACAAAAGGAATAGGCTACGGTATCGCCGAAGCGTTACTGCAACAAGGAGTGAATGTAGCCGTTACGAGTAGAACACAAGAAGCAGCCAACGCAGCCGCGACTCGATTAAACAGCAAAGGAAACGATGCTGCAGTGGCAATTGGTATAGCAGCCGATGTGCGCAGTCTTGAAAGTCAGACAGCTGCTGCAAGTACAGTTCTAAAAGAATTTGGTACGATCGATATTGTCATTGCCAATGCAGGCTTGGGCCATTTTGGTTCGGTGGAAGATTTAAGTGAAACACAATGGAACGAAACGATCGATACCAACCTTACGGGACCCTTCTTTACAATAAAGGCCACCTTGGATCAACTTAAAAAATCCCAAGGCTATTACATAAGCATTTCTAGTTTGGCAGGTACCAACTTTTTTGCCGGGGGTGCGGCTTATAATGCTAGTAAATTTGGGCTTACCGGATTTACACAGGCCGTAATGTTAGATCTTCGGAAACACGGTATTAAAGTAAGTACCATTATGCCGGGATCGGTGGCTACGCATTTTAATAACAATGAACCGGACGACAGTGATGCTTGGAAAATACAGATTGAGGATATTGGGAAACTTGTAGTGGATCTGGTAACCATGCACCCACGTACCTTACCCAGTAAAATTGAGGTGCGACCTACGATTCCACCTAGCGCAAAAGGATAAGCGCGAATGTACGAAGTACACCAAATACTATATGGAAATGGCTAACTTTTAGGAACAATAAAACTCTCGGCCCAACTAACGGCGTCGTTTATATTCTCAAAAAAAGCAAAGCTGTGTTCAAAAAGTGTTTGTTCAAGTTGGGCTCGTTCTCTTTCTGCTTGGTTATTAGAAACCACAGCAAGCCCTTTTAGATTTTTTAGCCGTCTGTTCCTGTAGATATCTAAATCGATCTCATGTCTGTGTTTTCGATTGGTGATCAATACAAAATCGTTATTACCAAAATGATTTTTCATACGATGACGCAAATCGCTTGCGATCTTAAGATCCAAGGTCACATTCTCATACACTTCTAGTACAGCGTATTTTACTGAGTACCCCACTTTACATACCCCTTCTATAATTTCTTCTTTCATAGCTTTCATTGCTTGTATTAAAGATATGCTATTTAAGATAATTTTAAGATATAATTAGCAAAATTTAACATTTTATGAAAGCGTAAAAAAAGCGACCCAAATATATGAGTCGCTTTACACATAGTTGTTTACTTTCAATTATTAGTTGGCAGAAAGCAAGGCCAAAAACTTATCAAGATTAGGTAGAATGACAATTCGAGTTCTTCGGTTTGCCGCACGACCTTCTTTGGTGTCGTTCTCTGTTAGTGGGTGGAAACTACTTCTTCCTGCCGCAATTAACTTTTGAGGGTCTACACCGTATTTGTCTTGTAGTGTTCGAATTACCGCAGTAGAGCGTTCTACACTTAGATCCCAGTTGTCTTTTACATAAGACCCTGGCTTTACAGTTTGTGAATCGGTATGTCCTTCAACCATTACTTCTAAGGCAGGTTCACTGTTTATAACCGCTGCTAATCGTTCTAATAAATCATTTGCTTTCGGATTAACTCGGTAGCTTCCACTTTTAAATAATAGCTTGTCTGAAATGGTGATCATCACTACGGTCTCATCAATATCGATGGTGATGTCATCTTCCTCGCCTTCGGCTACTAAAGTATCGTCTAAGTTCTTCTTAAGATTGTAAGAGATTATTAGATTCATCGAATCTTCTAGGGTCTGTGCTTGCGCCAACTCGTCTTGGTCTACTTTTGCAAGTGCTGCTTTCATCTGCTCTTTATCGTCATTCGATAACACAACATTCTCATATTGTTGCAAACGTGCATTGTTGGAATCGGTAAGAGAACTGATCTTGGCATTGTAATTTGCAACACGCTCTTCAATTTTGGCGTACTTGGCTTCGATCTCCTCTTTTTCAAGTTGGGTTTTAGCTAAAGTAGAACGGGTGTCATTGTACTGACTTTCTAGTTCTACATACTTCTTTTTGGATACGCATGATGTGGTAATAAACGTGCCCGCTAATAGCGTTAGTGCAATTAGTTTTTTCATAATACTAAGTTTTTAGGTTTGTACGACAAAGATAACTACCATACCCACCAAAAAATTAGTTAAGGACTGCTATTGTTTTGTTAAAAAGCAAAAAGGAACCCAATTGAGTTCCTTTTAAGTTTAAATAATAAATTGATTTACAGCTTATTTGCTCTCTGAGTTATTGTTGCTCACTTGCAATTTGTTCATTCCAAAGTCCAATGTTCTAATCGGGAACGGAATGTTAATACCTGCATCATCGAAGTGTTTCTTGATCAATTTGATCGCTTTGTGTTGTGCTGCGAGCTTCGGTTTTGGTTTTGTACTTTCTATCCAGAATCGTGTTATAAAGTTGATAGAACTGTCACCAAATTCGGTAAAGAAAAATTCGACGCCTTCGCCTTCTTGTTGTTCGAAGTTCTCGTCAATAATTTTAATGACAATGTCTTCTACTTGTTGTAGATCACTTCCGTAGCCAACACCACAAGAAACTGCTACTCGAGACCGATCTGTCCATGAATAATTTGTAAACGGGCTGTCGACTACGTCCGAATTAGGAATGATGACATACTCGTTGTCTGTTTGTCGCAACACGATATTTCGTAACGTAATTTCAGAAACATATCCTGAAATATCACCGGTCTTTACAAAATCACCAATTCGTATCTTAGGTAAAAAGGAAAGCACTAAACCGGAGAAAGTATTGCTTAACGTTCCTTGTAGGGCAAGTCCAATAGCCAATCCTACCACACCGGCACCGGCGAGTACTGAAGTAAGCACTTTGTCTAGGTCCATGACGCCTAGGGCAATAAAGAACCCTATTAATAGTATAACGGCGAACATAAGCTTCCCAAGCATTTGCTTGATCGACTCTTGACTAATTTTGTTGAATAAAACACGTTTAGAAAATCTGCTAAAATATTTTGCCAAAAAGTAAAAGAGCACCATCACCAAAATGGCAACGATAAAGTTAGGTAGCTTGAGAATAATGGCATCTAGCCATCCATCCAATTTTTCCCATAAATTTGATATGGCATCGTTAATAGAAAATTTTTCTTCCATAGTTGTTTAATTTTTAAGTGTTATAGTAATGAGGACAGCATAAATGTACCCAGCGTTAAAAGTACTAGGGACAATATACCACCAATAATTAAAAAATGCTTAAACTTATACAGCCCCATACCATAGATCAACGTATTGGTTTGGTAGCCCATAGGCGTAAAAAAGCTAAAGTTAGCCCCAAACAATACAGCTAAGATAAAGGGTTTTACATCTAATCCAAAACCAGCGGCTACAGCAATGGCGACCGGTGTCATGATAATAGCAGTGGCATTATTGCTTATTACACCACTTAAGAGCATGGTGCTAGCGAAAATAAGTCCAATGATCATAAAATTAGACTTGCCGCTTAATACTATCAAGAGTTGTTCAGAAATCCAGCTGTCTGCACCCGAGTTGTGCATTGCTATCCCTAGGGGTATCATTCCTGCAAGTAAAAAGATGACCTGCCAATTTACACGGTGGTACACGTCATTGAGTTCAATACATTTGGTTAGTAATAACAAGGCAACACCCATTAAAGCACTTACAAGTATAGAAAGTACTCCGCTTGCCGCTAAGGCGATAACAGCCACCAAAATACCAAATGCCAGCATGGCCTTAGACGATTTGTCTACGGTAGTTTCATGCTCTCGTAAAATGGCTACATTTTCTATTTGCTGAACTTGATCTAGATCACTTTGGTGTAGTTCAATAAGCACACGATCACCCGGTTTAACAGCAATTTTCTGAATATCTTTTCTAATAAGTCGTTCTTTTGTATTCCTAATGTTTATACGTTTTTTGATCGCTAAAGGCGTCGCGTTAACAAGACTAAGTTCCCTAATCTGCTTAATGGTCTTGCCTATTAAGTTCGATCCGGGCAAAATGAGCAGTTCTACAAAGATCATTTCTTCTGCGTCTTTACTTTCTATGTTTTCTTCGGAAGCATCGGTAATGCCTTTTTCTAATAGTTCGGTGTTTGACTTGTGGACTTTAAATTCTTCCGAAGTATTTAATCTCGCTAAGTTTTCGATATCACACATTAAAAGTAAGCGATCGTTCTCCTGAAGTTCGATATACTTGCCCGGCGCATTGGTTATTTGCATATTTCGCGTCAACTTTAATAACGATATCTCGGGATTGTTGTATAAGAAGGTTTCTTCAATTCGTTTACCAATTAATTTTGATCCAGCCACGATGGTAACGCTTGTTACAAAATTTTCCAGTTCGTATTCCGCAGGGATCGATTCTTGTGGCTCTTTGGGGAGCCATTTGGACGCAATTGTGATCACAATAATTCCGGCAGCTAAGAACACAATTCCATATTGACTGAATTCAAAAAAGCTAAAACGCTCTACTCCTAAATTTTGTGAAACTGAATTTACAATTAAGTTGGTCGATGTCCCCATTAAGGTACAACTGCCTCCAAGAATTCCCGCAAACGAAATAGGCAGTAACAATTTTGAATTCGAAATATTAAATCGTTTTGCCAGCTCGTCTATGATCTTAATAAAAACGATCACGACTGCGGTGGTGCTTATAAACGCAGAGATTCCTGCTGTAATTAACATAAAGACCGGCAGCAGCAGTAGGAGGGGAAGGACATGTAAATTCTTTAAATAACGGGCCAAGGTGGCGATCACCCCTGTATCCTCTAGACCGATCGCGATTATCATAAGTGCTAAGACCGTGATGGTCGCACTATTCGAAAAACCTGCAATGGCTTCTTCCGGTGATACCAAACCGGTTAACGCTAAGGATACTATAATAAAAATAGCGATTTTGTCTACCGGGAATAATTCAAAGGCGAATAGGACAATGGTGACAAAAAGAATTAAAAAAACAAGTATTATTTCTACGGTCATATTAGTTAGCTAGATAGATAGGTCTATAAAGATAACCGTAGAAACAATACCTTGGGTAAAATGTTTTCTTAAAAGATGTAAGAAGCATTGGGATTTAGAAAAAACCTATCCCAAATATTTCATTAAGATGTGACTTTTAGATTGGTGGCGCAATCTGCGAATTGCCTTTTCTCTAATTTGACGCACACGTTCTCTACTTAAATCGAAAGTATCGCCAATTTCCTGTAAGGTCATGGCCGGTTGTCCGCTCAATCCAAAGTTTAGACGAACCACATCACCTTCACGTGGAGACAATGTCTCTAAAGCACGATCGATCTCGATCTTCAAACTTTCATGGATCAAACTCTTGTCCGGGTTTGGAGTTTCACCAGAACTAATAACGTCATAGAGATTATTGTCGTTTTCTCCTTCTTGAAAAGGTGCATCCATCGACAGACTTCGATTCGAGTTTTTAAGGGAGGTCTTTACTTTGCGTTCAGACATGTCTAACTCTTTTGCAATTTCCGAAACCGATGGTTTACGTTGATGAATTTGCTCTAAATGAATGGAAGCCTTTCTAATTTTATTTATGTCTCCAATTTTATTCAAAGGAAGACGTACCACACGAGACTGCTCGGCTATAGCTTGTAAAATCGATTGACGTATCCACCATACCGCGTACGATATAAATTTAAATCCGCGAGTTTCATCAAATCGTTTGGCAGCTTTCACCAAACCAACGTTTCCTTCGTTGATAAGATCCGGTAAACGCAATCCTTGATTTTGATATTGCTTTGCTACCGAAATAACGAAACGTAAATTTGCCCGCGTTAATTTTTCCAGGGCACGCTGATCCCCTTCACGAATGCGTTGTGCCAATTCTACCTCCTCTTCAGCGGTAATCATATCGATCTTGCTGACGTCCTGTAAATAACTGTTTAAAGATTTAGTTTCTCTGTTGGTAACCTGCTTCGTAATCTTGAGTTGTCTCATATATATGTAGTGGTTTTAAAGGATTGAATAAAAAATGCTAACATGGTATAGTAAGCTTTAAGATCCAAAAATCCAAATACTTAACATTATTTGTTAAAAAATAAACGTAAAATTGCTATTTTCTAGTCTATTTCGATGGAATAACGTAAAATACCGCTCAAACTTATAATCATGTACCTGTTTTTTCAAATACCAAAAGAAGTTCCGCATCCCGATAATAACACACCTATCGATCTAACTTCTTGGCCAGACCTTATAATCTATGTTATTATACCCATAGTTATTGTGATTCTATTTTTTATTTGGAGAAAACGAAGAATGAAAAATCGAGACTAACTATACTGTTTTGGCTTAATTCTTGTTAGCTTAGATAGCAGATTATGAAACACATTCTTACTATATCAATTTTCTTTTTTTTCTTCGGAATCGCCACCGCTCAAATAGAGAAGGCGACCCCAACAGTTCGTATTGAAGCCGAAGAAACAAATAACGAGAAACCTAGCGGGCTCGAATTGCCTAAAAGAGAGATCCCCGGGCTCACAAAACCTAAAGATCCCATTACACCAACAAATAGAAATGACCTTGGGAAAGAAGATAAAACAGTAGATATCACAAAAGGCGACGGACTTATAGACTACAAGACCAACAAAGCACCCAAGTATTTTACAAAAGATAAAGAAGCGCTGGCCATTTATGGTCGAGATCAAAATTTAGGAGAAGTCATAACATCGGCCTCTGCTGTTAATTTTATGTATCGCGATCATGAATATGTAGACGGTGATCGAATACGTGTCTACGTAAATGGAGATATAGTTAGAGCTAATGTTGGATTATTTGGAAGCTTTCAAGGGTTCGATCTTCCATTACAAGAGGGTTTAAACAGGGTTGAATTTGAAGCGCTTAATCAAGGGTCCTCAGGTCCCAATACGGCCGAACTCCATGTCTATGACGACAAAGGATTGCTTATCTCTGCTAAAAAATGGAACCTTTTAACAGGGAATAAAGCTACCATAATGGTAATTAAAGAGCAGTAGGGATTAACGTAAGCTACCGTCTTTTTCTTCTAAGTGATCATTTCCCGGACCTCCTTGACTGTGCAATTTGTTTTCTTCATCGTTGAGATCATTGGGGCCATTGCCTTTTTTTGCTTGCGTTCTGCCTGGCACGTCTAATTTCTTACCGGCAAAATCTACCGAGTCATTTCTATCGCGAAGTGCTTTGTCATCTCCGCCATCTTTTCGTAAATTTCTGTTATCCTGTCCCAAGATCTTTAGATCGTGATTTGTAATGTCACTATTGTAATTAGTGTCTTTGTTTTTTTCCTTCGCAGATTGTTCCTTGTTGCTCATAATTGAATCGTTTTAACGGAAGATACAAACTAAGATCTTGGTCGCGTAGGCATTTAACGCGTATTATAGAAAATTATAACACAATTTAAGGGTTGCAGTTCTTATTCCGAAGCTTCCTCTTCATCGTTGTAAATTAACGAATGATCTTCCTCATCTAAGCCAACGATCTTAATAATGCTGATAACGGCATTGTAAAGCATTAAGACAACACTTATAAGAGCACCACTTAATAAAGCAGAAACACCTAAAGAGACATAATAAAGTGTGACATACCATACCCCCGAAACATCTTCTGCTTCAGAAAAAGGGATGTTCAATACTTGAAAAGTAACCAACGAAACCACAAAAACGATGGTGTCGATCCTTGCAATTCGCATTACATGTTTATAATGCGCCGCTTTTAATTTTGATTTTGACCCTGTACTAATACTTAATAGCGTTAATAAAAGTGCAAGTATAGTCGCCGATGCCAGTGCAATGGTATTACATAAGGTGTTAATACCCGGAAGGGAAGATGACAGTAGATCGCGAGCTTCATAACCGCTTATGTTTCCTAATAAGAAGGCTCCTGTTCCGGTAACAATTGCTGCAAAAATACCGCCGTATAAGGCGCGTTTATTATAGTGGGTTAGATTAAACATGGTTAGAATTTTTAAGTTGTGCATTAAAGATACTTAAAAGCAGAACTTCCTCTAAACACTTTTACAGTGGTAAATGATATTTATTATTTCTTTAACTTTTTGAAATCTTGATTACTTGCTTCGGAAGCATTGCGTGAAGGTGATAATCTCCAATACGCACACGAACCAATCGCAAAGTAGGGAACCCTACAGCTGCCGTCATTTTTCGTACTTGACGAAATTTTCCTTCGGTGAGGGTGACAGACACCCAACTACTAGGACCATGTCGATCATCACGAATTCGTTGTTGCGTGGTAGGAAGGGGCGGCGGTTTGATCTTTACAGCAGCGCAAGGCTTGGTTAGATATTTATTACCGTTAATACCTATTTCAACCCCTTGTCGTAATTGAAGCACTGCCTCCTTTGTGATCTCCCCATCTACCTGAACGAAGTATTCTTTTTCGATTCCTGAAGTAGTAATATGATAACTAAATTTTCCATCGGTGGTAAGCAATAGTAATCCTTCGCTCTTTTCATCCAACCTTCCAACGGCCATGGTTCCTTCAGGGAAATCATATAAGTCTCCTAAGAACTTCTTCCGTTTTGCTTTCGAATCGTTCGTGATAAACTGACTCACATAACCGTATGGTTTGTACAGTTTAAAATAATGTTGCTCGTTAGTTTCCATCTTTCCGAAGAAAAATACAAATTCAAAATAGAAACGGATCAACATCTTGAAAAATTAATCATTTGGGTAGGCATGAAGCCATGCTTGCTTTTAATCGTACCTTTGCACTTTCAGAAAAAAAATATGACAACATTTAGAACTATTGGGATCAATAAAGAATTGGTAAAAGGGTTAAAAGAACTTGGTATCGTTCAGCCTACAGAAATTCAGGAGCGTACCATCCCTATACTGTTAGAGAAGAAAACCGATCTTATTGGGCAGGCGCAAACCGGGACGGGGAAAACCGCGGCCTACGGATTGCCGGTGTTACAGTATATCGACCCATCGCGCAATGAGATCCAGGCACTTATACTAGCGCCAACCCGAGAACTAGTACAGCAAATTCAGAAACAGTTATTTAAATTCACCAAGTATTGTAGCGAAAAGATATTTGCCGAAGGTGTCTATGGTGGTGAAAAAATAGACATTCAAAAAAATCGATTAAAACGCCCAACCCATATAGTGGTTGCCACGCCCGGAAGATTACTAGACCTTATTGAACGTGGGGATATTAATATTAAGAATATTGAGGTGCTGGTGCTCGATGAAGCCGATGAGATGTTAAGCATGGGCTTTAAACAAGACCTAAACCGCATCTTAAAATATACGACAGGGACCCGTAACACCTGGTTGTTTTCTGCGACTATGCCGGACGATATAAAAAAGATGATAAGCAACTATATGTCGCCTGCAGCGGCACGAATAGAAGTTAATAAGAACGCACTTGTAAACGCGAACATCACCCACCAATATATTAGAACGAGCGTAAAAGAAAAGCCAAATTTACTTATTCGAATACTAGACAGCCGACCCGAAGATCGCGGAATTATTTTTTGTCGCACTAAACTCGGTACGCAGAACCTTTTAAAACTGCTTAAAGAAGAAGGGTTTTCTGTAGATGCGCTAGAAGGTGATATGCAGCAAAAAGAGCGCGATAAAGTAATGAGAGGGTTTAAAAAAGAAAACATTCAATTTCTGGTGTCTACCGATGTTTCGGCAAGAGAGATCGATGTACAAAACTTAAGCTTTGTGATACATTACCAACTTCCCGAACAGCTTGAATATTATACACATAGAAGTGGAAGAACTGCACGAGCTGGGAAAACAGGGGTGTCATTGGCTTTTGTGATTCCAAGTGAATTACAAGAGTTACATCGCATTCAAAAAGAATTAGGAATTCGGTTTAACGAGGTTCAATTTTAGAAATAAAAAGCAAGGATTATGGGTTTAACGAATAATGATATAATGAAAAAGTTACGTGTAGCACATAAGTTACGCGACGAGGATATCGTGAAGATATGTAGTTTAGTGGATTTTAAAGTCTCTAAAAGTGAATTGGGGGCAATTTTTAGAAATCCCGCACACCCCAAATACATGGAGTGCGGGGATCAATTTCTACGTAATTTCCTTAACGGACTAGTGATTCATTTGCGGGGTCCTATGCCCGAGAAGAAAAAAAGTAGTAATTAAAAAACAAACAACTATTTGTTGGTTTTAGAAACCGGGAGGAATAGGAGCGGTTCCTGTTTCTGAATTTCCAAGATCGACCGTAATATCGGCCACCGATTTAGTAATAAAATCCTTTCGATAAATAATTAGATTCATAAATAGATCAATAGGAGTATCTACAAAGATTCCTGTAGGATTTCGCGTTCTAAAAACTCCATTGTTAATGGTGCCGCGTAAAAACCAAGTTCCGGTCGACGGATTCGGGTAGGCGTACATCTGAAATCCTTCAATATTGTCGCCATCTACGCTGCTATACGGCATTACATCGGTATCTCCGGAAACCGGTTCTAAAAAGTAATAGCCTTGCACAGTAACCAAATAGTCAGACACTGCGATTTTGGTATCGTAATCTTGTAATCCATCTTTGGATGTGCTTCTAAAGATGAATTGCACCTGGTTTATGGGTCCGTACTTGCTTTGCTCAATGTCGTATTGTAGGATCTCGTCGGAAGTTGTTTGGATCAACAACTTAGAACCTCTTATCTGTGTCGAGTTTCCCGGATTTTCTAAAAATAAACTGGTATCTAGTTTTACATCACCAACCACATCCAACGCTGTCGATGGGGTAGTGGTGTTGATACCAACTTGGCCAACTAGGGTAGCGGTAATGCAACTTATTATAAAAGTGAGTAGTATTTTTTTCATGGTAGTATGCTTTGGTTAGTATAAATTCGGAACACTGGAGGCGGTTCCAGTATTAGAACCCGATAGGTTGGTACTAATCGAAGGTAGGTTTCTAAAATAAGATTTGTCGTATACCAAGAGGGTAACTTCGTATTCTACGGTATCTCCGGTAGGCAGATCGAGATCTCTATTTTGAATTTCGAGGTGCCAGCTGCCACCGCTTTCAAAAGCGCGAATCACAAACGTACCAATGGTAGCTGTTGTTCCAACTGGGATCTTCTTAATTGGATCACCCAAATATCTAAAGTTAGAAACCCCAACAACGTAATCGGAAGTAGCGTACTGTAGATCTACATCTCGCATATTATCACCGGCAATATTGGTAAATCGATATTTTACAACGTTGACGGGGGCAACGCTGAGTGAGTTCACATCTAATACTTTAATCTCTCCTACAGGTGTAGAATTGGTGGTGCGGGTTACCAACTTAAAATTTTCTTCACTGGATCCAACCGTTCCCAAAGTTCCGGCTTTAAAGTTGTCTTGTACCAAAAGCTCGCCTGCGATATGCAGATCGGCTTCCGGAGTAACTGTGCCTATACCCACTTGTCCAAAAGCGAGCATAGAACCACATATGCATAATAGTAGTGGTGTTTTTTTCATGGGGGCTTGAAATTTAATTAATCTATAATAGGGGCAATGGCGGTTCCCGTACTACTGTTTAGCATGGGAATCTCTACCGTTGCAAATTGTTTCGATAGGTCTTTAGAGAATATTAAAGTACTTATGGTCCAAGTTCCTATAGCGCTTGTGTCACGATTAGCAGCCACAGGATAATCGGCAATAATATGCCATGTTCCATTTTTTATAAATGCAGCTGTATACGGAAGACTAGCATTTTCCGGCGCATTTCCGGAATCACTTAAAACCAACTCGCGATCGTATGAAGCTGAAATAGTAATAAGTACAAATTCGGAGGCATCTACCTGCGTGTCGAAGTCTAGTACCCAATCTAGATCTGGATTCTCAATAACATATTCTTGAATATAGCCTAAGGCTGCACCGGTGGGATTACTTACATCTAGCGATTTAATAGAATTATCGGTATCCTGAATCAAGAAGGTCGATTCGTCTTCGTCTTTTAACGGATTTAAAACACCGATCTCAAATTCTCCGGATATTTGCATGTCTCCGGCTACTTCTAATGTTTTTCTGGCATTTGTGGTACCAATTCCAACTTGTGAAAATAAATAGCTATTTGTACTAAACATTAATACAATAAGCACAAGTTTGTGTAGGGGGTAGGTTTTCATAATCAAATCATTTGGGACTACAAACATATAACAAAAATCAACTAAGTTGCTGTTAAATAATGAGTTGCGATTGTATCTTGTCGATTATAAAATGCATTTCATCGAAAAAGTGCTCATTTGAGAAAAAAATTGTCAGAATCGTGTAGGAATAACTGCCAATTTATTGATTGTAAAACACTTAAAAATTTCGAATAATATACAGCGTTATGCATCTAAAATTCCATCTCTGATAATTGAAAAGGATATGCCTTTTTTGTCGCTTCAATTTCTTCGGAAGTTAAATCTGTTATTTTTTTCTGAAATGTATTGCGTGCAAATCGAGCTCGTAGTTCTGAATAGGCCGCAGTTAGTTCATTTTGTAAGGCGATAAAATTAGTATACGAAGTTTGCCTATGCGTTGCTAGCGATAATAATGCTTTTGTTGGATGATCACTTGCAGTAGAAGGCTTCTCTCCCAAACAATAATCACAACTTCCGGTACCAATGTTATATATAAAGTCTTTTATTTGATCCTTCACTAGTGATTTCAGAAAGAATTCACAAAATTTATTTTACTACAATCTAAAGGATTATATTTGCAGGCTCATAAAATTTTTATAATATTTTATAGTAGTTCAACTTTGGTAAACTATTTGCTGTATTAGAGACGTATGAAAATTGAGAATAAAAAAGAGAATAGATTTAAACGAATCCACAAATACTATAGCTATACCGGCTTTTATTCATTTGTAGGGAAAAGCTTAAAAAAAGCACTTCCAACAATTTTGTTTTTTGTACTGGCTATCTTTTTGCTAGACCGCTATGTGGTTGACTTTACAGCCTTATTTACACATATTACAAACACTTATGCACCTATAAAGATACTGTCTGTCTTTTTTGCTTCGGAATCTTTATTAGGGCTAATTCCGCCGGAAATTTTTATCGCATGGGCAGATAAGACCGTAAACCCGATTGTCTATTTGTCACTTTTGGCTGTACTGTCGTATGCCGGTGGTATAGTGTCGTATTTTATCGGGAAATGGATATTAAGCATTCCGGCTGTCTTCAATTATGTAGAAGTGAAGATGAAAAAACACCTGCGAAACATTCGCAAGTGGGGCGGTTTTATGATCATTGTAGGTGCGTTATTACCCATACCATTCTCCATGACGAGTATGGCGGCAGGAACCATAAACTACAGTTTTAGAAACTTCTTATTGTTCGGTACGTTGCGATTTGCACGATTCTATCTATACGCAATCGCGATTTTTAGTCTCGTTTAAGCCCGATTTTTCACCGATTTAAATTTTTTTGAGGATTTTTCTGAAATAATTTGCCATAAACTGTCAATTGGCGGTATTTTTGCAGTCAATTTGAAAAAAACAGCCGCGACGATTTATGAGTACTTCCGCAAAAGAACTTGCTTTACAAGAAAGACAAACCGATAAAGACCTGTATAGTTACCAAAAGGGAGCTATAAACAAGATCTTTAAAAGTTTTGAAGATGCACCAGAAGACTATCACCTATTATATCAATTGCCAACAGGTGGTGGAAAGACGGTAATTTTTTCTGAAATCGTTCGTCAATACCTTAAGCATCACAATAAGAAAGTATTGGTGATGACCCACCGTATCGAATTGTGCAAACAAACGGCTTCCATGCTTACCGAATTTGGGGTCGTAAACAAAATAGTAAGTAGTAAGGCCAATTTAGACGATCAAGCTGACTACAGTTGTTTTGTGGCCATGGTAGAAACACTGAACAATCGACTGCGCGATAATAAATTAGATATATCCGATGTTGGTCTTGTCATTATTGATGAGGCGCATTACAACTCCTTTACCAAGCTTTTCAAATTTTTTGAGAAATCATTTATTCTAGGCGTGACCGCCACTCCTTTAAGTTCGAATATTGAATTGCCCATGAAGGATAATTACGACGAACTAATTGTAGGGGAGAGCATTCCAGATCTTATCGAAAATGGATTCCTTGCACGTGCTATACCCTATTCGTATAACGTAGGGCTCACGTCTTTGGTAGTTGGTTCTAATGGTGATTATACCGTACAGTCCTCCGATGATCTATACACCGGTGCCGATATGTTAAGCAGATTGCTTCAGGCGTACGAGGAGCGATGTAAAGGGAAAAAGACTTTGATCTTCAACAATGGGATCAATACCTCTTTATACGTCTACGATACCTTCCGAAGAGAGGGATATCCCATCATGCACCTAGACAACACGGCTACCAAAAAACAACGAAAGGCCATTTTGAAATGGTTTAGAGAGACTCCAGATGCAATCTTGACCTCGGTAAGTATCTTAACCACCGGCTTCGATGAGCCTACAGTAGAAAATATCATCCTTAACCGGGCTACACGATCGCTGACCTTATATTATCAAATGATTGGTAGAGGATCACGTGTACTGCCTAACAAGGATTCATTTAATGTGATCGACCTCGGAAACAATTTTCACCGTTTTGGACCTTGGGGTGAGGATTTAGACTGGCATCGTATCTTTAAATCGCCCGGATTCTATATGGATCACTTGGTTGATGATGAAGAAATAGAAAGTAATTTTCGCTACGAAATGCCGGATGAATTACGGAAACAATTCGCTAATTCTGAAGAAGTCTACTTCGATATTAGAAAGGCCTATACGCAATCTGTTAAGAATGGCGATTCGACCAAGGTGATACTTGAACAGTCGATCGCACAACACGCCAAGATCTGTATTGAGAACAGTGAAGATGTATTCGATGCACTCATATTAGCTAAAGAACTGGGAGACGATATCGATCATCGTATCGACAAATACACTAAGTGTATTAGTAAGAGCACCCACAACTTCGTTTCATGGCTTAAAGACGATTACCGACTTAAACTTAGAAGTTATTTACGGGAGAATTTTGATAGTATCTACGAAACGGTACACGGACATCCTCCGGTAGAAGAATAATTTACTGCTCGTTTAACTTCGCCAGTAGCTCGTCGTAGCTTCCAATTTCTGAGTACAATTTGCCTCCCAAGTTGATTATAGGGTTGGTGATGCTGTCGTATGGTGTTACCGTTTTAGCAAAGACCTTGACTAAGGTTTCTTTGATTTCCGGCTTCTCCTCTAATACGAGCGTTCTATAATTATAATAACTACTGTCCAGTGCCTGTATCATTTGTTCGCAAGTAGTGCAGTTGTTGGTGAGATACAATAATATTGGTTTCTTCGGATCAATTTTTACAGCAGTAGCAGGCTTCCGAAGTGCGCGTCTCGATAAACTGTCGGTTACCTCAAGTTCGTAGGTATACCGAGCTGTCTTTCCACGCTCCACAACCAAACTCATTATTTGTACTTTAGATGCAGCAGGTACTCGATAAGCCCTAGGTTTGCGTGTACTTTGACGAAAACCGCTTCCTTCTACGGTCATGGTTACATCCAGATCGACCTCGCTAGTGTTTGTAGCATATAAGAATAGGTGGTTTCTTGATGTTTCGTCTGTGATCTCGATCGATTCTTTTTGACCGAATAGCGAAGTAGTGCATACAAATAGCAATACAATGATACTGTATTTCATAATGAAGTGGTTAGTTTGACGACCAATGTAGGAAAAAACAAAAGTTCTGACAATAAAATTATATATCGAAATTTGAATGACTATCGTATGTCATTCCGAAAGAGGGCAACGATTGAGGAATCTCACAATAAGTTGCTGAGCTTCGCTCTGAATGACAGTCGTGTGTCATCTCGAACGGATGTGAGAGATCTTTAGAAAAGATGCTGAGCTTCGCTCTGAATGACAAGGAGATGCTGAGCTGCACTCTGAATGATTATCATATGTCATTCCGAAAGAGTGTAACGACTGAGGAATCTCACTGTAAGATTCTTCGCTTTTAATGACAGTCGTGTGTCATCTCGAACGGGTGTGAGAGATCTTTAGAAAAGATGCTGAGCTTCGCTCTGAATGACGAGAGATTCTTCGCTTCGCTCTGAATGACAAAGGTGTTGTGCTCTGAATGACTATCATATGTCATTCCGAAAGAGGGCAACGATTGAGGAATCTCACAGTAAGATTCTCCGCTTTTAATGACAGTCAAATGTCATCCCGAACAGGTGTGAGAGATCTTTAGAATAGATTCTTCGCTTCGCTCTTAATGACAAGAGATTCTTCGCTTCGCTCTGAATGACAAGGAGATGCTGAGCTGCGCTCTGAATGACAAAGGTGTTGTGCTCTGAATGACAAGGCATCATTCGAGGCGAATGGCCCCTATGCCCGCTTCCCACAGTTTTTTATTGTAATTCGGGATCGCAACATTAATTAATTCGTTCGCTTCAGCTTTTAGCACAATCCACTGTGCGTTCAACTCGTCTCTACGGTCTTTATTCGATTGTGTGATCTTTGGAATACTACTCTCGGCATGGTTTAATAAAAACAAGTATTCGGCAGTAAACTTATTCTCAAAATTTTCTACGTCGTCGTAGGCCTGCGATTTACGTTGTACCATTTTTTCGTCCCATGCTTCTAGTTGATTCAGTAATAGTTTTCCTTCGGAAACCAAAGAAGAAGCATCGCCTTGCTTTTCTAAGGTAGCCACGATCTCGGTCAAATCTTTTTGTGCATTTTTTAATGAATTGACCTTGGTGTGCATTTCGGTTACGTTTTTCTCTAAAGGCTTCATAAACGCATCATAGGCTGCATATTCTGAAGCTGAAACCTTAAGTAACGGATTCGGAATTATTTCTGTGGAAGTAGTTACAGTTTCATTACCGTGCTTTAGTTCGAGCGTATACGTTCCCGGTGGAACCACATGACCGCGGAAACTGGCTTCGATATATACATTGGGTATGCCCGGCATAATAGGATGACGCATATCCCATACAAAACGGTTTAGTCCTTCATTGGCAGAAAGCGTAGGCACTGTTGGTGGTCCACCGTCATATCCGGCATCTTTAGGATCTTTTTCCGAAGAAAACGTCCTAATCATATCGCCTTGGGCATCTTTTATCGTAAGTGTCACGGGTGTGTCTTCAATGTTGTCTGAAAGATTATAATACAACACCAAGCCACTGGCCGGATTCACGCCTTCGAACGCATCGGTACCATCAAAACCATCGGTGTTACCACTCAACTGGCTGTACCAATTGCTAATCATTGCAGGCTCTGGAGAAAACAGTTGCAGTGTATTCTTTTTCTTGGAGAACTGTCGAACCATCGCCAAATCGTCTAATATCCAAAAGGAACGCCCCGAAGTAGCAACGACCAAATCACCTTGATGTACTTTTAGATCGGTGATAGGCGTAACCGGTAAATTTAGTTGTAAGGGTTCCCAATGTGTACCGCGATCGTAGGAAATATAGATCCCCGTTTCGGTTCCTGCATAGAGCACATTCTTATCGGCCGGGTCCTCACGAACCACACGTGTAAAAGCACCATAAGGAATACCATCACTAATAGCGGTCCAGGTCTTTCCGTAGTTGGTAGTTTTGAATAGGGCAGGGGTGTAATCGTTAAACTTATAGCGGGAAGTAGCGATATATGCGGTGCCCGGCTCGGAAGGTGAGATGTCAATTGCATTGACCAAGGTTTCCCCTAATCCTTTTGGTGTTATGTTCTCCCAACTTTCGCCATTGTTTCTAGTGATATGTACGAATCCGTCATCACTTCCTGTGTAAAACACTCCTTTTTCATGAGGGGATTCCACTAAATAACTAATGGTTCCGTAATTTTCGGCACCTACGGCTTCATTGGTATAGGGACCACCGCCTTTCCCTTGCTTGTCGTCGAGGTTACGCGTAAGATCGGGTGAGAACTCTTCCCAAGTTACACCCATATCGGTTGTCTTTAAAACTAATTGCGCTGCGTGATAAAATGTTCCCGGTTCATGTTGTGACCAAATAATAGGTGCATTCCAATTATACAAATACTTCATATTTCGGGCTTCTCTTCCCAAGTACTGAATTGGTGCTGCCATGATATTCGTGCTTGCTTTCGATTCCATGTCCAAAGCTTCAATAGTCCCTAAGTAGCTTCCGCCGAGCACATATTTTGGGTTGTCAGGATCGAAGGCTAAAAATGCACTTTCGCCTCCTGCTGCATACGTCCAATCTTGTTGGTTTATACTTCCACGCCCTAACGACAGACTCGCAATTTTTACAGAAGTATTGTCTTGCTGCCCACCATATATATTGTAAGGAAAGAGGTTGTCGGTATTAATTCGGTAGAACTGTGCAGTAGGCATATTATCTTGGGTCGACCAAGTTTCGCCATAGTTGAACGAAATTGCCGCACCACCGTCGTTGGCGATCACCATATTGTCTGAATTGTCCGGATTGATCCACAAGTCGTGGTAATCGCCATGAGTTCCAGACAGCGTTTCCCAAGTCCTTCCACCGTCTATAGAACGTAAGTTAGGTGCGCTCAATACATAGACTACATTATCGTTATTAGGATCCGGGAACACTTCGGTATAATACCACGCACGCTGGGTGAGTCGGTTATCGCCACTCACTTTGGTCCAGTTCTCACCGGCGTCGTTAGAAACGAAAAGTCCGCTCTTATCCAACTGGGTATCGCTTTCGATCAATGCATATACTTTATCTGAATTGGATCGACACACGGCAATGGCCATTTTTCCTTTTTCTTCCGGTAAGCCTTGGTGTATTTGATTCCAAGTATCACCTCCGTCTACCGATTTATAGAGTCCGCTGCCTTCACCACCACTTAACACCATCCATGGCATTCGTTGGTGGTGCCACATGGCCGTATATAGCACATTTGGATTATTCATGTCCATAGACAGTTCGGTACTGCCGGTCATGTCGTTTACATATAAGACCTTTTCCCAAGTTTCTCCACCATCGTAAGAGCGATATACGCCGCGCTCTTTGGTAGGTCCGTGCAAGGCTCCTTGGGCAGCCACGTAAACTATATCCGGGTTATCGGGATGAATTACAATTCGTGCGATCTGTTGGGTTTTTTCAAGCCCCATCTTTTTCCAGGTTTTCCCGGCATCGGTCGATTTATACACGCCGTCGCCATACGAGGTCATTACGCCACGCACCGCGTGTTCTCCCATTCCACAATACACGATGTTGGGATTTGCTTCAGAAACTGCCACAGCACCTACAGAGCCTGTTTCAAAATAACCATCGGATATATTATACCAACGTTGTCCCGCATCATCGGTCTTCCAAAGTCCGCCGCCGGTGGTCCCCATGTAGTAGGTGAGGGGGTCACCAATTACACCACTAGCAGTTACCGAACGGCCGCCACGAAATGGTCCAATATTTCGATATTTTAGCGGTTGTAAATACGCATCGGCTTGTTGTGCAACTGCCGATAAAACAAATAAGAAAAGGATGGAAACGGAAAGGTGTTTTTTCATTGTTGGTTAGTGTTTACCCAAATATACACCAAAAAAGAAATCTAGGGCAACAAGAGGATTGGGCATAAAAAAATCCCGCTATTGCGGGATCATTATTCGTTTTAAGATGCGATTAGTTGGTCGCCTGATTTATATCATGTTTGGCTCCTTCGAACTTTTCTTTTACAGATGATTCTACATTTTGAGCGGTTTCTTTGATCTTACGACCTGCATCGTTAAATTTCGATTTTAACTTGTCTTTTTTGTTTTCGGGCATTCTTTTGTATCCCCAAAAAGCTAAAGCTCCTACGCCTAATCCAACAAGTGCTGCTACTATTCCATTTTTATTTTTCATTGCTTTTTCATTTTATTGATTTAGTTGAAGATAGGC
>NZ_QOLC01000072.1 GCF_003333325.1 Candidatus Ulvibacter alkanivorans | reverse complement strand
GGATCACAATCTAAAGCGTTAGCCGACTCATCATCAAACAAGGTGGTGATATCGTTGGCCGAACATCCATCAATGTCATCAAATACCGTAACGATCGTTCCGGCAGGAGATTCTAAAGTGATGGTAACATCGCCTGTCCACGTATGGGTAATGTCCATATCTACATTCAGGTCGGTAATGGTAAAGTCTTCAGCAACAGTAAGTGTTTCAGAGAAAGTAGCATTGTCTGTAATAGGTGTTCCTGGAGCAGCTGATGCTACTAAAGGTGGCACCGCTTGTTCTCCTTGACATACAATTACCGGAGCTTCATCATCGGTTACGGTGATGTCTTGGGTACAGTCTACTGAGTTTCCTTCAGCATCGGTATAGGTCCAAGTTACCGTAGTGGTTCCTACCGGGTAGAAATCGGATGCATCATCGGTTCCGTTATAATCGTTCACTAAGGTTCCACTTCCAGGACCGCTTACCGGACAGTTGTCCATAGGCATAGCTGGAGGCACAACTATATCGGCTCCACACATACCCGGATCGTTGGTTTGGGTAATGGCAGCACCACAAGTGATGGTTGGATCTTCGTTGTCTGTTATCGTAATCGTAAATTGACAGGTAGAACTGTCACCATCTTGATCGGTTGCTGTAAACTCTATAATTGTTACTCCCGGAGGGAATACACTTCCACTAGGGTCACCCATCGTTTGTGTTACGGTAACAGGTCCTCCTTCAGGATCTACTGCAACGGCATCGGCAAAGTTTACAACGGCACCACAAACACCCGGATCGGTGTTGGCTACCACGTCACTAGGACAGGCAATAATAGGTGAAATTGGATTTTGTGACACCGTAATACACCAATCTAGTAATGTACCGGAGTCACCTCCCGTATCATCTATGATTTCTAAGGTCCAGTTTCCATTTACGTTATCACCGGCAAAAGTACTTTCGAACGTACCTCCTTCGGCTTGAAAGGTTCCGGTAAACGGAGCTGAGCCTGTTGTAATTGAAGGGGCACCATCCATAAAGATCGTTCCGGTGTAGTTATCACCGGCTCCACCATTGTCACTGGAAAGATCTAGTGTAGTTCCGTCTGGACTAACTAGGGTAATATCAAGGTCGGAGTCGAATGTATGGTTCAAATCTAGAGATACACTTTCAATAGTGTATTCACCGGGTGCAGTACCTACAATCCCTGTTTCAGCAACAGCAATAGGAGAAGGGGTCATTGGTCCGGAAGTTCCTACAGCCGGGATAGGCTTAGGCGTGTCGGTAGCACATTCGGTAACAGGTGCGGTGGCAGAACCTGCCAACCAATTAAGCGTATTCGCCATTAAGGCAACACCGTCTGTAGATGCATCCCAAAAGCCTGCTTGAGATGGTGCGTCTGTTGATGGTGGAAAGAAATTTAGCACTGCCATTCGCGCAGTTCCACTTGCACCATAATTATCTTGAACAACAACTAATGGTCGACCGTTTGAATATTCCGCGATCAATGTCGACCCAACTCTAGGCGTCCCATCTACACCATATCCAGAAGTCCCATTATTAAAGCTTGCTACTCCTTGCATGGTAGGGTGTGCAGGGTCAAAAACAGTACCCAATGTTAAATTTCCAACATTACCAAATGTTGCAGTTGGCAATAGCGAATAATTGGTTTGAAAAGCTGATACGTTCGAAAAAGCAAAAACCATTTCCAGAACATTTCCGCCACCATCTACAAATTGACCGAGCACTGTTGACAACCCAGCCGGGTCGGTCGGAGCACCGTCAGGTGCCAAAATAACAGCATCATACATTTGTAGCATCGCTAATGAAGGATTACCACTGTCAATATTAAAAACATCCACAGTTGGAATTCCCGCTGCGGTTAATTTGGAAGTAACATCTCCTACCCATGCAGGGTTACCAAATCCTTCCAACAGTAACACATTGCTTGCCATTCGCGAAGAATTATTCGCTAGGGCGAGCGATTGAGACTGCTCGGCTGGTTGAGGAATGGTACTGGGGCTTATCGAGGCCCCGCTAGTGCCATTCGTTTGTGCCTGCATCGCGAAAGTCGCAAAAAAACAGAGCACCATTAAAGTAATTCTTTTCATAATTCTGTTTAAATTTAAAGTTAGTATGTTAAAAGTATGCAAAAAAATGTGGCTGGCACACAATATTAGATTAACGGAATTTTTCTTAGACGATGTGCACAACTCCTTGTCGCACATACGTGTAAACACGTAGTTGGATAATTACAAATTTGCATACACAAGCTAGTGCTCAAACATTGGTGATATGAGTTTGAATTTCTAAGATAAAGACAAAAAAAATCCCTTCCGAAGTCATCGAAAGGGATCCTAAGAATAACAAGTGAAACTACTTATTTTATCATCTCATAACTGCGTTTAATAAAGGCGGTCATCTCTTCACCTTTTAGCAAGTTCTTACTCAATTTGGCAAGGTCTAATGCCTGGTTCACCAACCGTTCTTTTTTCTTTTTGGTCTTGGTGTTTAGTATTTCACTTACCAGCTCGTGATTTGTGTTCACGATCACATTGTACATTTCCGGCATGTTGCCCATTCCAAACATACCACCGCCGCCGCTTTGCTGCATTTCTTTCATGCGTCGCATGAATTCGGGTTCGGTAATGATGAACGGATTTGCACTACTGTCCATAGGGGATAGTTGTACCGAAAATTTTTCCGAAGGAATCGTCTCTGTCAAGAAGGTTTTTAAGGTTTCTTGCTCTTCTTCGGAAAGTTTCGAAATGGCTGTATCTTCTTTCTTTATTAATGTATCGATAGAATCGCTGTCAACGCGTACAAACGACATGTTCTCGTTAGCACCTTCCAACTTCTGAAGCAAGTGCGATACAATTGGACTGTCTAGTAACAAAACTTCATACCCTTTTTCTTTAGCAGCTTCTATATAGCTATGCTGCGCTTCCTTGTCGGATGCATACAACACGATCAATTTGTCATCCTTATCGGTTTGATTGTCTTTGATCTTTTCTTTTAAGGCTTCCAAAGTGAAATGTGTCCCATCTACTGTTGGATATAGCGCAAAATCCTGCGCTTTTTCGAAGAATTTATCTTCGGTCAACATCCCATACTCGATAACGATCTTGATGTCGTTCCATTTCTGTTCAAAATCTTCACGGTTGTCTTTAAACAGACTTTTCAACTTGTCTGCGACCTTTCGAGTGATGTAACTTGAAATCTTCTTTACAGCACCATCGGCCTGCAAATAACTTCTAGATACATTTAACGGTATGTCCGGACTGTCGATCACCCCACGCAACATGGTCAAGAATTCGGGAACGATGCCTTCCACATTATCGGTAACGAACACCTGATTTTGATACAATTGTATCTTGTCTTTCTGGATGTTCATGTCGTTGGTCATCTTAGGGAAATAAAGAATTCCTGTAAGATTGAACGGGTAATCTACATTTAAATGAATGTTGAAAAGTGGTTCTTCGAATTGCATAGGGTACAATTCGCGATAAAAACTTTTATAGTCATCGGCTTCCAACTCGGTGGGTTGTTTGGTCCAAGCCGGGTTCGGGTTGTTAATGATATTATCTACCTCCTTGGTTGGAGCCGGGTCGTCTTCTTTTGCGTCTTCCGGCTTCGGAAGGGTTTCGGTCTTCATTCCAAACTTAATTGGGATGGGCATAAACTTGTTATACTTTACCAAGAGCTCACGAATCTTAGCTTCTTCTAAGAACTCGGTTTCATCTTCGGCAATGTGAAGTATAATTTCGGTACCGCGTTCCGACTTATCAGCCGGTTCTAGTGTGTAATTTGGTGATCCGTCGCAAACCCAATGCGCTGCCGGTTCGTCCTTATAACTTTTTGTGATGATCTCAACTTTTTCGGCCACCATAAAAGCTGAATAAAAACCGAGTCCGAAATGCCCAATGATCCCGGTGTCTTCACCATTCTTATCCTTGTATTTCTCTATAAATTCTTCGGCTCCGGAGAACGCGATCTCATTAATGTATTTTTCGACCTCTTCTTTGGTCATCCCAATTCCTTGGTCTATGATTCGCAGTTGCTTTTTATCCTTATCGATCTTTACTTCGATCTTGGGATCTCCATATGCTACCTTGGCTTCGCCAATGTCGGTAAGATGCTTCAGCTTTAGTGTGGCGTCTGTCGCATTCGATATCAACTCACGTAAAAAGATCTCGTGGTCGCTGTATAAAAACTTTTTAATCAGCGGAAAAATGTTTTCGACCGCTACGTTAATAGTTCCTTTGCTCATGATGTTATAGTTCTATTTAAAAATGTTACTTGTTTGTTTCCGAAGCAATAAGTCAAATAAAGTACCATAGCCGAAATTCTGACAGCTTGTCACTAGCTATGAAACTTTAACAGAACATTTTGTTTAATGATAATGATAAAAAGTTAAACATAAGCTATCTTTGTAAGGAATATTTTGACATAAAGTGTATACGATACGATCTAAAAGAATAGGTATGACCCAAAAAAAGACAACGAAGACTTCTAAAACATCCACGAGAGATGCTATTGTAAACTCATATATGACCTATGTGTTAGAGAACGAACGCCTACCACTTAGCGTTTACAAGTTTTGTAAAGAAAACAATATTAAAGAGACAGAATTTTACAGTGAATTTGGTTCGTTCGAATCTCTCCAACAGGGAATTTGGAATCAATTCTTTGATCATTCCATGACCTTGGCGCATAAGGATAAAGCCTATACAGAATTTTCGAATAAGGAAAAAATGCTCACATTTTTCTATACGTTCTTCGAAATTCTTTCAGCCAATAGAAGTTATGTGTTATTCGTGTTAAGCGCGCAACAATCACCACTAAAGAATCTAAGTCAGTTAAGAGGCTTAAGACAAAAAATAAAATCGTTTGCCGCATCCCTAATTGAGGAAAAAAACGACACGCAACAACTAAAGATCTTAAAACAACCGGTGGCTGTTTTTTCTGAAGGAGCATGGATTCAAACCTTGTTCATTTTAAAATATTGGATGGACGATTCGTCACCATCCTTTGAAAAGACCGATGTCGTGATCGAAAAATCGGTGCGCGCAATTTTCGATGTTTTTGAAACCACACCCTTAGAAAGTGTGATCGATTTCGGAAAATTTCTTTGGAAAGAAAGAATGGCCTAATCTAATTATCTACTATGAAAACTATTGATGCGATCCCTACTAATAAAATTCAACGGGCCTCTAAATTGGTCTCAACCGGGGTAAAGGTAGGAGGGAACTACCTAAAATATTATGGGGAAAAACTCATTAATCCTGAAACTACCAAGGATAAATTAAACGAAGAAAATGCGGAGGACATCTACAACGGACTTAAAAATCTTAAAGGTAGCGCGTTAAAGGTAGCGCAAATGTTGAGCATGGAAAAGAACATCATGCCACAGGCCTATGTTGAAAAATTCTCGTTGGCTCAATTTCAAGTTCCCCCATTGTCGGCGCCTTTGGTGCGCAAGGTATTTACCTCTTATTTTGGTGATGTGCCCGAAAGTTTATACGATAGTTTTGATGCAAATTCGGTGGCTGCTGCGAGTATTGGGCAAGTACATCGCGCGACCAAAGATGGAAAACAGTTAGCGGTAAAGATACAGTACCCCGGGGTGGCCGATAGTATTAGCAGTGATTTGGCATTGGTAAAACCAATTGCCTTGCGAATGTTCAATATAAAAGCGAAAGATTCAGAAAAATATTTTAAAGAGATAGAGGGTAAATTGCTGGAAGAAACCAATTATATATTGGAAGTGCAGCAAGGAAAAGAAATTGCGATAGCGTGTAGCCATATTCCAAATTTAAAATTCCCAGACTATTATGAATCCTTATCGGGTCCTCGTATAATAACGATGGATTGGATGCGAGGCAAGCACCTTTCAGAATTTACTAAAACGAATACCAATCACCAAGTTGCAAATACTATAGGACAGGCACTTTGGGATTTCTATATGTTCCAGATGCACCAGCTACGGCGCGTGCATGCTGATCCCCACCCGGGCAATTTTATGGTAGATGATTCACACGCTTTAATCGCTATCGATTTTGGATGTGTAAAAGCGGTTCCCAACGAATTTTATGAACCGTATTTTGAATTGGCCAAACCGGAGAACATTAACGATCCCGAAGTGTTTTTAGAAAAAATGTATGCCTTAGAAATATTGAAATCCGGAGATTCTCCCGAAGAGATCAAATTCTTTGCCGAATTGTTCCATGAAATGTTGAGCTTGTTCACCAAGCCCTTCCATAACAAGACTTTCGATTTCTCCGATACTGTTTTCTTCGGAAAGATAGCAGCGCTGTCTGATAAATATTCAAAAAACACCGAATTACGTAAAATGGACGGCAACCGAGGCTCCAAACACTTTCTGTATATCAATAGAACTTTTTTCGGTCTGTATAATTTACTCCATGACCTTGGAGCAACCGTGGAGATCGATGCGTATAAGGCATATAAATAAAAATTTTAACAAAACTTTGTTTAATGATATGCTTAATGTATTAAACAATGTTTGTATCTTTAGGCTATTGAAAGTGGGATAATAGATTGCTATGAAATCTTAAAGTTTTATCTATTATTTTATTGGTTAGGTTGTTAGATAAGGGCGCAAACTTTGCGCCCTTATTTTTAAGGTTACTGTTTAATTTCTGAAGACGCCTTTATTTCGTTTTCCTCTTTATTCTTCACATACATATCTAACCATCGGTCTTGTTCCCAAAGCAGGTGGAGAATACTTTCTTTGGCGCGATACCCATGACTTTCTTTTGGCAGCATGACTAATCTGGCCGGACCACCGAGCCCTTTTAACGCATTAAAATAGCGCTCACTTTGCAAAGGGTAGGTTCCACTGTTGTTATCGGCTTCCCCGTGTACCAATAATAATGGTGTTTTCATTTTATCGGCATGCATAAAAGGAGACATGGTGTAATACGTTTCGGGCGAATCCCAATAACTGCGTTCCTCACTTTGAAATCCGAAGGGTGTCAACGTTCTATTATAAGCACCGCTGCGAGCAATTCCAGCAGCAAACAGATCGCTATGGCTTAATAGGTTAGCGACCATAAAGGCACCATAACTATGGCCCCCGACACCTACGCGGTTTCGGTCGATATACCCCAATGCATCCACGGCATCTATCGCTGCCTTCCCATTGGCAACCAACTGTTCTCTAAAACTGTCATTGGGTTCTTCGTCGCCTTCTCCCACAATGGGAAAGGCCGCATCGTCTAGTACCACATATCCTTGTGTTACCCAATAAATAGGACTGCCCCAGTACGGATAAATAAATTCGTTAGGGTTGGTCGTGTTTTGAGAGGCACTGCTCTTATCCTTGAACTCACGGGGATATGCCCATAAAAGCATGGGCTTTTTTTCTTTGGAATCTTTGTCATAGCCTATTGGTAGATACAATGTACCCTCCAGTTCTAGTCCGTCATCACGTTTATACGTGATCACTTCCTTATGCACATTACTGAGGCTTTGATAAGGATTATCAAAGGCTGTGACAGGAGTTAAACTGTTCTTTTTATTTATATTTCTGAAGTAATAATTAGGATACTCATTTTGCGCTTCAATTCGTACTAGCACTTTTCCTTTGTCCATATCGATGGCCGTGATCAAATTTTCCAGTTTATCGGTATAAGGTGATTCATACAATCGTTTTGTTTTGCGTGTCGATATATCAAATTCGTCTATAAAAGGAAATTGGCCTTTTTCGCTATAACCGTCGCCCATTAAATAGGCTTTTCCGTTATTTATTTCTAGCGTGTAACTACCAAGGTCGTTCTTAGAGGTAACAAAATTACCCGGATCACTATAGCGGTCTTGGTAGTTGCGATCGGTAATGATTACAGCTTCTTTTCCGGGGTCATTAGGATTGAACAAATATGTTTTCGTGTTACGGTCGTTCCACCAGTAATCGTAGGCAATGGCGACATTATCATTTCCCCAAGTAATTCCAGAGAATCGATTTTTTGTTTTTAATAATTCTCGTCCTCGACCTGTAAATGGCGCATACACTTCGTAAACCACATCTCTATGAGTCACTTCATTTTCAGGATCGCCACCGTCAAGGGCTTCCACCCAATAAATTGTTGAGGGCTTGTCACTTCTCCAACTTACATTGCGTTTTCCGGTACGCGTAGCCATAAACCCTTTAGGTTGCACTTCATTCAATGGTACATCGTTAAAGACAGTTACCAAATTTCCATCCTTTTCGTAGATCGCTTCTTCGTAAGGAAAACGATAATAAGGTACGATGTAGGAAAACGGTTTTTTAAGTTTCGAAACCAACAAGTAATTACCGTCCGGTGAAAAGCTAATTCCGCGATACATGGCGGTAGGCAAGAAGTTAGAGGTGGTACCGTTGATCGTAACTTTTTTTAATTCTGAAAGCGCTAATTGCTCAAAATTATGCTCGTCGTTCGGATTCTTCAGTAGATCTTGGTAGGTTCTGTTTTGCGCTTTGGCGCCATCACTTACCGAGACCGTTGGGCCTTCCGGTACTGCTTCCGAAGCATTTATTAACGCTTCACGATTTGATGGAAGCATCTTAACTAACAAGGCCTCACTGTTTTGAAACCAATTGAGCGCATCGCCCATATTGGCATTAACTGTTGCCGGTGTTATTTTTTTAGCCGAAGCATTTTCAATATCTACGATCCAAACCTCGACACCTGTAGCAGTTGTATTTAGACAGGCGATCATTTTTTCATTGGGTGCCCATCTAAAATTTGAGAGGCGCGGATTTGTTGGCAGGCCTTTTACTTGTGTCGCTTCGGAAGCGGTTGCTTTTTTAACCTTTAAGTTGTTATAATAGTTGGTACGGCTTCCAATATTCGTCTTCGGGTTAATTCGCAATCCGCCTAATCTCATTTCTGTTTCTGAAAGCTCTTCGATCGATTTGAACGCATCGCGATAGAGAAGGACCACATTGTTTCCTTTACTGTCTATTTGTACAGAAGGTGCCAAAGGGGCATCTACAAGTTCTAGAATTTCGGCAGGAGGTTTTTTATAAGTAAGATTTTCTTGGGCGAAAATGCTTCCGAAGAAAAGCAAAAACGCTACAGACAATAACAGGAGTTTTTTCATGATTAACAGATTGAAATTAGTGGGTAAAAAGGTACTTAAATTTTGAGCGGTATGCAACGCCTGTTATGCACGCATAGTATCTAATTTGAAATTATGTTCCGCCTATCCGTCATAATACTTATCTTGCTCACAGATTTAAATTCGCACTGAATGTATACTTCTAAAATCATTGGATTGGGGCGATATGTGCCCGAAAATGTAGTGACCAACGACGATCTGGCCAAGCGTATGGATACCAACGATGCGTGGATACAAGAGCGTACTGGAATTAAAGAACGACGTCATATAAAAAAGGGAGATGGTAATTCAACCTCTGTCATGGCCGTAAAGGCTGCCAAGATCGCACTAGAGCGAGCCGAGTTAGATGCCAAAGATATCGACATGATCGTATTCGCTACCTTGAGTCCGGATATGTATTTTCCTGGCGGCGGTGTAGAGGTTCAAGAGATGATGAATATGCGTACCATTCCAGCGTTAGATGTGCGCAATCAATGTAGTGGTTTTGTGTATGCAATTTCTGTGGCCGATCAATTTATTAAGACCGGTATGTATAAAAATGTGCTGGTAATTGGTTCTGAAAACCACAGTGGTGGATTAGACTTTACCACTCGTGGGCGAAGTGTTTCGGTAATTTTTGGTGATGGAGCAGGGGCAGCTGTGGTATCTCGTAGTGCTGATGAGACAAGCGGTATTTTGTCGACGCACTTGCACAGCGAAGGAAAACATAAGGATGAACTTTCATTACAAGGGCCGAGCACCGAGTATTGGGTGCCTGAGATCATAGCCGACGACCCACAAGAAAACATCCCGTATTATCCATATATGAACGGACAATTTGTGTTTAAGCACGCTGTGGTTCGTTTTGCAGAAGTGATACATGAAGGCCTAGCGGCCAACAACCTACAAGCTTCCGATATCGATATGCTGATTCCACATCAAGCCAATTTGCGGATTTCTCAATTTATTCAGAAGAAATTAGGACTCTCGGACGACCAAGTGTTTAACAATATTCAGAAATACGGTAATACGACAGCAGCTTCTATTCCTATAGCCTTAACTGAGGCATGGGAAGCCGGTAAGATTAAGAAAGGAGATCTAGTCGTGTTAGCGGCCTTTGGCAGCGGATTTACTTGGGGAAGTGCAATTATACGTTGGTAAAAAATAAGACCCGCAAGCAAAAACTCACGGGTCTACAACTAAAACTCCCTAAATCTTAGTCGCTAATTCATACAGTTGCAATTTGCCAATTTTAAAACAATCTTGAAATACCCACTACCGGGTAAAATTGATACACGCAAAAAAAAAAGCCTTTCCAGAATGAAAGGCTTTTTTTAAACCTAATGGGTTTACAATTTTTTTAAAGGCTAATTCAAATAATTTATAAACAAGCTATTAGGTGTTTTATTAATAGACGTGAGAATTGAAGTAATGTTTCATTTGATCTCCACATTTAACGTTCTTATAACATTTGATTAGAAAATTCCGCCGCCTGCATCCTTTTCACGATCGTCTCTATTCTTACGAGATTTAGCGCGATATTCACCGCCTCCAAATCGATATGATAATCCAACATACACTGTATTACTTTCCCAGTTAAATTCTCCTGTTTGGCGGTAGGGACGTTGGCCGTCGAATGCAAATCTCATCGTATCGAAAATATCGTTGTAATTTATGCTGAACGTACCTTTACCGTCCCATAATGTATATCGCGCTCCAAGGTTCACAAAGTACATTGGCTCTACTTCAAATTGAAGTCCTTTGTTCTTACCTCGATAAAATCCGAAGGCCGATAAAGTAAGTTCCTTGGTTACTTTGAAATTGTTGATCATTCTAAAATTCCAGGCGGTATTGTCTACTTCTACGGTTTCTTGAACAATATCATTTACTGTTGGATTGCCACCGGAGTTTTCTAATCGTTCGGTAATGCCTTTTTGGGTTTGGGTATAGAGATCGAAGCTGGTATTGAAGTTCCACCATTTAAACGGACGATAATTGGAGGATAGTTCGATACCGTACGCCGAGGTGTTATCAAAATTATCGAAAGTAAGGATTACTTTATTTAAGTCTGTTCTATCTACAAATACGGCTCTGTTTATTTCATCTTCTATCGCACGAAAGAATACACCTCCTGTAATACTTCCTTTTTCAAGGCTTCTGGTATAGTTGGCCTCAAAAGAGTTGGTAAACTGTGGTTGTAAGTCGGTGTTTCCGAAGGAAGAGATAAGTGGCGTGCTCCATTCTCGTATTGGATTTACTTGCGATAATCCGGGACGATCTACACGGCGGCTATAGCTTACTTGAAATTGATTTTTTTCTGTGGGAGTATAGGTCACATAGGCTGAAGGATACACTTGTATGTAGTCATTTTCAAAAGAACGAACACGATTGGTGTCTGCATCAACGGTAACGGTTTCAATTCTTGCTCCCACTTGATACGACCATTTTTCTAAGCTTTTCCCGAAGGTAGCATAGGCCGAATAAATATCACGTACATAGTCAAAATCGGTGTCCGGTGTAGGAATGAGCTCGCCATTGGCATTAAACGATTGCCCCGTAGACTGATATTTGATATTGGTTTCGAACAATCGAGCTTCAAGTCCTACTTCTAATTTGGTGGATTCAGACAATGGGTTGACATAGTCTAAATTTATGGTCGTACGATCTCGTTCTGTATCGACGAAGTCGGTGTAATTATCGATAGGAGCCGCGCCGTTAAAACGAAAGTTAGCGATCTCGTCGCTGTTAAAGGTGTTATAATCTGCTTCTAACTCAATATGATGCCCTTGATCGTTAAAGTTTAGTTTGTAATCGAAATTATATTGAGACGATTGGTTATCACTTTCATTGTCGAACACTTGCATCTGGTTACGTGATGGCATGTCGAAGAACAATATATTGGTCGTACCGATGGTGCTTCCTTCAAAGAAGTTCTGATTGGTAAAAAAAGAGAAGGTATTACGATCGTTCAGGTAAAAGTCGATACCCGTTTTTAAAAGATTCGATTTGCTGTCATCCAAGAAATTAAAAAGCTGCACACTGTTATCTTCGGGTCTAAATATCTCACCGAAATTTTCATTTTTAGCGATGTTGTTTCCGTAGTTCGCATACACGTTTATCTTACCGTTGCGATAATTCATATCCAGTGATCCGTTGAATTTTGCCTCGCGCTCATAAGTAAGACCCACACTTGCGCTTCCATTAAATCCGATGTTTACATTTTTATGCAATATTATATTGATGATCCCGCTCATGCCTTCCGGGTTGTACTTGGCCGACGGATTGGTGATCAATTCTATTTGTTTAATAGAGGTAGATGGAATTTGTTTAAGCAATTGAGCAACAGGAACATTAGATAATTTCCCATCGACCATAACGCGAACGTTTTGATTGCCTCTAAGCGATAGGTCTCCCGTTTGTTGATCGACACTAACGGAAGGAAGGTTGTTCATAATATCTGATGCCGTAGGCCCTGCGGTTGTAAGGTCTTTCCCAACGTTGATAACCTTTCTGTCTAGTTTTTGTTCTATAGTAGTGCGTTCTGCGGTTACCGTTACCTCGTCTAAGGCAGCGATGTCCTCTTCAAGAACGATCTGCCCCATGTCGATGATTCGGTTGCTCCTTGAGATCTCTATGGTGTTCGTATAGGGTATATACCCAATAAATTGAATAACCACTTCGCTTTTGCCCGCGGGAATATCTTCTATCTTGAAGATACCATCGTCGTTAGTAACTCCACCGGTAATGATCTCTCCTGAAAGGGTTTTTACAGCAACCGTAACGTAGGGTATGGGTTGTTGCAATCGTTTGTCGATTACTGTACCGGTAATGGTACCAATTTTTTCTGAAAGTTCGGGATTGGGAGTGGTGTTTGCAGTTGCGATTGTCGATGTGAATAAACACAAAAAGACCCATATAAAATACCGTTTCATTTTTTGATTGATTTAAGTTGTTAGTTTTTAGATGAATATTGTTAAACTAGATACCTTGTATAACATAATTTCTGATTAGACAATTTCCAAGATTTTTAGTTTCTATGAATATGACGGACGAGCAGAAATTTTGTTACAAATTTCGTTTGCTTTTTTTCTAAAAAAAAACAAACCCGAAGTTTAGAACCTCGGGTTTGCAACTTTACTGCTATTATTAACACTAACCATCAACGTAAAAATTTTCACAGTAAAGCATGAAATATTTCTATCTTATAGACGGGAGAACTTAACTAATGTTACAGACTTCTTCATTTTTAACGTAGTTTTATGAATTGGAAGCGCTCAGGGATTGTATTTTTCTGAAAATTCGTTGTTATGAAAAAAACCCTTGTTATTGGCGCTAGTCTAAATCCGTCCCGTTTTTCTAATTTAGCCATCAATAGATTGGTTACTTACGATCATCCGGTCGAGGCCATCGGGCTTCGGAAAGGTGTCGTCGCAGGAATCGACATTACTACAGAGAAGGAAGACTTCGAGCAGATAGATACAATCACTTTGTACCTTAATGCCAAACGCCAACAAGAGTATTACGATTATATCCTTTCATTAAAACCCAAGCGAGTTATTTTTAATCCGGGTACCGAAAATCCGGAATTGTATGAATTGCTTCAGAAGCACAACATAGATGTAGAGGTGGCGTGTACGTTAGTGCTTTTGGGTACGAATCAATATTAAACCTAAAAAGGTTAATGCTCCATTCAAGATTAGTATAAAAAAGCCAAATTCAAAATTGAACCAAGCGGCACAGGCGGCGCTAATTGCATATCCTACAAAGGGCGTAAGAATAGCTACAATCGGTACATAGACGTCTCTTACTTTCCATTTGGTAAATAATCCATAGGCATAGAGTCCTAACAACGGGCCATAGGTATAGCCGGCAAAAACGAACAACTTAGCGATCACCGAAGCATCGGCAATTACATATTTAAAAATAATGATCACTAAGATCAATACAAACGACATGGCGATATGAATTCGCTTTCGAATACGTATTTGCTGCTTCGCATCGTATTTTTTCTCAATATCTAAGATGTCGATACTAAAGGAAGTGGTAAGTGCGGTTAGTGCGCTATCGGCACTAGAATAAGCTGCAGCGATAAGCCCCAATAGAAAGAACATCGCAATACCTAGGCCTAAGCCCGATTCGACAGCGATGGTAGGGAAAAGGGAATCACCGTTAGCAGTAATTCCATTTTGTTGTGCGTAAACGGTAAGTAGTAATCCCAACGCCAGGAAAATAAAGTTCACGATCGTCAATACAATAGTGAACCAAAAGACGTTCTTTTGTGCGTCCTCAAGGTTTCTACAGGTTAGGTTTTTTTGCATCATGTCTTGGTCTAAACCTGTCATCACGATCGCGATAAACGCACCACTTACAAACTGTTTTACAAAGTGGTCACCCGATTTCCAATCATCGAAAAAGAACATTTGGGAGAGATCACTTTCTGCTATAAATCCGAAAATGTTGGCTGCGGAAAGTCCGAGGTCTTCAGAGACATAATAAATGGCGACTCCAACCGCAACTAACATGAATAGGGTTTGAAGCGTATCTGTCCAAACAATGGTCTTGATACCGCTTTTAAAAGTATACAACCAAATAAGTAAAATGGTCACTGTTACGGTTACCCAAAAAGGCACGCCTTCAGAACCGAAGAACTGCATTTTATCGAAAACTAATTGCTGCAATACAATCGCGACCAAATAGAGTCTGAAACTCGCTCCCACGATACGGGATAATAGGAAGAAAGAAGCTCCGGTTTTATAGGAGTTGTTTCCGAAGCGACCATCAAGATAGGTATAAATAGAGGTCAAATTAAGTCGATAGTAGAGTGGTAGTAAGACCAAGCCGATAACAGCATATCCAACCGTATATCCAAGAACCACTTGAAAATAACCAAACTGAGAAGCTTCTACCCAACCCGGAACTGAAATAAAGGTAACGCCGCTCAATGAGGCACCAATCATTCCGAAGGCAACCAAGTACCAGGGAGATTGTTTACCGGCCTTAAAGAAATCGTCATTACTGCCGCCCCGATTTGTAAAATGCGAGATCAGTAATAATACCCCGAAATAGCCCGCGATAAGTAATAGGATTTGATACGGTTGCATAAAAGATAACTTAGGCTGAAACGGGGTAAAAATACAAAGTTTGCCTTTGAGTGAAGCGCTTTTTTTAATACATTTGGGAACTTTATGAAAATAAGCGAGTTATCTTAAAAAAATACTATGAAAATCAAATTATTACTTATTGCATGTGTTGTTGCGGTCTTCTCAGTTCAGTCGCAAGAATACTTGAAAATGATCGATGAAGGAACCTATTCGGTGGCAGAAGTTGTAGATGCAGCAGAAGCCTATTTTGAAGGTAAAGACAAAGGACGTGGAACGGGATACAAACAATTTAAGCGTTGGGAGTATATGGCGCTGCGATTAATGAATGAAAATGGTTATTTACCGTCTGTAACAGAACGTATGAGTGAACTTCAAAATTACAATGCGTACTTAAATGCGACAGCAGATGACCGACAGGTATTGGCAGACAATTGGCAAGAATTAGGTCCGCTAGATTGGAATGTAACCTCCGGATGGAATCCCGGTGTTGGGCGAATAACAGCACTTGCGGTAGATCCTGCAAATAGTGATATTATAATTATTGGAGCGAACACAGGAGGTGTGTGGAAAACAACAGATGGTGGCCAAAATTGGACTCCCCTAAACGATAACTTCGTAAATTTACGTGTTTTTTCGGTAGCTATCGATCCTGTAGATTCTGATGTGTATTATTTTGGATCTTCCAGCGGATTGATCTTTAAATCTGATGATGCTGGAGCTACTTTTACACAATTGGCAGATATAAGTAATTCGTTGGTAAATAAGATCCTTATTAATCCTAACGATACCGATATCATATTTGCTTCCAGCGAAAATGCCGGTTTGTATCGTTCTACAGATGCCGGTGCATCATGGCAAAGCGTTACAAACGATTCAAGAAGTTATGACGTGGAATTTCAACCCGGAAATACAAATGTAGTTTTTGCTTCAGGTTCGGCTTATCACAAATCAACCGACGGAGGAGCTACGTTTACAACCATGAATGCGGGATTCAATAATGGACCAAAAATGATTGGTGTTTCACCGGACGATGCTAGTGTTGTATATGTATTACAAGCAATTAATGGTGGGTTTTCAGGTTTATTTAAATCAACTAATAACGGCGACACCTTTACACAGTTGAATCACGCTGGGATGAATTACTTGAACCTTGATCAAAATGCGCAAGGAGGCGGTGGTCAAGCACCACGAGATATGGACATTGCCATTAGTCCTACAGATATTGATGAAGTTCATCTTGGAGGTGGTCAGACGTGGCGATCGCTCGATGGTGGTGTTACTTTTGAATTGAGCTCATTCTGGTTTATTCCGAATGTGAATTCTTTGAATGTAGGCTACTGTCACGCAGATATCGATATATTAGAATTTGCAGACGGCAATTTATTTGCGGGTACCGACGGTGGTATTTTTAAAGCAGTTGATTCTGATGGACCAATTTCAACTACTTATTTTGAAGACCTTACGGAAGGGATTGGTATTCGCCAGTTCTATAAGATTGGTGTGTCACAAACGGCAGATGTGATCGTAAGTGGAGGCTCACAAGATAATGGAACTTCTGTATATACCCTGGCTGAGGGCTGGAGAGATTGGTTAGGAGCCGACGGAGGTGAGACCTTTGTTGATTTCAATAACCCGAATCGTATCTTCGGAACGACGCAATTTGGAAATACATGGAGAACACTTAACCAAGGAGTAACTGCTAATAGTGGTAATAACCCTCCGGGAGGTGGAAACTTTGTTACGCCATTCGAACAAGACCCGGAAGTTCCAAGTACTATTTATATTGGCTATGATCGTGTCTACAAATCGGTCAATTCTGGAGGCAGTTGGACCTCGATATCACAATCGTTAGGAAATGGGATCGAGCACTTCAAAATTGCACCTTCCAATAACCAGATCATCTATGCAGCAAATGGAGGAGGTTTATATAGAACCGACGATGGCGGAGCGACTACGTGGCAATCGATTAGTAGTGTTGGCGGGCTAATCAATTCGATAGCTGTTCACCCAACTGATGCAAATAAAGTGGCCGTCACTTCAACCAGTACCAATAAAGTATTTGTTTCAGAAGATGGTGGGCAAACTTGGACCAACCTGAGATTAAACCTACCAAATTTCTCTGCATTAGCAGTGGTTTGGGACGATCATGCTAACAACGGCTTGTACTTAGGAATGGATTTCGGGGTCTACTATATTGATGATAGTTTTACCGAATGGCAGCCATACAGCAACCTCTTACCTAATGTAATTATTAATGAATTGGAGATCAATCATACAACCGATATGTTATACGCGGGAAGTTATGGGCGAGGCTTATGGGTAAGTCCATTGGTTGAACCTATATTAGGAACGACCGATCGAATTAGAACCAGTGACGTTAGCGTACATCCAAATCCGGCGAATGAAACGGTTACCATTTCATTTGTTGAGCCTTTAGACGCTGAAATTCGTGTGTTTGATGTTTCAGGTAAGCTAGTAATATACGAGGCGGATTCTGCCTTGAGCACAGATCATTCATTGAATATTTCACACTTAAATGCCGGTGTGTATTTTATTCGAATCAATTCGGAAGCCGGATCGGTTACGAAAAAATTGATCAAGAAATAAACCATAGAAATCTAAGTAAGAATGCTTCAGAAAGAATCCTTTTTCTGAAGCATTTTTTTTATCTTGCCACTAACAGTTCTGTTATGGAATTTTCATCAAAACTTCTCGAAAATGCAGTCGACGAAATGTCACAGCTTCCAGGTATAGGAAAGCGAACGGCACTTCGTTTGGTGTTGCACCTAATTAAACAGCCCAAGGAACAAACCATGCGACTGTCCGAGAGTTTGCAGCAAATGCGCCAAGAAATTAATTTTTGTGATAATTGTTACAATATTTCTGATACCACATTTTGTGAGATTTGTGCGAACCCGAAAAGAGATCCAAAAGTGGTGTGCGTGGTGGAAGATATTCGTGATGTCATGGCCATCGAAAATACGAGTCAGTACCGAGGGCAATATCACGTCTTGGGCGGAAAGATCTCTCCCATGGATGGCATAGGTCCCGGCGAATTACATATTAAACCACTTGTAGAACGCGTGCGTTCGGGAGTGATCGAAGAACTAATCTTCGCATTAAGCTCGACCATGGAAGGAGATACGACCAACTTTTATATCTTTAAACAGATCGAACCTTATAACATTACCACTACGACCATTGCGAGAGGAATTTCGGTAGGAGACGAGTTAGAATATGCCGATGAAGTGACCTTAGGGCGTAGTATTTTGAACAGGATTCCATTCGAATCGTCACTAAAAAACTCATAGCTGTTGAAACTTTCTGTTGTTATACTTAATTACAACGTACGCTATTTTCTAGAACAGTGTATTAAAAGTGTACAGTTGTCTTTGCAGGGTATAGAAAGTGAGATCATAATTATTGATAACAATTCTACCGATGGAAGTTGTGCGATGGTTAAAGAAAAATTTCCGGGACTCACACTAATTGAGAACAAGGAGAATGTCGGATTTAGCAAAGCGAACAACCAAGCAGTAGCTCAAGCTAAGGGCGAGTATCTCTGTATTTTAAATCCCGACACGGCCGTTTCTGAACACACTTTTAAAGCCTGTTTAAACTTTTCCGAAGGAAAAGAAAACATGGGTGCCTTGGGAGTATATCTTATGGACGGGACAGGAAACTTTTTGCCTGAGAGCAAACGAAACCTGCCCACACCAAAAGCCTCGCTGCTTAAACTGATGGGGATTGGAAGAAATTATTACGCCAAGCGAGTGGCTGCTCAAGCCACCGGCGAAGTAGCGGTGCTTGTAGGAGCATTTATGTTCCTAAAAAGAACGGTGTATCAAGAGGTTGGTGGTTTTGATGAAGATTACTTTATGTACGGCGAAGACATCGACTTTTCGTATAAGATCACGAAGGCCGGATACAAGAATTACTACATGGGCAACACAACCGTATTGCACTACAAAGGGGAAAGTACCCAAAAGGATGCGGCATACTTAGAGCGTTTTTATGGTGCGATGCGCATTTTTTATAAGAAACATTTTCAGACCAATCTAATTCTAGATACTTCTGTGAATTTAGGTGTAGCTGCCGCCAAACGGCTTCGGAAGAATTCAGAAAACAAGCCACGACAACCATTGGCTACGCCTAAACAAGCCTTTCTGTTAACCGAGAACTTCACATTGTTGAAAAAACTATCTGAAAATCTTGAAATTCCAATAAAATCGGCCTCTAAGGCGATCTTTCAAGACGCCTTACACGACGAAACCTTGTTCGTGTTCGATGCTTCTTATATGCCTTATAATCAAATATTTTCGGTGATGAAACAACTGCGAAATCGTAAGAATCAGTTCCGGATCTATCCACCTCAGTCAAACTTTATTTTGGGGAGTGATCAAAGCGACGAAAAAGGAACCGTGGTTGTTTTTTAAGAAAAATGAAACTTGTGGGATATAAATTTTAACTAATTTTGCACAGTTAAAAAAATATTGGCAAGAACGTAGCTATGGCAAAATTTGAATTGAAACTACCTAAAATGGGGGAAAGTGTTGCAGAAGCAACCGTAACCAACTGGCTAAAAGATGTAGGGGATACCATCGAAGCCGATGAGGCAGTACTCGAAATTGCAACCGATAAAGTAGATAGTGAAGTACCAAGTGAAGTAGATGGGGTACTGGTTGAAAAGCTTTTTGAAGCCGATGACGTAGTGCAAGTAGGACAAACCATAGCGATTATAGAAACCGATGGCGATGCAGATTCTGCTGCCAGCAATACTGCCAAAGAAGAAACTCCCGCGCCAAAGATCGTAGCCGAGGTCGAAAAACAAGTGGAGCAGGCGAAAGAGACCACCCAGCCTAGCATTGCTAGTAGTGGTGAACGCTTTTATTCTCCATTAGTTAAAAATATTGCAACTCAAGAAGGAATTGGTCAAGAAGAGCTAGACGCTATTCAGGGAACGGGTAAAGACGGTCGTGTTACTAAAAATGATATGCTGTCGTACCTAGAAAATCGTGGGGCACAAAAATCTACCCAAGCAGAATCACCTCAAAAAGAAACAGCACCACAAGCGACTGCTAAAAGTCAACCGGTGGCAAAACAAAAACCGGCTGTGTCTGTGAGTGGTGACGATGAGATCATCGAAATGACGCGCATGGGGAAACTTATTGCGCATCATATGGTGGATAGTGTTCAAACTTCTGCGCATGTACAATCTTTTATCGAAGCCGATGTCACCAATATTTGGAACTGGAGAAAAAAGGTAAAAGATAGTTTTGCAAAACGCGAAGGAGAGAACCTTACGTTTACGCCTATCTTCTTAGAAGCCGTAGCCAAAGCGCTTAGGGACTTCCCAATGATGAACATCTCTGTAGATGGGGATCGCATCATAAAACGTAAGCATATAAATTTAGGGATGGCAGCAGCCTTACCCGATGGAAACCTTATTGTTCCTGTAATTAAAAATGCCGATCAGTTAAACCTCGTCGGGATGAGTAAGGCAGTCAACGATCTTGCAAGCCGCGCACGAAACAATCAATTAAAACCGGATGAGATCCAAGGTGGAACTTACACAGTAACGAATGTGGGTACCTTCGGAAGTATCATGGGAACTCCAATTATTAATCAGCCACAAGTTGGGATCCTTGCGTTAGGTGCGATTCGAAAAGTACCGGCAGTGATCGAAACTCCTGATGGTGACTTTATTGGAATTCGTTATAAGATGTTCCTATCGCACAGCTACGACCACCGAGTCGTAAACGGAGCCTTGGGAGGACAGTTTGTGAAAGCGGTAGCCGATTATCTAGAAGCGTGGGATACGAAACGGGAGATCTAGTTCAAGGAGCATTCACCCCTCTTATTGTAACTGTAAAAGTACAGCCTCCAGCTCCTCATAACTAAAAATAGGGCGCGTTTTATTCCATATTATAGGAAAACGAATTTTAGTGTCGGCGGTTAGACCTGCTTGTATATGCTGAATGAACTGCCGGTAGATCACTTGATTTTCATTAATATTGAACACCAGGGGCGTTATTCCCCTGTCACGCAGTGCCAACGCTAATAGATCGCACTTCTCACATTCGTGAACCGTAAACAGAACGATTCGGTCGGAAATTAGCGCAACAAGATCTGTTGCTTGATTTTTAGTAGCAAGCGATACATCCTGTCTTTCCCTATTAATAACCAGGTCGTACGTATATTGAGATGGACTGCCTTCGAGCTCTATAAGTGTAACCACCGGGACGCGACTGCGAGGTGCCAAGGTCGTGACCACAGGCTTTGAAGCACTTTTTCGATAGCCCTCCGCTTTGACCAGTAAGAAGATATTTAGAGAATCTGCCGTTGTATTTTCAGCGAAGAGCACTATGCGCTTTCCTTTTTTTTCTTCGGAAATGATCACATCTAACCCTTGACCGTACAGTGTGTTACTCAAAACCACGAATACAACTAGGATAATTTTTTTTACTTCGCCCATACACAAATGTAGTAATTACTACCTTTGTGTACTAAAGCAAACACATGCAGTTAAACCTAAGCCGACCCATTTGTTTTTTTGATCTGGAAACTACCGGCACCAATGTCGCTACCGACCGTATTGTAGAGATCGCAATCCTAAAAGTGTATCCCAATGGCAACAAAGAAAGCTATACATGGCGGGTAAATCCGGAGATCCCAATCCCCAAACAGTCATCCGATATACATGGTATTACCGATGAAATGGTGGCCAACGAACCCACTTTTAAAGAATTGGCGCCAAAAGTATACGCTTTAATGAAGGATTGTGACCTGGGTGGGTATAATTCTAACCGTTTTGATATTCCGTTGTTGGCAGAAGCCTTGTTACGAGCCGAGATCGACTTTGATATGAAAAAGGCCTTATCGGTTGACGTACAGACCATATTTCATAAAAAGGAAAAACGAACCCTGGAGGCAGCCTATAAATTCTATTGCGACAAAGAATTAAAGAATGCGCATAGCGCAGAAGCCGATACCAATGCGACTTACGAAGTGTTGAAATCGCAGTTAGACCGTTACGACGACCTGGAGAACGACATCAACTTTTTAGCTGCCTTTAGCGCGCATAAGAACTTCGCCGATCTAGCAGGCTATATAGGGTATAATAAAGAAGGACAAGAGATCTTTTCCTTCGGAAAGCACCGAGGGAAATTAGTAGAAACGGTAATGGAGCAGGAACCGGGTTATTTTGGATGGCTCTTAAATGCCGACTTTCCACTTTATACCAAAAAAGTGCTTACAAGAATTAAACTGCGTAAACTGAATAATAAGCTCAATTAAGTATGAAGATCATTTGTGTTGGTAGAAATTATGCCGCCCATATTGAAGAGCTTCAGAACGAACGCCCGGAACACCCTGTGCTTTTTTTAAAACCGGATACTTCCATTCTTCTTAAAAAACAGCCGTTCTTTATTCCGGATTTTTCCGAAGCAGTTCACCACGAGGTTGAAGTATTGGTAAAGATCAAAAAGATTGGCAAGCACATCGATAGAAAATTTGCGCACAAGTACTACGACGAAATTGGCCTTGGCATCGACTTTACGGCAAGGGACCTACAGTCGCAGTTAAAAGAAAAAGGACTTCCTTGGGAAAAGGCAAAAGCCTTCGATGGCGCTGCTGTGGTAGGTAAATTTCTTCCGAAGAAAACCTTCGAATCGGTTGACAATATCAACTTTCATTTAGAAAAGAACAACGAGACCGTTCAACAAGCAAATACGGCTTTGATGTTGTGGAAGATCGACGAATTGATCGAATATATTTCAAAATACTTTACTTTAAAGATTGGAGATATTATATTTACCGGCACGCCCGCAGGTGTGGCTAAAGTAAATCCTAACGATATATTGACCGGATATTTAAATGATACACAGGTCTTTTCAATTAAAGTGAAATAATGAGTAAACTGTATTCAAAAGAGAGTTTAAGCGAGGTTGCCGGAGGTGACGAAGACTTTATGGCTGTTGTCGCGCACACTTTTCTGGAGGAAATTCCACCGGATCTGGCAGCACTGGAAGACGCCATTCAAAATGATAATAAAGAACTGGCGTACCAGTTTGCACATAAAATGAAGCCCAATATCGAAATGTTTGGTATTGAGATTCTTAAAGATATCGCCTCCATCGAATCTTGGACAAGAACTTCAAAGAATAAGACGGCCATCGCCGATAACATCGAAAAGGTGTCAAGTACATTAAAAACTGTGTTTAAACAACTAGAAGAAGATTTTCCACAATAGATGCTAGCAGAAATCATCACCATAGGTGACGAGATCCTTATCGGTCAGATCGTTGATACCAACTCGGCTTTTATTTCCAAAGAACTAAATCAAATTGGTGTAAAGGTCTTTCAAATAACTTCGATCCAAGACGATAAACAGCATATATTAACCGCATTGGAAGATGCAATGAATCGTGTCGACTTGGTATTGGTGACCGGCGGACTAGGTCCTACCAAGGACGATATCACTAAACAAACCTTCTGCGAATTCTTCGATGATACATTGGTAGAGAACGAGGAAGTCCTTCAGAATATAAAGAACATATTTAGCACCTACATCAAGCGTCCTCCATTAGCCGCCAATTTACAGCAAGCTATGGTGCCATCAAAAGCAACGGTACTTACCAACGAACACGGCACAGCACCGGGAATGTGGCTTGAAAAGGAGAGCACGGTCTTTGTTTCCATGCCGGGTGTACCCTACGAAATGAAGGCGTTACTTCTAAATGAAGTATTGCCTAGGGTCATTAAAAAATTTAATCGTCCGCATATCTACCACAAAACCTTGCTCACCTATGGAAAAGGGGAGAGTGAGATCCAAGAGCTCATAGCATCTTGGGAAAATGCCTTGCCCGATGACATTAAACTCGCGTATCTACCCTCCTTAGGGCGTGTACGCTTACGATTGTCGGCCACAGGATTCGACGAGCACATGTTGAAGGACCGGGTGAATGCACAAATGGATATAGTACACGATTTGCTACAGGATATCGCGGTAGGTTATGAGGATGAAACCAGCATCGTAGCAAGAATTGCAGCTTTATTGGTACAAAAAGAACAAACCCTGAGCTTGGCCGAAAGCTGTACAGGCGGGACCATCGCACGTCAAATAACAGCCAAACCGGGAGCTTCGGCATTTTTTAGAGGAAGTATCATACCGTACGAAACGGGGAAAAAAGTATCCATTCTCGGGATAGATGAGGCGCTCATTAAAGAACATAGTGTTGTTAGCGCAGCGGTAGCCGAAGCCATGGCAACTCGATCGCGCGCACTGTTTGGAACCGATTATGCCGTGGCAACGACCGGAATTGCAGGACCTACCAAAGGCGATGCAGACGATGAGGTAGGAACGGTCTTTATCGCTATTGGAAGTCCGTCGGGTGTTTTTGCACAGCGATTTAGCTTTGGCAACGCTCGTGAACGGGTCATCACCAAGGCCACTAACAAGGCATTCGAATTACTACTAAAAGAAATTTTAAAAAACTAAATTTCTTTTGTTGTTCAAACCGATTAATTTTTTTAAATTTGCACCCTGTTTTAAAATAACTAATACGAGTTAAAGCAATGTCAAGAGTTTGTGAGCTTACCGGAAAGAGAGCCATCGTTGGAAACAACGTGTCTCACGCGATGAATAAAACAAAACGCAAGTTTAATGTAAACCTTGTAAAAAAGCGTTTTTACATTCCTGAAGAAGACAAGTGGATGACCCTACGTGTGTCAACTTCTGCGTTAAAAAATATTAATAAAAAAGGGATCGCTGCAGTGATCAAGGAAGCTCGCGAAAAGGGCTACTTGAACAAATAATTGCCGCAACCGCTAAAAGTCGAATACAATGGCTAAAAAAGGAAACAGAGTACAGGTAATCTTAGAATGTACAGAGCATAAAGAAACCGGAAAACCGGGAACTTCTCGTTATATTACCACTAAGAACAAGAAGAACACGCCAGATCGTTTAGAGTTGAAGAAATTCAACCCGATCTTGAAAAAGATGACCGTTCATAAAGAAATTAAATAAGACGTTTTTCTCCAAAGGAAAACCTAAAAATAAAGTAGTATGGCAAAGAAATCAGTAGCATCATTACAAACAGGATCTAAGCGACTTACCAAAGCCATTAAAATGGTAAAATCGCCTAAGACAGGTGCGTATATCTTCGTAGAATCGATCATGGCTCCCGAAGCCGTAAACGACTGGTTAAACAAACAATAACCAACCGACATAGCAATATATAAAGCCACTTCTTTAAGTGGCTTTTTTTATACGTGTACCTCACACTAGACCGCTGTAATTATTTCTATATGTTTTCAACGTAAATTGTTGTAATTTTGCATGCTTTGGGCGTTACCCCGCTTGCAGCGCGGTCGGGTCATTCGCTGTATCTCCCCACCAAAGGCGGGCAGGATGCCGCTACTACCCCTAACGCAACTTTAATCAGTACTACTACATGAGCTTTTTTAAAAAAATATTCAACAAAGAAAAGAAAGAAACGCTCGATAAAGGCTTAGAAAAATCTAAGAATTCCTTTTTCGAGAAACTGGGTAAGGCGGTTGCCGGTAAGAGCAAGGTCGATGACGATGTGTTAGACAACCTGGAAGAAGTACTTGTGTCCAGCGACGTAGGCGTAAATACTACCCTTAAGGTGATCGACCGTATCGAAGCACGGGTCGCTCGCGACAAATACTTGGGGACCGATGAGCTTAACCAGATCCTTAGAGAAGAGATCGCCGGCCTGCTTAGTGAGACCAATACGGGCGATGCCACTCAGTTCGAAGTTCCTACTCAAAACGATGGACCCCATGTAATTATGGTCGTAGGCGTGAACGGAGTAGGGAAGACCACCACCATAGGCAAATTGGCCTATCAATTTAAAAAAGCAGGAAAAAAAGTGGTATTGGGTGCGGCAGATACCTTTCGTGCCGCCGCTATCGATCAGCTTCAAATTTGGGCCGATCGCACCGAAGTACCTATCGTTAAACAAAGTATGGGGAGCGATCCGGCCAGTGTAGCCTTCGACACCTTGCAAAGTGCCGTAAACCAACAAGCCGATGTAGTGATCATCGACACGGCAGGAAGATTACACAACAAAGTGAATCTAATGAACGAACTTACCAAGGTAAAACGAGTGATGCAAAAAGTAGTGTCCAATGCACCGCATGAAGTACTATTAGTACTCGATGGGTCTACAGGACAAAATGCCTTCGAACAGGCCAAACAATTCACGGCCGCCACCGAAGTAACTTCCTTAGCCGTAACCAAATTAGATGGAACAGCTAAAGGCGGGGTAGTAATTGGTATTAGCGATCAATTTCAAATCCCGGTAAAGTATATCGGTGTTGGGGAAGGCATAGAAGATCTTCAGGTATTTAATAAATTCGAATTTGTGGATAGTTTTTTTGCGTAACTTCGTGAAAAACCAACAATGATACACCCACATACCGAATTGCGATTTATCAATGACCAAGTAGGGCATGGGGTCGTAGCCACCCAACACATTCCGGCAGGAACGATCACTTGGGTGTTAGATGAACTAGACAGAGAGTTTACACCCAAACAATTTTCAGCCTTCGATACATTGTATCAACAAATACTGGATACCTATTCGTATCGCAACAGCAAAGGAAATTATGTGCTCTGTTGGGATCATGGTCGGTTCGTTAATCACAGTTTTAAGTCAAATTGCCTTTCGACCGCCTATGATTTCGAGATCGCTATCCGTGATATTGAACCCGGAGAACAACTTACCGACGATTACGGATACCTAAATGTGGAAACCCCTTTCCATGCTTCCGAAGAAGGAACAAAACGAAAGATCGTTTATCCGGATGACCTGCAGCACTACCATACCGTATGGGATAAAAAGATAGCAAAGGTCTTTCCGAAGATAGATCAGTTAGAACAACCCTTGGCAGCGATATTGCCGGCCGCAATAAAAAAGACCATACGAGCGGTACTAGAAGGAAAGCAACCGCTAGCATCCATACAAGAATTGTATTTCGCCCAAAAATAACCATGCGTTAATTTATGTGATTTATATGCGAAGAAACGGTATCTTTGCACGCCTTAAAAATTGCCGTATATGCGTACCAAAACCTTAAAGAAGAATAAAATAAATGTAGTCACCTTAGGCTGTTCTAAGAATGTGTACGATAGTGAAGTGCTCATGGGGCAATTGCGCGCCAATAATAAAGAAGTGGTACATGAAGAGGAAGGGAACGTAGTGGTGATTAATACCTGCGGTTTTATTGCCAACGCTAAAGAGGAAAGCGTGAATACCATTCTTGAGTATGTTCAGAAAAAGGAAGACGGCGTGGTAGACAAAGTATTTGTGACCGGATGCCTTTCTGAACGGTACAAACCGGACCTGCAAAAAGAGATCCCAAATGTGGACCAATACTTCGGAACTACCGAATTACCCGGTTTGCTAAAAGCCTTAGGAGCCGATTATAAACATGAGCTTATTGGCGAACGTCTTACTACAACACCAAAAAATTATGCCTATCTAAAAATCGCCGAGGGCTGCGACCGTCCGTGCTCGTTTTGTGCCATCCCTATCATGCGCGGAAAACACAAATCGACACCCATTGAACAATTGGTCACAGAAGCAAAGAATCTTGCCGCCGATGGCGTAAAAGAATTAATCCTTATCGCACAAGACCTTACCTATTACGGTTTAGATCTTTATAAAAAACGAAATCTGGCAGAACTATTACAACAGTTGGTAAAGGTTGAAGGCATCGAATGGATACGTTTGCATTATGCTTTTCCTACCGGATTCCCTATGGACGTGTTAGAAGTCATGCGTAATGAGCCAAAAGTGTGTAATTATATCGACATCCCGCTACAACATATCGCCGACCCTATTTTAAAGTCAATGCGACGTGGAACGACCAAGGCCAAAACAACCAAATTATTGCAAGAATTTAGAAAGGCAGTTCCAGAAATGGCGATTAGAACTACATTAATCGTTGGTTATCCGGGAGAGACCGAAGAAGACTTTCAAACTTTAAAGCAATGGGTAGAGGAAATGCGATTTGAGCGATTGGGTTGTTTTACCTATTCGCACGAAGAGAATACGCATGCATATTCACTGGAAGACGATGTGCCGGAAGACGTGAAAATGGATCGAGCCAACCAGATCATGGAAGTGCAATCGCAAATCTCATGGGAACTGAATCAAGAAAAGATAGGGAAAGAATATCGCGTGGTAATAGACCGTAAAGAAGGAAGTTATTATGTAGGAAGAACCGAATTCGACAGCCCCGATGTAGACAACGAAGTACTCATAAACGCAGAAGAAGGCTATTTAAGAACCGGTGAGTTCTTTACTGTAAAAATAACAGCAGCCGAAGACTTCGACCTGTACGCAGAGGTGGTCAAAAATTAGATCGTAGCCTTATAATACTTCGGTTTTTGTATTTTTAGGCTCATGATCAAAATCACCTCCTTCCTGACTTTTAAAAAAAGCTATCTTTTACTTTTAAGTGTTTGCTTGCTTGCTAGTTGTAAACAATCCAATAAAGCGGAAGTGGAGCCAATAGAAACCACAGAGGTAGACAATTCGATTCCTCCATTGCAGTTCATCGAGAATCCGGCAGCCGGAAATGCTTTCTTACCACGCTTGTATAGCAATGGGAGATCACTTTTTATGTCTTGGGTACACACAGAAGATAGTGTAGCAACGCTTAATTATTCCAAGCGTCATGGCACTGCTTGGTCACAGCCTATAACGGTTGCAAGCGGCACCGATTGGTTTGTCAATTGGGCCGATTTCCCAACGATATCGGAAAACAACGGAGCAATCTTTACTAATATTCTTCAAAGATCTGCCGATGGCACCTATACCTACGATATAAAGTTGAACCTCTTCCATGGAGGATCAACTACCGTGGCCCAAGACGCAAAAGCGAGCTGGTTCAAAGACCTTAAGTTACATAACGATACCACCAAGAGTGAACATGGCTTTGTTTCGCTAATTCCTTATTTAGATGATAGTTTTATGGTATCATGGCTGGACGGCAGGAATACTTCCGGAATGAGCCATGGTGAACATGAGGACGATCATGGCGGGGCTATGACCTTGCGTGCTGCAGTCGTACATGCGAATGGTACGATCTCAAACCGTGTGCAGCTGGATGATCGTGTTTGTGATTGCTGCGGAACTTCGATGGCGATGACAGAAGCAGGACCCGTAGTGGTATATCGCGATCGTTCTGAAGGGGAGGTTCGTGATATTTCTATAGTACGTTACATTGATGACCGTTGGACAACACCTCAAACTGTTGCGGAAGATAATTGGGAGATCTCGGGGTGTCCTGTAAATGGTCCTGCTGTTTCCAGTTTTAAGAATATACTGGTAGTCGCGTGGTTTACAGCTGCCAAAGGCGAAGGGGATGTACACGTGGCCTTTTCGGAGGATAACGGAGCGCATTTTGGTCACGCATTTCGTATCGATGTAGGAAATGCCACGGGCAGAGTCGATATTGTGATGATAAACGAGGAGGACGCAGCCGTACTTTGGATGGAACCTAATGGCGAACAAGATGTGATCCAACTTATGAAGATCAACAAACACGGCTTTACCAAACCACCCATCGTGGTTTCCAGTACTGCTGCTTCACGTGCCAGCGGATTTCCGCAATTGGAACTGGTAGGCGATCAATTGTATTGTGCGTGGACATTGGTACATGGGCAAAATAAGCAAATTAAGACTGCAACCATTGCTGTGTCAGATTTGGATCAATAATAAGGGAACTGTTCTTTATGAAAAGACAAAGCATCTCAAAAACCTGCTAGATTGAAAAAACTGCTAATTATAGGTTATACATTTCCCGAGCCAAGCACAACGGCGGCGGGGACTAGAATGATGCAACTTATTGATCTTTTTAGATCATGGGAATATCATATTTCGTTTGCCACTACAGCGAGTACTTCGGAAAGGTCGGCCGACCTAAGCGACTTGGGAGTTTCCATTGAGTCCATACGTTTAAATGATCCCTCTTTCGATGTATATCTCTCTTCACAGAAACCAGATATTGTCTTGTTCGATCGGTTTATAACAGAAGAACAATTTGGATGGCGTGTAACCGAACAATGCCCCAGTGCTTTACGGATTCTAGACACAGAGGATCTTCATTTTCTTCGGAAAGCGCGAGAGGAAGCGGTGCGACAACAGCGTAACTTCACTTCTGAAATGCTGTATACCGACACGGCCAAACGAGAAATAGCGAGTATACTGCGTTGCGATTTGTCGTTACTCATTTCTGAAGCTGAAATACAGTTATTGATCGATCAGTTTAAGGTCCCAGAACAATTGTTGTATTACTTGCCTTTTATGATCGATCCTTTGAGCACAAAGGAGCGATCGGAATTGCCGAACTTTGATGCACGAACCAATTTTATAACCATCGGCAACTTAAAACACGCACCCAATGTGGATGCGATACGCTATTTAAAACTTCAAGTTTGGCCGGAGATCAGGCAACAACTCCCTACTGCTAACTTATATTGTTACGGAGCCTATGCTCCGCAACAGATCAGGGAATTTCATAACGAAAGCGACGGATTTATAATTGCGGGTTGGGCACCTTCTGTTTCCGAAGTAATGTCGAAAGCCCGAGTATGTATAGCTCCGCTACGCTTTGGTGCCGGTTTAAAAGGAAAGTTGATAGATGCCATGCAATACGGAACACCGTCTGTTACCACGCCCATTGGTGCTGAAGGACTTATGGGCGAGATGCCTTTTGCCGGAAAAATTGTAGCGAGCGCACAAGAGATTGTAGCTGCTTCGGTAGCGCTGTATTCTTCAGAAAAAGAATGGACAACTGCGCAAAAAAACGGTTTTTCGATACTACAAAAGCGATTTGCAAAAGAGAATTTTTCCGAAGCAATTAAGAAACGAATAACAACCCTAGCAGAAAATATACAAGCCCACAGAATCACTCACTTTATTGGGCAAATACTTCAGCATCAAAGTCTACAGAGTACAAAATACTTGAGCAAATGGATAGAAGCTAAAAACAAAGAGTAGGACTTTAAATTAGGGCCTTTTCTTATTCCAAAAAGTATCAATGACCAAGAGTATCAAGAACAGGAGCATACTTAGGTAGGATCCAATTTTGGCTATTTCAATTTCTCCACTCCCTAAACCAGTATACCCAATAATAGCAAGAACTACAGCTAAAACGATACACAAAAGCATGCAGTAATTCATAAAGCGTTAGGTTCGTACGAGAAAATTAGCCATTTGCCAATAAACCATTTGACTCATTTGTTGTGATTCTTAACGCATACTGGTTAATTGTTGAAATGCTTACTCTTATCAATTCTTCTTCAAATTTTAATTAAACTCAAATGAGTCAATCATTTAGGGTTTTAAAGAGTACCTTAATTGTTTTGTGTGCTGCGAAAACTCGATGTTGGTATACATATGAGTCAATGTATGCCCCGTAAATGCTAAAGAGTATGGCATGAATCCAATTTCTTTGTTACACAAAAAGACTTAACAAACAACCTTACCATGCCAAAAGTAGAAGTGAATAAGCTAAATAGTAATGGTATTCTCGAGCAGATAAATAAAATAGTTTCTGGAGATTTACACGAGAAGTATGGCGAGCACACCTTGAATTTTGATAATGGATTAGGTAAGGGGTCTATAAGCAGTATTGATTTTGACTGGGGTGTATCGTTAATTGATTACGAATTTTTCCTGCATGAAGATTTTTCGCTTGTTTTTAAAGTAGGAGAAACACCACCATTAGTGTTTTTCTACATTACCGAGGGAAGTTTAGAATACTGCTGCGATGAAGATGGAGAGTTACTACAGCTTAATCAATACAAGATTATTATATGTCTCTTATACAA
>NZ_QOLC01000057.1 GCF_003333325.1 Candidatus Ulvibacter alkanivorans | reverse complement strand
TATACATCTATTAACACGTAACTTTTATACTTTTTCATTCTTGCCATTGGCATCTTCGCATTATCCTCTTTTTCCTTTAATTCGGCACCCCCTTCAAAACCATTTGTGGTTGTCTTAGATGCAGGTCACGGTGGTAAGGATACCGGAAATACCGGAAACGGTTATAAAGAAGACGAGATATCATTAAGTATCGTACTAAAAATTGGTGCTGAACTAGAAAAACATCCCGATATAAAAGTAATTTATACTCGTACCAAAGATGTATTCCTCGAACTTCACGAACGTGCTGCTATTGCCAATAAGGCAGATGCCGACTTATTCGTTTCTGTTCACTGCAATGCCCATAGCAGCCAAGCATATGGAACCGAAACTTTTGTATTAGGATTGCATAAGAGCCAGGCGAATTTCGAGATCGCAAAAAAGGAGAATGAGGTAATTTTCCTGGAAGAAAACTACGAAGAAACCTATGCCGGATTTGATCCTAATTCTCCCGCATCCCTTATTGGTCTTACCTTGTTGCAAGAAGAGTACTTAGACCAAAGCATCATGCTGGCAGGATTGATACAGAATAACTTCACTAACACCCTAAAACGCAAGGATCGAAGTGTGAAACAAGCCGGCTTTTGGGTACTGCACAATACCTATATGCCTAGCGTTTTAATTGAAACCGGTTTCTTAACCAACAAACAAGAAGGGAAATATCTCAATTCTGCAAAAGGTCAGACAGAAATGGCACAAGAAATTGCGAAAGCAATAATTTCATACAAGAACAATTTATCCTTAGCGACCACTAAATCGCAAAACCCAGTGATTGAAGAAAAAGAAATGGACCAGGCCATAGAGACTACCGACGAAAAGATATATAAGGATGTAGTGTTCAAGGTGCAATTAGCTGCTAGCAGCAAACGTCTAGACACTAAACCTAGCAACTTTAAAGGGCTTAAAGATGTCTCTCGCAATAAAGAAGATGGGCTTTATAAGTATTATTATGGTGAAACATCCGATTATAATAAGATCCAGCTCATGAAAACCTTTGCGCAAGAAAAAGGATTTACGTCCTGCTACATTGTCGCCTTTAAAAAAGGTGAGAAACGGAAACTTTCCGAAGTACTAAAATCGGAAGATAAATAGCCCGTTTTTTCTATATTTATTTCTAAATTTGTTAGAAATATAAAATACACCCATTGAGACTCTCAAGAGAAGTTAAAACAGGAATACTTGCCATTGGTGCCATCTTACTTTTCGTATTTGGCTACAGTTACCTCAAAGGCACCAACCTACTCGAAAAAAACCGGACGTTCTATGTAAAATACGACAACGTGGAAGGCCTTGCTAAATCGGCTCCGGTCACAATTAACGGTTTAAAAGTAGGAAAGGTGGCAAATATCGACTTTGAAAATCAATCGGGTGGACTGGTAGTTGAATTCACGGTAGAAAAGGATTTCGATTTTTCTCAAAATAGTTTAGTTCGTATTTATAGCAGTGGTATCATTGGTGGAAAGTCACTTGGTATTTACCCCGAATACAACCCGAACAATATTGCCGAAAGTGGAGATACCCTTAGAGGGGAGATCGAAGACGGGATGTTAAGCGCTGTTACAAAAGCATTGGGTCCGCTCGAAAAAAAGGTCAACAACACCTTGTCAACCGTAGACACCTTACTACTGGCCTTTACCGATATTGTAGATGCACCCACGCGTGACAATCTGAAGAACGCGATCAACAATTTAAATACCACTCTAAATTCGCTAAGCGGCGTTTCGAATAAATTGAATAGGGTGCTTGGTGAAAACTCAGATAAACTGGATAGGACTTTTACCAACCTAGATGTTACCACCGAAAATTTTGCAAAATTCTCAGATTCGTTGGCGCAAATAGAAACAGGTCAAATGATCGCAGATCTAGAAGCATTTACTTCAAAATTGAATACAGTTATTACGCGCGTAGATAATGGCGAAGGGAGCGTAGGCAAGCTATTAAAGGATGAAGAACTATACGAAAATCTAACCGGTGCTTCACAACAATTGGAACAATTGTTACAAGACCTTAAATTAAATCCGAAGCGTTATGTGCATTTCTCGCTCTTCGGAAAGAAAAACAAAGAATACGACCCACCAGAAGACCCAAATAAATAATGCAGTATTTACCAAATATTTTATTTCTCATCGCATTAGTTGTCGGTATCGGCTACTTTACGATCAATATCCGAAAGGTAATTCGAAACATTAAACTCGGAAAAAAGACCGATACGTCAGGAAATACTAGCGAACGTTGGGGAAATGTAGCTCGAATCGCACTTGGCCAATCTAAAATGGTGGTACGACCGGTTTCCGGACTTCTACATATCATCGTGTATGTTGGATTTATAGTGATCAACATAGAAGTGCTCGAAATAATTATCGACGGCCTTTTTGGCACACATCGCGTTTTGTCTGTGATTGGCCCTGCCTATGATTACTTGATTGCCATTTTCGAAATTTTGGCACTGTTGGTCTTTATTGGTGTGATTTTCTTTTGGACACGTAGAAATATTCAAAAAATTAGAAGGTTTTGGGCGCGTGAGATAACAAGCTGGCCAAAGAACGATGCCAACTACATTTTGTACTTCGAAATGGTCTTAATGATCCTTTTCATTACCATGAATGCAGCCGACCTTCAACTGCAACAAATGGGTGCAGCTCATTATACCGAGGCCGGAATGTTCCCGGTGAGTCAGTATGTCGCTCCTTTGTTCGAAGGCCTTTCCGAAGGATCCCTCATCATTATTGAACGCACCGCTTGGTGGCTTCATATTCTGGGAATTCTCGTCTTTTTGAATTATTTGTACTTTTCGAAACACCTGCATATTATTTTGGCCTTTCCTAATGTTTACTTCGGAAAGGTGGTACCTCAAGGTAAATTTAAAAACCTCGAAGCGGTTACCAATGAAGTAAAACTTATGATGGACCCAAATGCAGATCCGTTCGCTGCGCCACCTGAAGGAGCCGAAACTCCGGCAAAATTTGGAGCTAGTGACGTGATGGACCTTAGCCAAGTGCAATTGTTAAACGCTTATACATGTACCGAATGTGGGCGATGTACCAGCGAATGTCCGGCCAATCAAACCGGTAAAAAATTATCTCCTCGTAAGATCATGATGGACACGAGAGATCGTTTAGAAGAGGTTGGAAAGAATATTTCTGAAAATGGCGAATTCAAACCGGATGGAAAACAATTATTGGACGATTATATTCTGCGAGAAGAACTATGGGCATGCACTACGTGTAACGCATGTGTAGAAGCTTGCCCGGTAAGCATAGATCCTTTGTCAATTATAATGGATATGCGCCAATACCTCGTTATGGAGCAATCTGCAGCACCCACCGAATTGAATGTAGCCATGACCAATATAGAGAATAACGGTGCTCCATGGCCGTACAATCAGATGGACCGATTAAACTGGAAAAACGAAGCCTAATGAAGCAAGAAGAAGTAGAAAAGATGCTACATGAAAAGGTCGAGGAGGGAGAACATGTAAGTCCTGTACTTCCTAAAGGGATAAAAAATTACCTCATAGATATAGACGGTACAATTACCGAAGACGTCCCTAACGAAGAACCGGAACGCATGGCAACCTGTGAACCATTTCCCGATGCGTTAAAGACATTGAACAAATGGTACGACCAAGGCCATATGATTTGTTTCTTTACTTCGAGAACCGAAGACCATAGAAGTGTTACCGAGACTTGGTTGAAAGAACATGGTTTTAAATACCATTCGCTGCTAATGGGAAAACCACGAGGAGGCAACTACCATTGGGTAGACAATCATTTGGTGAAAGCCACACGTTATAAAGGGAAGTTCACCGATCTAGTCGACAAGAAAGTGACCATTCAAGTATTTGAAGATTAAGTATGAGCGAAACGATTAAAGTACCAACAATGGCCGAGTATATGGCGCAAGGTAAACAGCCGGAAGTACTGTTCTGGGTGGGTTGTGCCGGAAGTTTTGACGATCGAGCCAAAAAGATCACGAAAGCATTTGTAAAACTATTGCACAATGCAAAGGTAGATTTTGCAGTTTTAGGAACTGAAGAAAGTTGTACCGGTGACCCTGCAAAACGCGCCGGGAATGAATTCTTGTTTCAAATGCAGGCCATTCCAAACATTGAGGTCCTAAATGGCTATGAAGTAAAAAAGATCGTAACAGCGTGTCCTCACTGTTTCAACACGATTAAGAATGAATATCCGGAACTAGGTGGAAATTATGAGGTTGTTCACCACACGCAGTTCTTAAAAGACCTTTTAAACGAAGGCCGCCTAAAAGTGGAAGGTGGTAAGTTCAAAGGCAAAAAGATCACTTTTCACGATCCCTGCTATTTGGGGCGTGCGAACGGCGAGTACGAAGCACCAAGAGACCTACTGCGTAAGCTTGAAGTAGAGTTGGTGGAAATGCGACGTTGCAAATCACGCGGACTCTGTTGTGGGGCCGGTGGAGCGCAAATGTTCAAAGAACCAGAACCGGGTAAAAAAGATGTCAATATCGAAAGAACAGAGGAAGCCATCGAGTTAAAACCTGATGTAATTGCTGCCGGTTGTCCGTTTTGTAATACCATGCTTACCGATGGTGTAAAAGGAAAAGAAAAAGAAGACTCGATCGAAGTGATGGATGTTGCTGAAATGATCGCTAATGCTGAAGAACTGTAATTATGGTAACCGATTTTAATTCCTTACCCGATGATGCCCGTATCTGGATCTATCAAGCGAATCGTAAACTTTCCGAAGAAGAAGTAGAGAAAATTAGTACTAAAACCAACGATTTTTTAGAAAAATGGACCGCACATGGCGCCAATCTAGAAGCCGGTTTCGAAATAAAACATGACCGATTTATCGTTATTGGACTCAATCAAACAAATGCTTCTGCCTCCGGTTGCAGTATCGACGCTTCTGTACACTTTATCCAACAATTAGAAAAAGAGTTCGACGTCGATCTCATGGATAAAATGAACGTGACATTTTACAACGGGAAATACATTGCCCATAAGTCCTTGTCAGATTTTAGAAAAATGGCAAAGGCGCGTTCTGTATCGCCCAATACAGTGGTTTTTAACAACTTGGTAAATACAAAAGCTGAATATTTAGACAACTGGGAAGTACCCGCAAAAGAAAGTTGGCACAGTCGATTTTTAGCATAGTTTTTGTATCTTTCCTAGTATGAAAAAATTGCTATTAGCCTCACTTTTTACATTCATTACGTTACATTGTTTTTCTCAACAAATCAACCCATTAATAGATATTGGTGATTTTGAAAATCAGCAGAAATGGGTCGATAGTATCTACGGAAACATGTCGCTTCAAGAGAAGATTGGTCAATTGTTCATGGTCGATGTTTTCTCTAGTGATCCCAAATCGAAAACCGATAAGGTTAAAGACCTCATTGAAAACCAATATATTGGTGGTGTTATTTTCTCAAAAGGAGGCCCTCAGCAACAAGCAAAATTAAACAACGAATACCAAGCCCTTTCTAATATTCCGCTAATGATAGGCATGGATGCAGAGTGGGGACTTGCCATGCGACTTGATTCTACCTATGCATATCCTTGGAATATGACCCTGGGCGCAATTACCGATAATTCGGTAGTACAACGAGTTGGGAAGCGCATTGGGGAACATTCTAAGCGATTGGGAGTTCATATTAATTTTGCTCCGGTGGTCGATATTAATACCAATCCTAAGAATCCCATCATTGGGAATCGGTCTTTTGGCGAAGACAAGGAGAATGTAACCGAAAAATCACTAGCATTTATGAAAGGAATGCAAGAGGCGGGGATTTTAGCAAATGCAAAGCATTTTCCCGGACATGGCGATACCGACACCGATTCGCATAAAACACTCCCTACTATTTCTTTTTCTAAAGAACGCATAGACAGTATAGAGCTATATCCGTATAGACGATTAATTAGAGAAGGACTTAGTAGCGTAATGGTCGCACATCTAAATGTACCTTCCTTAGAAGAACGTTATAATTATCCTTCTTCTATTTCTGAAACCATAGTGACCGATCTGTTGAAAGGAGAACTGGGTTTTAACGGACTCATTTTTACAGATGCCTTGAACATGAAAGGAGCAGCTAATTTTAAGGAACCGGGAGAGATCGACCTTGCTGCATTTTTAGCAGGAAATGATGTGCTTTTAATTTCTGAAGACATTCCGAAGGCACATTCACTATTGGTCAATGCATTTAGAGAAGGAATTATTTCCGAAGAGCGTTTGGCCCATTCGGTAAAAAAGATCCTTTATGCTAAATATAAAGTGGGGCTTCATGACTACAATCCTGTTGATACGGCCTACTTGGTCGAAGAATTGAATTCTGTGGTGGATGATGTTCTCTACGAAGAAGCTATGGAGAAGGCGCTTACAGTTTTAAAGAACGATCGTGCCACTTTACCTATTAAAGACTTACAAGATAAAAAAATAGCCTATGTGAACTTTGGTGACGATAGTGGTGAGGCTTTTCTGGATCAGCTTCAGAAGTATGCTGCAGTCGATTGGGTTAAAGCCAATAGTTTAGATGACTATGTCCAAAAGCTAAAGAACTATAATTACGTTATCATCGGATTTCATAAATCGAATGATAATCCGTGGAAATCCTATGAATTTTCAGAAAAAGAACTAGTGTGGATCTACGAGATCGCTCGTACGAATACCGTAATTCTAGATGTCTTTGCAAGGCCCTATGCGCTTCTAGACCTTAAATCATCTGCTAATTTTGAAGGAATAATATTATCCTATCAAAACAGTAAGGTATCGCAACAGTTGTCTGCTCAACTTATCTTTGGTGCACGAGAGGCCAGTGGTAAACTGCCTGTATCTCTAGGTGAAGATTTTCCACTGAACACACACCTGCAAACCAAATCATTGCGAAGACTACAGTATGGTACTCCCGAAAGCGTTGGAGTGAATAGTTATAAGCTTAAAAAGATCGACTCACTGGCGCGTGTTGGCCTATGGGGACAAATGGCTCCCGGAATGCAAATATTAGTCGCACGAAAAGGCAAAGTGATCTACGATAAAAATTTTGGATACCATACACAGCAACGAAAAAATGCGGTAAAAAGCAACGATATATACGATGTGGCCTCCCTCACCAAGATCCTGGCTACCTTACCAATGGTCATGCAGTTGGTAGACGATGGTGTTATCAATATGGATACTACATTATCAGAAATGCTTCCTGAATATAAAAATACCGATAAGGCGAATATTACCTTAAAGGAAGTATTATCCCATTATGCGCGTCTAAAAGCATGGATTCCTTTTTACATTAGAACCTTAGATTCTATAACCAAGCAACCCGACAAGAAATATTATTCGAATACGGCGAGTGACCAATTTAATGTAAAGGTCGCAGACGATCTTTTTATGCGTAGAGATTATACCGATTCTATTTTTGAGAACATCCGAACCAGTGAATTGCGTAGCAGACCCGGCTATAAGTACAGTGATCTACCTTACTATTTGATGAAAAAATATTTGGAAGAATTTTATGGGACGTCCTTAGAAAAACTGGTACAGCGTAATTTATACGAGTCCTTAGGCGCAAATTATACGACCTATCTGCCACTGAACAAATTCTCTAAGGCAGATATTGTTCCAACCGAAGAAGACAATTATTTCCGAATGCAGAAAGTACACGGTTATGTACACGATCAAGGTGCGGCCATGTTGGGTGGTGTGAGTGGGCATGCTGGTTTGTTTAGCAATGCGAACGATGTCGCTAAGATCATGCAAATGTATCTTTGGAATGGATTCTACGGAGGTAAACGCTATTTTTCTCCCGAAACGATAGAGAAATTCAACACTTGCTATTATTGTGAAGAAGACGTACGACGCGGCGTTGGCTTCGACAAACCACAACTAGGGGACGTTGGACCCACCTGTGGTTGCGTTTCTATGAGCAGTTTTGGGCATAGCGGATTTACCGGTACTTTTACTTGGGCCGATCCTGCCGAAGATGTGGTATACGTTTTTTTATCAAATCGGACCTACCCGGATGCTGGCAATAGAAAATTAATAGGCAGCAACTTGCGCAGTAATATTCAACAAGTGATTTATGAGGCGATCGATTACCAAAATACGCCGTCTAATTTAACAGCAGAAAACGAATGAAAATAGCTATTGTTTGTTACCCGACCTTTGGCGGAAGTGGAGTAGTGGCCACCGAATTAGGCTTGGCCCTTGCCGAAAGAGGCCATGAGATCCATTTTATAACGTACAAACAACCGGTACGACTCGAACTAATTTCTAGGAACATTCATTTTCACGAAGTTTCGGTTCCAGAGTACCCTCTGTTTCATTTTCAACCCTATGAGCTAGCGCTTTCCAGCAAATTAGTAGATATGGTCAAATTATATGAGATCAATCTGTTACATGTGCATTATGCCATCCCGCACGCTTACGCCGGCTATATGGCGAAGCAAATGCTTCAGTCGGAAGGCATTAACATTCCAATGGTAACGACCTTACATGGAACCGATATCACACTGGTAGGAAACCATCCGTTCTATAAACCGGCTGTGACCTTCAGTATTAATAATAGCGACGTCGTCACTTCGGTGTCTCAAAGTCTTAAAGAAGACACCTTACGACTCTTCGATATTAAGAACGATATTGAGGTGGTCCCTAACTTTATAGATCTTTCGAATGTTAGTAATTCATTTACCGATTGTCAACGCGATCTAATGGCCAACGAAGATGAACGCATTATCACGCATATTAGTAATTTACGTCCTGTTAAACGTCTTATGGACGTTATTGAGATCTTTGATAGGATACAACAAGAATTCCCAGCCAAATTATTAGTGGTTGGTGAAGGACCCGATCGTGAAAAGGCAGAAAATTTATGTAGAAGTAAAGGCATTCAGAAAAAAGTTGTCTTCCTCGGGAACAGTAATGAAATCGATAAGATCTTGTGTTTTAGTGATCTATTCTTATTACCTTCGGAAAAAGAAAGTTTTGGATTGGCAGCTTTAGAAGCCATGTCTAATGGCGTACCTGTAATTTCAAGCAATACAGGAGGTTTGCCCGAAGTGAACAAGGAAGGTATTAGTGGTTATTTAAGCGATGTCGGTGATGTCGAACAAATGGCACGACATGCCATTTCCATTCTTAAGGACGATGCCACACTTGCCACTTTTAAAAAGCAGGCAAAAGAAGTTGCTAAAACCTTCGATATTAAGAACATAATTCCAATATATGAAGATGTATATCAAAAAGCACTTACGTACGCAACCTAAAAGTTTTCACCTAATTTGTGTTATCCTAATGGCTACACTACTTAACGTTGGCTGTAAAGGTAATAGGTCCTCTGCGAACTCCGACGGTGAGTCAATTCCTTTTGAGATCATAGCGCAAGGTTCGCAAAGCAATATTAAAGAGGCGAAACAAGTTGCTATAAACGACACGAACGAGCTGAATAGTGTCTTTAATAAGATCAACGCTACCAGGAAACCAGGCATAACCATACCTAGCATCGATTTTTCTACCAAAACAGTCGCCTTGGTTACCGCAGGTGAGTCTTCCACAGGTGGATTTGCAGTCACCGTGGATAAGGTCATACGAACAGAGGAACACGTAATTGTTCATGTACGCTATGATTCACCCGAGCCGGGAAGCAATGTAATTACCGTTATAACCACTCCATTTACGATGATTTCTTTCGAAAATACCGGATTACCGGTTGTTTTTGAACGTGTCGAAGAATAAATCGACATTGTTTTCTTTATAAAATTGTGATTTACACGAATAAAAAAGGCGTGCTTTTAAAAGCACGCCTTTATAAACTATCTACATATTTTTCCTTAGAACTGATATCGTACTCCCAGTGCAATATCGAAATCAACATCGTCATTAAAGTCTCCAAACCCAAATTCTGGTCTAAAGTCTAACGATAATAACAATGGGATGTCAAAATTATATTCAATTCCTATATCACCGGCTGCATAGAAATACGTTTCACTGTCATCATCAAAATCATCAAATCGATCGTCGAAATCAACTTGAGCGATTCCTAGACCGGGACCCACATACCAATTAAAGCCTCCATCAATATTCCATACCCAATGGTAGAGCCCGGTTAATCGATAGGCATCAAAGTTCTTACTGTTTCGCCACCCAAGATCGAATTCTAATCGATTGTTATCTCCTCCTACGGCGCGTTGGTAACTTATTTCCGTTCCGAAGCCATCATTGTCTCCTAATCGAAGTCCAATAGCATTATCCGCTATAATCTGGGCCTGTGCACATATTCCGAAGAATGCCATCGCAAAAACGGTACAAATGAGTTTTTTCATAATTTTTTGTTTAAGAAGTTATCTATCAAAAGTAGTGGTAATGCGCATGGCTTATTGTTAACACTGTGCCAAGAATAATTAAAATTGTGTAAAATTTTCAATCGATGATGTTGCGGGTTTTTTTACTTTTACTAAATCCACTATGGAAAAGGCCTTACTTCAATTACAACAATCGTTTCAGGGTGAGTTAGCGCTAAATGAACTTTATCGTTCTATTTACGCCACCGATGCCTCTGTATACCGAAAACTTCCGTTAGCTGTAGCGTTTCCGAAGAACACAGCCGCGATCAAACAGCTTATTGCCTTTGCTAATAAACATGGTACTTCGCTTATTCCTAGGACTGCAGGAACTTCGCTAGCCGGACAATGTGTGGGTGAGGGGATAATTGTAGACGTGTCGCGCTATTTTACCGAGATACTTTCCGTAGACACAATTAATAAGACCGTTACGGTACAACCGGGAGTGATTCGAGACGAATTAAACGCGTTTTTAGCGCCCTACGGACTCTATTTCGGGCCCAACACCTCAACCTCTAACCGTTGTATGATAGGGGGGATGGTAGGGAACAACTCCAGCGGAACCACTTCTATTCAATACGGGGTAACTAGAGACAAGGTCTTACAACTTAAAACAATACTGTCTAATGGCGACGAGGCAACGTTTCAAGCCCTTAGCAAAAACGAGTTTATCGCTAAGACCCGTTTACCAAACTTAGAAGGAAAGATATATTCATTGCTCTTTTCTGAATTGTCTTCGGAAACAACCAAGAAAGCGATTAAAACTCAGTTTCCAAAACCGGAGATCCATCGAAGAAACACCGGCTATGCTGTTGACAGTCTGCTCGATACTGAAGTATTTGAAGAAAACGACAAACAAATAAACCTTAGTTCCTTACTCTGTGGAAGTGAAGGCACACTCGCCTTTACCACAGCCATCACCTTACAATTAGACGAATTGCCACCGGAACAATCGGCAATGATCGTGACCCATTATCATACCTTACAAGATTGTTTATTGGACGTGGTCCATGCTATGAAACATCAACTGTTTACCTGCGAGATGATGGATGATGTGATCTTGGAACGCACCCAACAAAATAAAAAATACGAGCCCTATCGCTTTTTTGTAGAAGGTTCCCCTCGAGCGTTGCTGTTATTAGAAGTGAGAGCTACCAACGAGAAAGAGTTGTCGGTACAAATAGAAAAGTTGTTAGGTAGTTTACTTACCTCAAAACTAAGTTATGCGCAGCCGGTACTTCGGAACGAGGAAATTACTATGGCGCTCGAATTGCGAAAGGCAGGACTCGGCCTATTGGGCAATATGGTGGGTGACGACAAGACAGTAGCATGTATAGAGGATACGGCGGTTGCATTACCCGATCTGCCGGCGTATATCGATGAATTTACAGCCCTCATGCAATCGTACGATCAAAAAGCGGTGTATTATGCCCACGCAGGAGCCGGCGAACTGCATTTGCGCCCTATCCTTAATTTAAAGAAAGAACAGGATGTCGCATTTTTTAGACAGATCACCACCGATGTAGCGGCATTAGTGAAAAAATATCGTGGTTCATTTAGCGGAGAGCACGGCGATGGCATCGTAAGAGCCGAATTTATTGAAAGTATGATCGGTACTTCTAATTACAACGTATTACGCCGTATAAAAGCTTGCTTTGATCCTAATAATATATTTAATCCGGGAAAGATCGTAGATGCTTATAAAATGGACAAAGATCTGCGTTATGTGCCGGGTAGGGAGGAACCAAAGGTTGATACCTTGATGCGTTTTAACGACTCACAAGGGATATTACGACTTGCCGAAAAGTGCAATGGAAGCGGCGATTGTCGTAAAAGTGAAGCTGCTGCAGGAGCTATGTGCCCCAGCTATCATGCCACTAGAGACGAAAAAGATACCACCCGCGCCAGGGCGAACGCCTTACGAGAAGTACTTACCAATAATAAAGCAGCGAATAAATTCGATTCCGAGTCATTAAAAGAAGTATTCGACCTGTGCATAAGTTGCAAAGCATGCGCCACCGAGTGCCCCAGTAATGTCGACATGGCCACGGCTAAAGCCGAGTTCTTATACCAGTATAAACAAGTTAACGGCACTTCAAAATCGGATGCTTTTTTTGCCAAAAGCAGCTATTACAATAAAATGGCATCTCGAATTCCCGGACTTGCCAACTTTTTACTTTCCAATCGATTTAGCGCCAATCTTATAAAGAAATGGTATGGAATCGCTTCGGAAAGATCGATGCCTCTTATTTCAACTAAGACTTTTAGTAATAAGCACTTAACCTCTGTAAATCAAACTCTTAACAAACAAAAAAAAGTTATTTTATTCATAGATGAATTTAGTAATTATTTAGACACAGTGATAGCCGAAGATGCCTATTTTTTACTTTCCAAATTGGGCTATCAAGTCACTGCGGTTCAACACCTGGACAGTGCGCGAGCACTTATCTCCAAGGGCTATTTAGAACAAGCAAAACAGGCAGTAGATAAAAACTTACACGAATTAAAGGACCAAGTTTCGACCGAGTGTCCATTATTGGGAATCGAACCGTCTGCAATTTTAGGGTTTCGCGATGAGTACCTTCGACTGGCCAACAATGAGAAATTAGCTCGACACGTGGCCGATAATACCTTTTTAGTTGAAGAGTTCTTAGCTTCAGAAATCGCCAAAGGCCATATCACGCCCAATCTATTTACTTCGGAAGCAAAAGCGATAAAGATCCATATTCATTGTCACCAAAAGGCATTGAGCAATTCGAAAGTGACATTCGACTTGCTAAACCTTCCGAAGCATTACAAACCCACCATCATACCATCGGGTTGCTGCGGAATGGCAGGAAGTTTTGGTTTTGAAAAGGAACATTATGAGGTTAGTATGCAAATGGGTGCCTTAAAATTATTTCCTGCCGTGAACAAGGCTTCCGAAGAAACCATTATTGCAGCCAACGGTACTAGTTGTCGTCATCAAATTAAAGACGGAACCGGACGAGTAGCCATGCACCCAATTAGTATCTTACGCCAAGCATTGCTTTAATCGGAAACCACGAAAGTATCGATCTCTTGTGTGCTTTCTATCATTCCTTCGGAAGGAAATGGCAACTCGATTCCCGAGCCACTTAAATCTTCCAATTGGTACATGATAGTAACGTCAGACTGTGTAAGTCCTATATCGCTCGCATACGAATTTTGAACCAATAACACCTCCTGTGTCGCCAACACAGGGATCGAAACCGTAAGGCCGGGCGCCAATTCTATCTCTGCGGTTACCGTTAGTTGTAATTGCAGGTCAGATCGCAATACCGGTGGCGTTTCAGATGGTTCAGTCGCCATTAAAAAACCGGCGCTCACCGATCTAAATTCATAGGTAATAAGCAAAGGAACATCCATTACTTCTTGCATAATTTCGCCATTAACACTGCTTAACTCCGTTCCTATAGTGGTTTCCGAAGCATCAAACAACACAAAGTCATTTAAAGGCACGCTAATTTCAGGAAAACCTTCTATAAATGCACTGCTAAATTCGCCATTAATAAGCAATCTGTTATCACTGCGCTGTACTACCCCTTGTGTTAAAAAGTTGGTCATAAGTCCGGTGATAGGCGTACGTGCATCGAGATTGGTAGCTGTTTCTCCATTGACTTGTTGCGTACCGTTAACGTATAGCGAATCGCGTGTTTGTTCCCCTTCGCTGGTATTGTTATAGGTCCAATAGGAATTTGCGGTTAACGGAAAATAATTGGTCGCATCGTCTTGGCCGCCATCATCATCGCTTGAAGAACAAGATGGAAACAATAGGCCGACAGCTGCGATAAAAAGTAATATTCGGGTCTTCATTACAGTAATTTTTGGTAAATATAGCGATCTCTGCACAAACGCATCTAGGAGCACCTTAGTTTTAGATATTCAAGTGGTTAGGCATAAGCACCCATAGGCAGCAGCATTTTAAGCCGTCACATATTTTTAATATTCGGTATTAAAAATTACATTTGTTCAAAACAGCTATATGGCGGGTAATTCCTTCGGAAAGATTTTCAACCTAACGACATTCGGCGAATCTCATGGAGAGGCCATTGGAGGTATTATAGACGGTTGTCCTGCAGGATTACAACTGGACCTTGAAGCAATTGAAGCTGAAATGCAACGCAGAAAACCCGGGCAATCGGCTATCGTTACACAACGTAAAGAACCCGACACGGTACAGTTTCTTTCGGGTATTTTTGAAGGGATCACTACCGGTACTCCTATCGGGTTTATCATTAAAAACACCAATCAGAAGTCTAAGGACTATTCTCATATAAAAGACTCTTACCGCCCTTCCCATGCCGATTACACCTACGATAAAAAATATGGTATACGCGATTATAGAGGAGGCGGTCGTTCTTCTGCACGAGAAACTGCCTGTAGAGTGGTGGCCGGTGCCATTGCAAAACAGTTGCTTCAAAACATAAAGATCACAGCCTATGTTTCGGCTGTAGGCGAATTACAATTAGACAAGCATTATTCGGAACTTTCATTCTCAGAAATAGAAAAAAACCCGGTACGCTGTCCCGATCCGGAAATGGCGACTCAGATGGAATCGTTTATTAGATCCATACGAAAAGAAGGAGATACCGTGGGTGGTATTGTTAGCTGTGTAATTCAAAACATGCCTGTTGGCTTGGGAGAACCGGTATTCGATAAGTTACATGCCGAATTAGGCAAGGCCATGTTATCTATAAATGCTGTTAAAGGATTTGAATTTGGCAGTGGATTTTCGGGTGTAAAACTAAAAGGAAGTGAGCACAACGACCTTTTTAATACCGACGGTAGTACCAAGACCAATTTTAGCGGTGGCGTTCAAGGGGGGATTAGCAACGGGGAAGACGTCTATTTTAACGTGGCTTTTAAACCGGTTGCGACCATAATGCAAGAACAACAAACCATTAACAAAGAGGGAGAAACGGTGGCAATGCAAGGAAAAGGCAGGCATGATCCCTGTGTGGTGCCACGTGCAGTGCCAATAGTGGAAGCCATGGCAGCATTGGTGATAGCCGATTTTTGGTTACGTAACAAACATTCAAAAATATAAAACAGTAAAATCTGTATCTTTCGCGAGGTCAACATAAAGCAATAACACAATTTATATGAAGAAGCTGGCATTACACTGGAAAATTATTATCGGATTGATCCTTGGGGTGGTCTGGGCTATACTATCGAGTCAATTAGGCTGGAGTGAGTTTACCATCGATTGGATTGCTCCCTTTGGAACGATTTTTATCAATTTATTGAAATTGATCGCAGTTCCATTGGTACTGTTTTCAGTAATAAGCGGTGTTGCCAATATTGGAGACCCGTCAAGCTTAGGTCGAATGGGAGGAAAAACACTATTGGCCTACTTGGTTACGACAGTGTTGGCAGTGACTATCGGACTTACCTTGGTGAATGTTATTGGACCCGGAAAATTAATAGATGAGGACAGCCGCATCGACAATCGTATTAGTTATGAGATCTGGGCAAACGATCAAGGCTATGAAATTAAAGACGGGATCAACTATCTACAGGACCCGGAATACTTGGAACGTGCACAGCGTATCACCGATCTTTCTAAAAGCGAATTGCAAGATGCCTCGGTGACCGAAAAAATGGAAACCGCAAATCAAACAAAAGATGCCGGTCCTTTACAACCCTTGATCGATATTGTTCCACAAAACTTTTTCCGATCACTATCGGATAACGGATTAATGCTGCAAATTATCTTCTTTGCATTGTTCTTTGGTGTTTGTTTATTGTTTATCCCTAATGAGAAATCCAAACCTGTAACCGATTTTGTAGACGGGGCTATGGAGGTCTTCTTAAAAATGGTGGATCTTGTGATGCAAGCAGCCCCATTCTTTGTATTTGCCTTATTGGCAGGAGTGGTAAGTAAGATGGCTGGCGATGATATTGGAAAGGTGTACGAGATCTTTAAAGGATTAAGCTGGTATTCGCTTACCGTATTCATTGGTTTGATGTTTATGATCTTTGTAATCTATCCATTGGTGTTAAAGTTATTTGTACGAAAAATACCATACGCAGGGTTCTTTAAAGCGATTAGTCCCGCACAAACCCTGGCCTTTTCTACATCCAGTAGTGCCGCCACACTTCCGGTAACCATGGAGTGTGTTGAAGAAAATTTAGGCGTAGACAAAAAGATCACCAGTTTTGTATTGCCCATTGGTGCTACAGTAAATATGGACGGTACCTGTTTGTACCAAGCAGTAGCCGTAGTCTTTTTGGCGCAAATTCACCTTATTGACCTCACACTAGGACAGCAATTAATTATAGTGATCACGGCAACCTTGGCTTCCATTGGCTCTGCAGCAGTTCCTAGTGCAGGCTTGGTAATGCTAATTATCGTGCTGGACTCGGTAGGGCTCAATCCGGCTTGGATCGCCATTATTTTCCCAGTAGACCGTATTTTAGATATGTTTAGAACCGTGGTTAATGTAACCGGAGACGCTACTGTTTCTTCAATCATTGCGAGTGGAGAAGACATGCTTCATTACAAAGCACCCGAAAATCCAACCAAGACTTTCGATCTAGATTCATAAATCACGACAAATTGTAATTCACTAATACGGAAGCAATTTGTATGTTTGAAGTAGCTAGTCTGTTGCAACTAACATTGTTAACAGCCTAGGCTCCTTTTCTAAATGAAACTGCTGTGCTATGATTTCAAAAATCATAGTTATGCATACATGTATTTGTTTTATTTTCTTCGGAATATGTAGTGGATTCTTGTTTGGTCAAGTAGGGATTGGCACTACAAGTCCGTCACCGGCTGCCATGTTGGAAGTGAGTAGCACCAGTGATGGAGGTTTGACCTACAAGGGCTTAATGCCGCCCCGGGTTCCAACTGTCGCAAATAGAGACGCAATTAATCCGTCATCAACAGATATTGGGCTTGCTGTATTTGTTGAAGCTACACAATGTCTTCAAATTTGGAATGGAACTTCTTGGGAGAACCTGCATTGTTCAAACACCTTGCCTTTTACTAATCTTGTTCAAAACTTTGATTTGGGCACCACTTGGGGATATACTTCCGATATTCCTTTCTTCGACAATGGCACCGATGGTTTCTTCGGAATAACAGACGCTTCTAATAGTATATTCAGTAATCTTACAACCCTAACCAATAACTTCTTAGGCATTCGTGATCTGGACGATGAAGGCGATAACGGAACGACCGGATACGCCACCATTACTTTTAACACAGTAGATGTCTCGTCTGCATTGGGCGGCGTGACAGTTGCGTTCGATTATGATTTCTACCGTTTTGATGCCGGAGACGATGCCGAATACATCCTAATTATTGATGGTGTTCCACAAACGGCGGTGATGCTTATTAATGGAGCCGCAGATCTCTCTTTATCAGGATCGGTAAGTGAGTCCATACCGGGAGGTACTACCACAGTTGGCTTACAAGTTCGAATTCAACAAAATGGCGATACCGATGTTGGCGGATTCGACAATTTTAGGATCTACGAGTAAGGAGAAATGGGGAATTGCCTGGGATAGGACTGTGATATTATTTGATAATTAGTATCTTTAATTCCAAATAATAACCAACTGCTATGAACGTTTGTTTTATCATGTATCCATGGGAGGAAATCAAGCCCGAGGACGACACTACCTTAGCCTTAATTCACGAATTTGTTAAACGCGGTCACGGACTCGCTATTACGACTCCGGCTAATTTGACCATTCGTGATAGCGTTGCTTTTGCATTTTCGAAATGTATTAAGCGCAAGGACAAGATTTCTTCAAGTTTGAAATCGTTTCACACCCATGCCGAATTTTATGATGAAATGTTACCCTTAGCAGGGTTCGATGTGATCATTCTGCGTAGCAATCCGCCATTGGATATGATCATGCTTAATTTCTTAGACAGTGTAAAGGACGATGTGTTTATTATGAACGATCTTGATGGGATACGCCGTGCGAACAATAAATTATACACCGCCGTATTCGAAGACAGCAATAATGAGATGATTCCTCGTACTCATGTAACCAAGAATAAGAAATACCTCAAGGACATCATTAAAGAAGGACCCGATAAAATGATCTTAAAACCCTTGAACGGCTATGGAGGCTCGGGCGTTATCCTTATTGAAAAGCGAGCGATGAAAAGTATTAACTCCTTACTGGATTTTTACATCGATAACAAGGATGGCACTTCAAATTATGTCATTTTACAAGACTATATAGAAGGTGCGGACCAAGGTGACGTTCGAATTCTGTTACTTAACGGAAAACCAATAGGAGCCATGAAACGCGTGCCCGGTGAAGAAGACCATAGGAGCAATGTTAGTGCCGGCGGAACGGTTCAAAAGCATTCGTTGACCAAACAAGAAAAAGAACTATGCCGTCGTATTGGTCCAAAATTGGTGAAAGACGGACTCTATTTCGTAGGAATTGATGTGATAAATGGAATGCTGGTTGAAGTAAATGTATTGTCGCCTGGTGGGATCACTTATATGAACAAAGTCTATAAATCGCGCGTACAGGAAAAGATCATCGATTTTGTGGAAGACAAAGTAATGGAGCGCGTCACAGCTTTCGAGCGTAGACAAAAACTTCGTAACCACGTAAAAGAAGCCTAATGGAACGACTTACTGTTTCAGAAATAATACAGAAAATTGCTTCGGAAAGTACCTTCGAAGCCGTTGCAGATGATTATTCATTCACCATCAAGATAGATTCGTATGTCCCCTATGTGTGTGGTGCCGTTCATGACGGACATCAATTCAGAAAAGAACTTTGGGAAAATTGCTTGCATACCGAGTACGAACGTTGGTTCGAAGAAGACCCTTGTACTAAGGAGTTTGTAAAAACACATCCTATCGTTATCGCGGGTTGTGACAGTAGGTTTGAATACGACCTAAATCGTGATCCCGATAATGCGATTTACGACGATGCTTGGGGTAAAAAACTGTGGAAAGAACCGCTAGGACCCAGACATAGAAAACAAAGTTTGGCGAAACACGCTGCATTTTACAGTGTAGTTAGAGCTTTGATGCAGAAATTAGAAGAAAAATTTACTGCGGTTGTGGTGTACGATATGCATAGTTATAACTGGAGACGGTGGGAACGAGAGGTCCCTGTTATAAATTTAGGAACGACCAATATCGATAATGATCGCTTCGGAAACGCAATTGCCTCCTGGCGAGATTCGTTGGCCGAACTACATCTTCCTAACGCAATTGAAACGACGGCCGGAATTAACGATACGTTTCAAGGGAACGGGTATTTCTTAAAATACATTACGCAAAACTTTCAGAATACCTTAGTTTTGGCGACCGAGGTCAAAAAAATCTATTGTGACGAATTACGCAAGATCATTTATCCCGAAGTAGTAAATGCCATCGAGCAACAACTTCAGAAAAAAGTAAAAGAGCACGCAACTTCCTTCTATAATACATTTAAGTAATACCCATGCCACATACCCAAGCGGTGATCGACGCCCATCCAAATTTGTTTAAAATTGATTTTAATCTAAATCAGTTAGTCAAAAAGATCGAGTTGCTCAATTATGTCAACCCAATCAACATAGAGCAGGAGAAGCGAAATTTCTTTGCTTCAAAATATAATGTCAACCCCAATTTCAAGTACCGAAAAATCGATTTTAATGCGCATAAACTGCAGCAGGAGTTATTCTCACAGAAAATTGACACAATTAATGACGAGGCATCAAGAGCCTTCTATCGCGATGTGATCTACGATTATTCGGGGCTTGTTCAGTGTATTGAAACCATAGGGCAGGGGCGAAAATTCTATTTTAATGTTCTGAAATCGTTTGGAACACCTACAGAAAAAGACGTTGAAAATGCACAGTTTATTCTTCATTACAAAGATGCCGAATACGATAGTGAGCTATTTCCTGTATTTAGTGCCGAAGAAGCTGCCGATTATTTTATGGAGTTCACAAAACGGTATGATTTTCAGTTTACCATTCGCTATTCTACCAAGATCTCTGCCGCAGCGATGGTGGTAAACAATACACAAACGCTTATCCTAAAGAAAAACCACCGTTATAGTGCCAACCAATTAAAGGTGCTTGCAAACCATGAGATAGGCGTGCATTTGGTGACTACGTTTAACGGACTCAACCAACCATTACAGATCTTCCACAATGGGTTTCCTAACAATGTCGAGACCCAAGAAGGCTTGGCTGTTTTTAGCGAATATATGAGTGGTTGTTTGACCCTACATCGTTTAAAAGAGTTGGCATATCGCGTATTGGCGGCCGATAGCCTACGAAAGGGATTCAATTTTTGTGATACGTTCGACCTCTTACACAATCAGTATAAATTAAATAGAGAGGAAAGCTACAACATTAGCTTGCGTGCCCATAGAGGCGGTGGATTTACCAAAGATTATATGTACTTGACCGGGCTTAAAAAGATCTATGACTATTATCAATCTAAAGGGGATCTTGATCCCTTAATGGCCGGAAAGGTAACGTTGGAGCATAAGAACATGATCGATCATTGGAAATCGATGGAACTTGCTACTTCCAATACCTATAAAAACTTCGCATTTGATACGGTTGAGAATGATAATGAAACACTCAATTTTATCCTTCAAAATTTAAAATAAAAAAAGCAGGCCGAAGCCTGCTTTTAAAAATAAACCCTATAAGATACTAACTAATCTTTAAGAATCTTATAAGTTCCTACTTGGCCATTTATTGAAACCTTTGCGATATACGTTCCTGAAGCCAATTGTGATACATCAATTTGTGCATTATTTGCATCTAATTCTTGTGAAATTACTTTCTGCCCAAGAATTGAATAAATAGTAATATTCTCAATATTCTCTTGAGCGCTAAAATTGATCATATCATGTGCCGGATTAGGGTACATTGTAAATCCGTTGAATGCATGTTCTCCGGTGCTTAAGTTAACGCCATCGATAGTGATATCGGTACGGCCGTTTGTATTTACTACGTATACATAGTAGCTCTGACCGGGATCGGTGGTGATCATCGCAGAAGTTCCTGCCACACATTGGTTGCTGTTTTGCTGCACCAATTCCAGATCGGTTTCATTAGCATTCTCATCGGGTGCGTAGTAAAAGGTTACCGAGCTAGGTCCTGCCGGAGTAACAATGCTTGCTGTTACCTCGCCATCTCCTTCCGAAGTAAACTTATACCAAACCCCTTTGGCGCCATCGATATCACACCCAATTGGGTTACCGCCTTCTGTAGTAGCCGCAGGCATGGCAACATCCGGATCGGTATAAGGAAAACCTATTTGGTCTACATCGATCGCATTTGCTATCATATCGTTTGGAGGAGGCACAGGAGTACATTCCATGTTTAAACTGAAATTACCCGTCGCACCACCAAAACCTTGTACAAGAATGTAGTAGGTTGAATTACCATCACTTTGAAATTCTACTTCCGATTGGAAATTAGTACAGTTGGTTCCGTCATTGTTACCGGCCACACAAGTTAAGGCACCACAGTCCCCTGTATATACGTTGATCTTGGTGTCATAATCGGTGTCAACACTACATGTAGAAACTGTTATATCGGTTACTAATCCAGTAGTATCTTCGTATACATACCATACGCCCGGCGCAGTTACGGTAGTACCACATTCTGGAGCGATCGTCGAGTCGTCTGTGGCTCCTATGGTAGTACCCATGGTAGTTTCACCACAAGAAATTGGTTGAGCTGTATCGCAAAAATCGTTAGGAAGCGGATCTTCACAAGTTACGCTTAAGGTAAATGCACCGGATGCCGCAGCATTAAATCCTTCAACCATGATATAATAAGTTGAAGTCCCGTCTGAAACAAACGACAGTTCAGAAGTAAATCCGGAACAACCAGCATCGTCATCATTGGCGGCGATCTCGTTTGTTAATGTACAATCCTCAAATACTCTTAGAAAAGTATCGTAAGCAGCCGTATTACAGGTAGATACTGTTACAATTTGTGTGGTTCCGTTGCCTGTAAAAGAGAAAAACTCATCATTAGAAGCGTTTCCACCAGAATCGGTATCTCCCGACGTATCTCCTGTAAAGGTTTCGCCACAAGCGATAGGGAAAGCCCCTGAGCACTCGTCATTATCTGTATTAGGCACTAGCGTAAATCGCGACATATATACATCGAAGAAACCGGTTGTCCCAATAATATCGGTCTCTGCAAATGGGTTAAAATCTGCATCTGTACTTCGGAAACCTCCATACATTAAAATATCATCGTTGTCGTTAAAAGTGATCTGTGTATTCGTTTCATCGTTGTCTCCACCTACGGTGAAATGCCTTTGGTAGGCACCAGCTGTGGTTAGTTCCACTATAAACGCATCTGTGATTCCAGCACTTGTACTCTCAGCGGTGTTGGCACTATTATCGAAATCGGCCGTACCAATAAAGCTTCCTGTAATAAATAGGTTACCATTAAACCCTTCGGTTACGTCATAAACCTGTTCAAAAAGGGCATTTCCTTCGCCACCTACAGTGTATGAATATTGATAAGCTCCCGTGGTGTCGAACTGCGAAATAAACGCATCCCAGTCACCATTAGAAGTTACTGTGTTATCTCCGGCTGTTGGGTCTAGATCTACAGTACCGGAGAACATACCTGTTACGTACACTCCGGAAGGCAATTCTTGAATAGACTCTACAAAATCATTTCCAGGACCTCCAAAAGATTGGCCCCAAATATAGTTTCCGTCTGTATCCCACTTAGCCATAAAGATATCTGAATTACCATTTGAATTTACCGTTGCTGTACCAGCATTCGGATCTAAGTCTACGTTATTTACGAAACGACCAGTAAGTAATATGTCTTCATTTGCGTCAAATTCGATATCCTCTACATCTACAAGACCTCCCGGTCCTTCTAAAATCTTTACCCAAACGAAGTTCCCATCGGTATCTAATTTTAGTAGAAATCCATCGGTGCTTCCACCACCATCGGCAGAAAAAATTGTGTTGTCAACTGCAGGGTCTGGGTCAAAATCTGCTAATATAAAAGAACCAGCGATGTACACATTACCTGCACTGTCTACCTCGATCGCTTTAGAATCTTCGTTAGCTCCAAATCCGAACGGGTTGCTCACTTGCTTAGCCCATACAAAATCACCATTACTATCCAACTTAATGATAAAACAATCACGACTCAGAATAGGTGAGGGCTGTGATAGTTGGAATACACCAGGTCCCGGGTCCGCATCGAATGAGTTCGGGCCGGCTCCTTGGAAATATCCAGTGATATACATGTTATCGTTAGCATCTATAGCAACGTCTACAGCTACATCATCGAAGCCACCGCCAAAACCAAATACATCTATTGGGTTTCCGTTGCTGTCGTGTACCGACACAAATCCATCGGCATTACCACCACTCCAAGAAATGGTTTCTGATCCTAAAGTTATGGATCCACTGTACAAGCCGGCGTTGTAAATGTTGCCGTTACTGTCTGTTGCCGAACGGAAGATATTGTCTATGGACGTATCTCCAAAGGTGTTCGTACCGAAGTACTCTTGCGCAAAACCTATGCTACCCGTAAGTATACATAGTAGAAAAAGTACTGTTCTCTTCATTGTTTTCATTTTTGTTAAATTAAATTAGTATTACTCGTTTATATTAAATTCTAATCCAATTCCACGAACACTTTTGATAGCGATCGCCGAATCATCTTTTAAATGCTTTCTTATTCGAGTTATAAATACATCCATACTTCTTCCGGAGAAAAAATCATTTTTGTTCCATACATGTGATAAAATATCCTCACGACGAATCAATTGATTTTTATTTCTGAAGAGGTAAAGGAGTAATCGCGCCTCTTTTTCAGTAATTTTTTGAGTGTTGTCGTTTAGGCTAAGTTCTAAGTTGTGAAAATCGAATTTATACGCGCCAATAGCCAAAATTTTTCCCTCAGGCACGTCCTCAGATTCGACACTTTGTTGTTGCGTACGTTTTACGATATTCTGAATACGTAAGATCAATTCTTCAGCCTCAAAAGGCTTAGCTATATAATCGTCGGCACCTAAGCGCAATCCTTTAATACGATCTTCCTTTGTCTTTCTTGCGGTTAAGAAAAGAAATGGTATCTCAGGATTTAGTTCAATAATTTTCTTGGCTAAGGTAAAACCATCCATTACTGGCATCATTACATCGAGTATGCAGATGTCAAATTCGTCTGTAGTAAATGCTTTAAGCGCATCCTTACCGTCTTTAGCCCAGGTAACTTCATATTTATTCAATTCCAAATACCGTTTCAGCATAGTGCCAAAATCAATATCGTCTTCTGCTAGTAATATCTTTTTCATCGTGCTAAAGGAATTGATATTGTAAATGTAGTACCGTGACCTTCACGGCTTTCTACCGAAATACTTCCATTATGAGCTTTGATAATCTGACTGGTATAATAGAGTCCCAACCCTAATCCTTTGTAGTTATGGGTGTCCTGCTCGCTCACACGATAGAATTTCTCGAAAATTGCCTTTTGATATTTTTCAGAAATACCAATACCGTTATCCGCGATAGAAATAAGATGTGAGCTATTGTTCTTACCAACTTTGTAAGTGACGGTTAATACGGTTCCACCGTATTTCACTGCATTATTCAAAATATTGATGATCGCAGTACTTAAATAAAACTTGTCGGCTATCATAAGCATTCCGGTTGAATCGATATTCCGTTTTACTTCAATTCCTTGTTCTACCGACAATAAGAAATCGTCTAAGGTCTCGTTCAAGAATAGGGTAGTATTAAATTCTTCGGTAGTAAGTACGATCGATTTATAGCCAAGGCTACTTTGTAGAACTTGATCGATTAGTTTTTGAAGTCGGATATTTTGGCGATTTACAATATTTATTGCTTCATCTGCCATTTCTTTGTTGTCATTGGCGTATTCGTTGGTAAGTGTTTTAGTGGCCAATGAAAGTGTTGACAGCGGCGTTTTTAATTCATGAGTGATATTATTGATAAAGTCGGTTTTTATATCGGCTACTTTTTTCTGCTTAATTAAATTCTGAATCGAATAATATAGCAGACCAACTACAAAAAGGAATAACAAGGTAGAGATGATCATAAGTCCGGCGAGCTCCTTTATTATAAGTGTATTCCAATTTGAGATACTCATATAAATACTCGATTTAAAGTTTAGATCAACCTGTTCGGATTCTCCATTAGCATGTGGTACTATATGATTGTCTTGCCAAGTACTGTTGTTGATGAGCAAGCCTTCTTCCGAAGAAAAATTCATCCCTGCGATAAGAATCGTGTCGTTTTCCTCTAAAGTATAAAGTACATCGGTAGTGCCAAGAGAATCGGTTACTGTTATGCTTGTAACTATCTTTTTAAATTCAACATCGATATTATTAGCGTATTCCTCCAGTCCTTTACTGTACACTTCCATAAAAGACGGATTGATCGCTTTTGCTTTTTCTTGAAGGCGGTTTAATAATGTAGTTTGCGAAATCTCATCTTTTTCGTACTTGGTCAAATTTGCTTTAAAATCGTTTCTGTATGTCCAAAAGATGGAATCAATCTCGGGAGTGTTGTATAATTTAGCAATCGCATTTCGAGCATCGATGGTGATGGTCTTTTTCTTAAGTTCGTAAGAATTATAAATGAGGTATCCTTGAATAGCGATTAGGGCCACCAAAGTGAGCACCGATCCAAAAATTAACACCTTTAGTTTCAATTGCATGGCATAAAAATATGATTAGTTCGTAGAAAATAATGCATAAGTTAATGCCGTTAACCGTTCATTAACCTAACAAATAATAGTAGTAAGATACGAGTATTTGCCGTGAAACACGGCTATTTCCGAAGTGAGAACTTATAAGAACTTGGCCTTGAGCTCGGGTGTTGGGATCATACATTGCTCCCGTTTTCCATACCATTTATATCGATTCTTCGCGATATAATCATACACGGTATTTCGAATAAATTTTGGAACGATCATAAAACCGTAGAGCAGGGGATACCCACCCGACAGATACTTCGCAATGCGCAACGCTGCCGACGATTTTGCGTAATAGTTGTCGGCTTCAACAAGAATAATAGAATCAGTTTCAACAGGATCGATATCGAATTTTTGGATATAATGTTGTCCAATTTCGCTTTGCAAGGCTGCAAATCGGAACCTGTCCTTGTAATCTCTTTTTATGATAAAAGTTACAGAACTGTTACAAAGGTTGCACACTCCGTCGAATAATATGATCTTATGAGGTTGTGTTGAGGTCATACCTTTTCCAATTCGTTTACACTTACATTTGTTGTGAACATGCCGTAATTAACGATTGCTTTGTTTTTTTCTAGACTGTCTATGGTGCCAATGGCTCGCCCATCGATCATGCGAACCCTATCGCCAACCTTTAACACCACTTTTGGCTTGGGCGCCGGAGTCGCTTTGGCTTTTTCTTTTTCCTTTTTTTTACGTTTTCGTATTACGGCTACTTCTTTTTCAACTTCTTTGGCTACCTCTTGCTTCTTGGCCTTAACTGCCTTCTTTTGTTTAGGCGCTACTTTTTTTCGTTTGCTGTTCTCTACCATGACCAATTTCATCAGCTCGTCTATAAGTGCTTTTTTTCGTTTGTTGTTAAAATAACGTTCAGAGAGTGCATCAAACTTTTTTCCCAAACTGATCATCTTCTGGTTACTATCGTATAACTCTTGATAGCTCTCCAGTTTTTCTTGAACGCGTTTGTTTATTTCTTCTAACTGCTTGCTTTCTTCTTTGGCCTTTACTTGCGAGTCCTTCAGACTTGCCGATGTTTGTCGTAGCTTAGAACGTTCTTTTTGCAAATTAGCAATGGTCTTATCGAAGCGTACTTTACCACGTTCAATTTTTTTCTTTGCTCTATTTATCAAACTATAGGGAATTCCATTCTTTTGGGCTACTTCAAAAGTGAACGAACTTCCTGCCTCTCCCAAATGCAATTGATATAGCGGTTCTAACGATCTACTGTCAAATTGCATATTTGCGTTAATCGCGTGCGGCAATTCATTGGCCAACAACTTTAAATTGGTATAATGCGTTGTGATTATTCCGAAGGCTTCTCGTTCGTAAAATACTTCCAAAAAGGTTTCAGCCAACGCACCCCCTAACTCGGGATCACTTCCTGTACCAAACTCATCGATAAGGAATAGGGTCTTGGCATTGCATTTCCGAAGAAATTGATTCATCTTCTTCAATCGATAGCTATAGGTACTTAGATGGTTTTCGATAGATTGGTTATCTCCAATATCGGTTAGCACGCGTTCAAAAAAGCACAACTCGCTTGTTGGTTCACAAGGAATTAGCATGCCGCTTTGAAGCATGATCTGTAACAACCCCACAGTTTTTAACGTAATGCTCTTTCCCCCTGCATTGGGACCCGAGATCACTATAATTCGTTTATCAGGTTGTAATTCTATGGTCTGTGGAAACGTTTTTTCATTCCTTTTTTTATTCGCCACCAACAGCAATGGGTGATAGGCATCTTTTAAATACGTATGCTTTTCTTCACTTATAATAGGCAGGACTCCTTCAACTTTAAGCGCATACTTCGCTTTGGCATAGATCACATCAATTTGGGTGAGATAGGATTGATACGTTTGTAATAGATGTGCCTTGGGTCGTACGAATTCGGTGAGTGCCTTTAAGATTCGTTTAATTTCTTCCCGCTCTTCGTAAATCAAATTACTAAGTTCGTTCGCAAAGTTCAGCGTTTCTTGCGGCTCTATGTAGACAATACTGCCGGTTTTTGAAGTTCCCATCACAGCCCCGTTCACTTTACGACGATACATTGCCTTTACGGCTAACACTCTTCTATTGTCGACAACACTTTCCTTGATCTCATCCAGGTAATCGGCTTGTGAATAACGAGCAAGGGCCTTTCCAAACGAACTGTTTATCTGCCCTTTCACAACACTAAGCCGTTTTCTTATTTCTGAAAGTGCTTCGGAAGCATCATCTTTTACGTCTCCATATCGGTCCAGAACACCATGTATCGCTTCGGAAATACTCGAATCGAAATTAATTTCCGAAGAAAAAGCATGTAAAGCGATATAGAATTCTTCATTCTTTCTGAAGAATCCCAATAAGGATCGCGTAGTTTCTGAAGCTCCTAGAATGCGACGAAAACCAGACACCTCTATGGTACTGTTCTCGATCTCAAGAAGCCGTAATTCTTTGTTAAGCGCTTCAAATCCGTGATTTGGTATTCGATTATCTCCATTGAAGGAGGCAGAAAATTCTTTTACGCGTGCTAATTCAGGTTGTATAGCGTCTTGGTCTGCAAACGGAAGTATTTCCAAGGTGGCGACGGCGCCCATCTCGGTAATGCAATTGGAGGCTACTTGTTGTAGCACCGAGGGAAACTCTAAGTCCTCTAATGTTTTCTTTGTAATTCGGATCATTTCCCTGCTTCGAAATATAGCCCTACTTTAATAGGATTCTCTGTTTGAATTAGTAATTTTATTGATCACAAAAGTACTAATTATGGATGTAAAAATAGAGGCAGAATGGAAGCAGGTATTACAATCGGAATTTGAAAAACCATATTTTGAAGAATTGAGAACTTTTGTTAAAGAAGAATATTCCAAGAACACTTGTTTTCCGCCGGGAAATAAGATCTTTTCAGCATTCAATCATACTCCTTATAAGGAGGTCAAGGTGGTGATATTAGGGCAAGATCCGTATCACGGCCCGAATCAGGCCAACGGACTTTGTTTTTCGGTGGGTGAGGGCATAAAAAAACCACCGTCACTTCTCAATATATTTTCTGAAATAGAAAGTGATATTGGTGTACCCATCCCACCATCCGGAAATTTAGAACGCTGGGCCTCTCAAGGTGTATTATTGCTAAATGCTACCTTAACCGTTCGTGCGCATGAAGCCGGAAGTCATCAAAATAAGGGATGGGAAAAATTCACCGATGCGGTTATCTCGATCTTGTCGAAAGAACGCGACGGACTCGTATTTTTGTTGTGGGGTGGATATGCAAAACGCAAAGGTGCCAAGATAGATGCCACTAAACATTTGGTATTAACAAGCGGTCACCCATCACCGTTAAGCGCCAATAGAGGATATTGGTTCGGGAACAAGCATTTTAGCAAGGTAAACGAATATTTGATAAAAAATGGGAAGACTCCCATTCAATGGTAAAATTATATAAAGAATAGATGGGGAGTACGTTCTATTCTTCTTCCGGTATTTCGGGCTCTGTTGCATCGTTGCAACTAAATTCCAACAAAAGGTAGTTAGTTAGAAGTAAGGCCCCTAAAATGATTAGAAATGTTATCATGATCTTACTTTTATATTAGTAAGATGCAATTCCTCTTCTCGGGTTGCGTTGGCTTTTAAAAATTTTTAGAGATCATATAAGATCTCCTCCACAGGTAAGGTAGTATTGATGAGATCTAACTGTTGTAATTTTTGCTGCACCTCGTTCACTTCTTCCGCAGTTAAATTCTTCTGGTCCCACTCTGTAAGCTCCAACCATGCACGTACGTCTTCTAATTTCTGGTCGTATCGTTCAGCAATCATAGTATCGATCCCGGGAATATTCTTGAATTCTTTTGTGGTTTCATTAATGATCTCCAAGATCGATTGGACAGCAGTCGCATTTGATGATAAGACTTCTTCGCGCACTGCAATAACAAAACATGGCCAAGGGGTAGGGCATTCGCCTACAAGTCGGAACGGTCCGTTGTCCACGTACGGTTTTGTGGTGAATTTTTCCCACATAAAATAATCTCCATTTCCTTCAGGTAACATTTGCAACGCCCCAGCAAGATTCTCAACGACCGTGAAATTTAGATCTTGCTCCATGTTCCATCCTTCATTTTCGGCATTTACATACGCCATAAGATGAGATCCTGAACCATATCTACTAATTGCTGCTTCGGTGCCACGCAAATCGTCCACTTGCCTATACGTAGAGTTCTTTGCCACGTGTACCCCCCAAATTAATGGCGATTTTACAAACACTTGAATGATCTTTGCGCTATTACCTTCCACTATGTCTCTAATGATCCCTTCTGTCAGGATTACAGCCATGTCGATCTCACCTGAACGTAAGGCTTTACACATTTGACCGGTACCCCCATGATAATCTTTCCAACGCAGATTTACATCTTTCTCATGATACGCCTTGTCGCGAAGAGTAAGGTACCAAGGTAGGTTAAAATGTTCTGGCACGCCGCCAATGTGCAGTTTTGTCATGATACTAAAAGTGCTAATGTTTTTTGAATTAATCGGTCGGTGGTTTCTTGTGGTTGCTCACTAAAAGTTCCATTGGCCCGATTCGCTAAGATGGCATTTAATGAGATCGCACTATGTCCTAATAACGCAGCCATTCCATAGATCCCCGAAGTTTCCATTTCAAAATTGGTAATCTTTGCACCCTTGTACTCAAAGGAAGCAATGGTTTCTTTTAATCGTTCATCATTGGCAGGAAGGCGTAACACTCTTCCTTGAGGGCCATAAAATCCAACATTAGTAGCTGTTATTCCTTTTAGAAATGCTTCGGAAGAAAACCTAGATACTAATTTTGGATCGGCTTCAACTACATACGGATCTGATTTAGCTGGATTCCAATTGGTATGTTCTTTAAATGCTTCGGAAAAATTAGTGTCTAAAAATGAAGTGTTTCCGTAGAAATGCAACAAGTTATCAAATCCAATCGCTTTTTCAGAAATCAAAAAACTATCTACAGGAATCTCCGGTTGAATGGCTCCAGAAGTTCCTATACGAATAATTTGAAGTTGGGTGTGATCGTCCTTGACCTTTCTTGTGCCAAAATCGATATTCACCAACGCATCCAACTCGTTTAGGACAATATCAATATTATCGGTTCCAATACCCGTAGAGATCACAGTTATTCTTGTGTCCTTGTACCAGCCGGTATGCGTCTTAAACTCACGTCGATGCACCTTGGTATCGATGCGGTCGAAATTGGCTGACACAGCATCCACACGATCGGGATCACCTACGGTGATGATGGTAGTAGCGATCTGCTCCGGTTTTAGGTTTAAATGATAGATACTGCCGTCCGGGTTAAGTATCAGTTCAGATTCGGGTATTCTCATATCGTATAATTATCCACCAACGCGCTTTACCGCAAATCCTTTGTCTTGTAGAAACACCATGATCCTATCTCTAAAATCACCTTGTATGATGATCTCCTCATTCTTAAAACTTCCCCCGACACCAAGTAATTGCTTTATCTCTTTTGCGAGTTGTTTAAAGTCGCTCTGAGCTCCGTTATACCCTGAAATAATGGTAATGGGTTTTCCACGACGTTTCTCGTACTTACATAAGAGTGGGTCATCCTGAAGCCAAACCGTGGGTTCGGGTTCGGGATTATGGGTTTCTTCCGGCTCATGATCGGGAAAGAGGTTTTTAAGTTGATCTTGAAGATCCATAAGTGTATGCTGTCTTTTAATTTATTTTTTTATCAAACCTATCTCTACCAGACGTTGGTGTAAAAATTTACCTGCCGTGATATCGGGATAGGCTTTTGGATGTTCTTCATCTACACACTCGGGCAAACAACTTAGATCCATATCACCGCGTGGATGCATAAAGAAAGGTATCGAATATCTTGGGTTGTCCCATTCCTCTCGCGGCGGATTTACCACACGATGAATGGTGGATCGTAACTTATTATTGGTGTGTCGTTCTAGCATATCACCTACATTAATAACAAGTTCATCCTCTTCGGGGATGGCATCTATCCATTCTCCGTCCTTACGAAGCACTTGAAGACCACCAGTAGAAGCTCCCATTAATAAAGTGATCAAATTTATGTCGCCATGTGCCCCTGCGCGAACAGCGCCTTTGGGTTCTTCCGTAATAGGAGGGTAGTGTATTGGTCTAAGAATGCTATTGCCATTGGCTGCCCAATGATCGAAATAATGCTCGTCCAAACCAATATATAAGGCCAATGCTCGTAATACATAGATCCCTGTCTTTTCTAACATACGATACGCTTCCATACCGGTATGATTAAAATCTTTAAGCTCTTCTACGATCACATTATCGGGATAATCTTCAGGAAGATCTGCATCTTCTTCAGGCTCTTGGCCAAAGTGCCAAAATTCTTTAAGATCGCCTTCCTTTTTACCCTTTGCGTGCTCTTTTCCAAAGGAAACATAGCCACGTTGCCCGCCTAGACCTTCAATTTCATATTTTTTCTTGGTTTCTAAGGGAAGGGCAAAAAATGCCTTAACTTCTTTGTATAGTTCATCGACCAAATCGTCACTTAAAAAATGATTTTTTAAAGAAACAAATCCGATCTCTTCATAAGCCTTTCCTATTTCATTAACGAACTTTTGTTTTCGTTTTGGGTCATCACTTAAAAAATCGGCAAGATCTACACTGGGTATATTATTCATAGTACTTCTTTTA
>NZ_QOLC01000098.1 GCF_003333325.1 Candidatus Ulvibacter alkanivorans | reverse complement strand
TATTTCTGAATTAGATAGTTAGGACTGAGTTTTTTGAAAATTTAAGTCAAATGTTATCGAATAGTGTTCATTTTTGAACGAAAAGTGTTATTGATTATTGGTTGAAAAAACATGTAACTCGGGGTTGTATGGTCTTACTTCATTCGAGATCAAAGTTTCTGGAGAAATCGATCTTGGGGCATTTGGAAAACGAAGACTACTGTAATTAGAAATTTCACCCGAAGTTCTATTAACCTCGTCCTTACGATTTGCAACTATGTGCCACGAAAATGCCACATTCGAGTTTCCATTTTGTAATTCCTTTACCGTAAAACCATTTTTGGATTTATTCGTTACGAACACACCATTACAATCACCCTCTAATTGTATAAACACTTTTAACGGATGCTGGCTGTCCACCACAATGTTATTAGAAAAAATAGGATCAATTGCAATCGTTGCTGTTCCATTTACTAAGGTACCGGTTCCATAATCTTCAAATAACACTTCGGGAGCCTCAGGAGCAAACATGATCTTCTGTTCACCGTCTCTTCCGTCACCGTCAACGATGGTCGACACCGTTCCGTTTCCAATGATCTTGTAATTAGCGCCGCCAACTCTGGCACCTGCATATGCATAAGATGAATTACTGCTTGACCCTCCGCTATAGAAATAGCCCCCATAATATACATTTTGAGTACCAATAGGAGTTGTTGCATTACTTACATAACCTGCTAACATCGCTCTAGGGTCTCTAGCATCTGCATTTACGGCATCGCTAGTGTAATTGCTTTGGAATCGTGCAGCCTCCATAGTTCCAATACTAGTAATAGGTCCTTCGGAAAGACCATAGAACGATAGTTCGGTCGCGTTGCTATTTACGCCAACGTTAAGTATCTGATTGGTAGAAATAGATGTTGTACTTCCTGAAACAGCGCGTAGCGCCATATTTGACCGAGAGGACGGATTCTTATCAGCTACTGCAAGAACACCATTAGCGCCATTTCCACCCGATCCCCAAGCTTGAATTCCTCCAATCAAGAAGGATCCGCCGGTATATGCAGTAGTCGTATAGGCTCCATGCGAATTGGCTGAATACCCATAAACGCCTAGCCCGGTTCCGGTGTTCTCACCGCGTAACCCAATCCCTGAGCCGCTATCTACGCCATATACGGCCCCACCATTGCTAGAAGTTTCACTAATTAAACCAAACGCGAACGGCGCGTTATTAATACGTACAGATGCATTGGTATATGGCGCATTTCCAATACCGATGTTTCCGGCAGCAATAATTCTCATTCGTTCAGTATCTGTAGTTCGTAAAACAAGGTCTGTGGCATCTGTGGTTCCTAGAAATTCATTACTCGGATTCGTGCCTGCATTTCCTTCTAGTGACCAGTCACGCCCATTGGTACCTCCCATAGCAACCCATTTAGAACCATCCCAGTAATAAAACCCCGGTAATACTTCAGTACTGCCTGTGCTTGCGTTTGCCGTATTGTACACCAACAATCCAGTTGCCGGTGATGTGATAGGGCTGGCCGAATTGGTCGCAGTTAAAGCAACACGATTTATAAGTATACCTTTATTGGTATTCGCTAATTCTAATTGTGAGCTTGTATTAGGAGTATTCGTGCCAAACCCTACATTGTTGTTCGCTCCATCTATAAAGAAAGCATTAGCATCTCCACTAGTAGCAAACCTAGCGTTTAGGTCTACACCTGTACCGTTAACCACCAACTCGTCATTCGCAGTTTCTTTTAAAGATAGGAATTCGAGACCACCGGCCGAGAAGTCTAATTGATCGTTCGTTCCTCTAAAGATACCTGTATCGGTATCAATTCCCCAGGATAAAAATGGAGTACTCGCAGATCCCGGACTGAATGCACGTAACAGTCCGCTGTTTGTGATCTCTAGACGTTCTGTGTTGTTGGTGCGAAACCGAAGAGCCGTATTGTCGGTGGTTCCAATAAAATCGGTGGCAGGGTTTGTTCCTACGTTTCCTCCTTCTTTCCAGTCTTTACTGTTAAATGGAATCCATACACTACCACTCCAGTAATGGAATCCTACGCCGGTTGAAACATTCGTATTGTAGACCAATAGCCCTTCTGTTGCGCCTCCCGTAATAGGAGCGATAGAGTTCAAATTTGTGATATTCACCTTTGGCAATAGAATACCTTTGTTTGTGCTTACAATGTCTAAAATTGAGCCGGCTTGGGGCGAAGTTGTGCCAATACCCACTTGTGCTTGTAAAGTAAACACCGTTATTATTGTCAAGAATAATAAAATTTGGTTGCGTAGTGTTCTTTTCATAATCTTTCTGTTAGGATATTTCCTACAATATTATAATAAATAATCGTTAAAAGACTATAATAATCGATGAAATACATCAAAATTTAACAAAAAACAAAATTAAATGTTAAAAAAATGGATTTTCTTGTTCGAACTTTTGGTGAAGTTTGTTCAAAGGTCTCCAATGAACATTGTGTAAACTCACTTAATTTTACATTAAATGGCTAAATATATTTTCATTTCTGCTTATTATTTAGAAATTTGGACCCTATAACCAAGCATGCACACATCCACTTCTAATTTTTTTAAAGCGCCTTATGTTTCTGATAGACAGTTGGTTTCGTTAAAACCGTATGTTGAATCAACAATAAGGTTGGATATGTTACGAGAAGATAGGATCCATCCAATTATTTCGGGGAACAAGTTCAGAAAGCTAAAGTACAATTTACAATATGTGCTTCAGAAGAAATTAGAAGGACTTATTACCTTTGGTGGGGCATATTCTAACCACATAGCTGCCACGGCTGCTGCAGGTCAATTAATGAAGATAAAGACCATTGGGATTATTCGTGGAGCCGAACTTAAAGACAGTTATGCTACTAATTCGACCCTAAAATTCGCTTCCCAATGCGGTATGAAATTACACTTTGTAGATCGAGCTGCCTATAAATTAAAAGATACCGCTCAATTATTTGATGATCTTGCGGTATCACCAAAAAAATATCACGTACTTCCGGAAGGCGGAACGAATGAACTCGCCATAAAAGGATGCGAAGAAATATTGCAACCACAGGACGCACAATACGATTATATTTGTGCTTCCGTAGGAACCGGAGGCACCATAGCAGGTTTGATAAATGCAGCACTACCGCATCAACAACTGATCGGATTTTCAGCATTAAAAGGAAACTTTCAGAAGAAAACAATAGAAGAATTTTCAGAAAAGAACAATTATACCATAACCGATGCTTATTCTTTTGGAGGGTATGCTAAAATAGATCGCGAATTAATTCGTTTTATGAATGAATTCAAAAAAAATACCGGAATACAGTTGGATCCGATTTATACAGCTAAGATGATGTACGGCATTATAGATCAAATTAAAAACGGTTTATTTTCTGAAAATAGCTGTATTTTAGCCGTTCATACCGGAGGCCTACAAGGAATTACCGGAATGAATACCGTTCTAAAAAACAAAAATTTACCGCAAATCGAAAGTTAACATGCTTACAAGAAGTTTTACCATCCTCTTATTATGCCTTATTATTGCTAGTAGTTGTACTTCAAAAAAACGAACCGTTACTTCTAGACAAAACACCAAAAAAGAACGTGTAGTTCGTACCAATCCGCCTAAAAAAACAGATAAGGAAGAGGCTGAGTCCACACCGTCAACAACCGATAGCCCTGGACCGGATGCACCTTACAAAGATGTAGTTGCCCATTATATAGATACGTATAGTGGTATTGCTATGGAAGAAATGTTGCAGTACGGGATCCCCGCTAGTATTACACTTGCACAAGGGATCTTGGAAAGTGGTGCCGGACGTGGTGAGCTTACCCGAAAAGCGAATAACCACTTTGGAATTAAGTGCCATCGAGAGTGGACAGGTGAACGGGTGTATCACGACGACGACGAATTGCAGGAGTGTTTCAGAAAATATATAGATCCGAAATACTCGTTTCGCGACCATTCCTTATTTCTAACACAACGCAGTAGATATCAAGATCTATTTACGTTAAAAAAAGACGATTATAAAGGCTGGGCAAAGGGGTTGCGCAAAGCTGGTTATGCGACAGATCCGAAATATCCGGATAAACTTATTAGCATCATTGAACGCTACGGTCTCACCAAATATGATCAACAAGTACTAGGAACCACTTTAAGTGTTACTAAGCCCGATAGTACAAAAATTGGCACACATACCGTTAAGAAGGGGGATACCTTATATGCCATTGCCCGTCGTTTCAATTTAACAGTAGAAACATTAAAAGAATTTAACGGTTTAACATCTAATACCATTTCTGTAGGACAAGTGTTATATTTGCACCCTGTAAAAAATCAATAACATTTATGATCTATAAGAGAAGTAGTGCTTTATTTTCTGAAGCACAAAAAGTTATTCCCGGTGGCGTAAATTCTCCGGTGCGTGCATTTAATGCCGTTGGTGGAGATCCAATCTTTGTGAAACACGCCAAAGGTGCTTATCTCTACGATGAAGACGGAAATACATTGATCGATTACATTAATTCATGGGGTCCTATGATCTTGGGTCATGCATTCCCACCGGTCGTAGAAGCAGTGATCCAACGTGCCAAACTGGGCACTTCTTACGGAATGCCCACTCAACTTGAGACCGAAATTGCAGCACTCGCTGTGAAAATGGTACCTAATATTGATAAAATTCGATTCGTCAACAGCGGGACAGAGGCCTGTATGAGCGCTGTTCGTCTGGCACGCGGTTTTACTAAACGAGACAAGATCATCAAATTTGCAGGATGTTATCACGGTCACAGCGACTCCTTCTTGATACAAGCAGGTAGTGGTGCAGTTACTTTTGGAACCCCCAACAGTCCGGGAGTTACCAAAGGGACAGCCAAAGATACACTCTTAGCCGACTATAATGATTTAGCTAGTGTAAAAGCGCTAATAGAAGCTAATCCAAACGAGATTGCTTGTATCATTTTAGAGCCTGTAGCAGGGAATATGGGTTGTATTCCACCGGCAGACGGATTCCTTCAAGGATTGCGTGAACTCTGCGATAACAACGATATCTTACTTATTTTTGATGAAGTAATGACCGGTTTCCGATTAGCAAAAGGAGGCGTACAAGAATTGTACAAGGTAAATGCCGATATTGTTACCTTCGGAAAGGTGATTGGTGGCGGTTTACCTGTAGGTGCTTTTGCTGCCAGGGAAGAAATAATGAATTATCTCGCACCCCTAGGTCCGGTATATCAAGCAGGCACATTAAGTGGTAATCCGTTAGCAATGGCAGCAGGTTTGGCTATGTTGACCGAATTAGATACCAATCCGAGTATATTTGATTCACTTCAGAAGAAAACAGCATACTTACACACCGGCATAGCTGAAGCATTAACTGAACACGAGATCACTCATACCATAAATCGGGTAGGCTCTATGATTTCGGTACATTTTTCTGAAACAGCTGTAACCGATTTTAAAACAGCGGCCTTGGCGAATAATAAACAGTTTAAGGATTTCTTCCATGGAATGCTTTCTGAAGGGATTTACATTGCACCAAGCGCATTCGAGACTTGGTTCTTAACCGACGCACTCACCTACGAAGATCTAGATAAGACCATCGAGGCCTGCCGTAAGGTTGCTAAAAAATTGGCATAAAAAAACCTTCCGTTGTGCGGAAGGCTTTTTTATTCGATCTATATAATTATTGCTTTTGAAGGCTTTGCCATTTCTTAAATTGAGCATCGCTTAGTGCAGACTTAACATTTCGTGTTAATTGCTCATCGATTTCTTTTTTGCTCGCAGCAACGGTAGGATTGCTTACATCCTTACCTTTAACACGTTTGTTATAGCTTGTTTCTTTTACGACGTATGCTCTAAAAAGTGTTCTTTGCTGATCTCCTGTTAAATCAAGAGTCTCCGATAGATCGGCAACTGTCTTCTTTGCGATTACTTCCGGTCTGTCTTGATCTCGAGATAAGCTTTGCGCTGAGGTTGTTTGAACTCCTAGAGCCATTACAAATACTAACGCTATTACTTTTACTAAATTTTTCATCGTTTTTAATTTAATTATAGGTCACTAAAATAACCATTTTAGTTTCAATTAACCAAAAAGCACGCCAAAAATTAGTTATCCTCTAGATTTTTTTCGACGCATGACCTTCTTGTTTTGTGATCGCTTGCTCTTTTCCCATTTTTCGTACTGTACTTCACTTAAAATGTCCTTCATTTTTTGTTTCATTTCAAGCTGTTTATCTAGACCGTCTGATCTAAGTTCGAAACGTTGGGCCGTTGAAAGTGTTTCATAGTTTACATTAGTGCGTTCTTTACGCAATAACAGCATTTCGAGAATTATTGGTTGAACCTGTTGTTGTTGTGCTTCGGAAAGATCCAAGTGTAAAGCCAACTTCTTAGTACGTAAGGCAGCTTGTTGTTCAGGAGAGAATTCGTTCATGCGCTGTTTACGTTCCTTCCGAAGTTCTTTTTTGTTAGATTCCGGTTGTTGTGACCAAGCAGTAAAACCTATGAGTAGTACCGCTAAAAATATCCAGTTTTTCATAATTCCAATTTTTAGGATGAATATATGGTAGGACTAGTTTCATTATCTTAGGTTTAATTACGTATAAAAAAACCGCTCAAACTGAGCGGTTTTCTATTTTGGATTACGATTGGTATTATTCCGGTTGTTCTATTTCTTGCAAATATTCCATCAACATGGTCAACGCTTCTTCGTGCACTACAGTGCGCCCCAACTGTGGCATTCTATATCCGGGTATGGTAGCCGAAAAACGCGCTTCGATACTAAATCGCTTGTCGTAGATCTTAGTGTCTGCATAAGGTGTTTCTAATCTAAAATCCATATCGAATTCTGGTGGCACACTACTTCCAGGACGGTGGCAATGCGCACAGTTAATATCAATATAAGCACGTCCACGTTCAAAAATGTCAAAATTCACATCGTCCGTCCAATCCGGAAGTACACTAACACTACTTGGATCACCAAGACCTTCTAAGAGTCCATTGGCGATAAAGAATTCTAACTGATTTTGTCCGGTATACGACGGCGTAAAATTCATACTCCTTAGTTTCATTCCAATAGGAAAGGTTTGTCCATTGTTATTGTGGCACGTAAAACAGTCTTGCTTCGAAGGAATAAGATAATCTACTTCTTGAGTGTCGCCGTTACTGTCTATATAGCTTATTGGAATTTCATTTCCGGCTTCTGTATAGGTAGCTTCGGTTTGTGTATCGTTCCAAATGTAATTTCCGGCTTGCCACGAACCTTCGATCTTCAAAAACACCCTTGTTTCAATGATCTGTTTACCCAGACTCGGATTGGTGTCGTCAAGATTGTAGTAAAAGGTCTTGGCGATAAGCGTTTCATCCGGGAAGTCTGGTAACAAGTCATTACCGTTATATTGTAAAGCGGTTCCTTCAGGCAGCTTAATAAGTCTTTGTTTAGTAGTATAATCTGTAAATAGCGTACTGTTTAACTCGTACAGTTGTACCCCATTGGCAGGTGTTAGGTCGGATAACGCACCCGTAAAGATCTCCATTTGAGAGAGCGAGTCTCTAAACCCGAATGGCGCTTCTGAAGTTGTTGGGTTTACGGTGTTGCTAAACGCAGAGCTGTTTCCGGCAGCGTCGAAAGCTTTTACACTAAATGCATACGTCGTTTCCTCGGTAAGTCCGGTAATAGTGAGCGTCGTGGTCGACACATTGGTTTGTATTTCTACTCCGTCTTGAAAGACGCTATACCCCGTGACTGCCACATTATCGGTAGCCGCATCCCAACTTAGATCAACGGTGGTTTCAGTGATATTAGAAGCCGTAAGATTTTGTGGAGCAGAGGGGGGTTGGATGTCATCATCGTCTATGGGGTCGTAATCATCGTCACCGCCACAAGAAACCATTAAAATACTCAGCAACAGCGAGAGACAGAAAGCAATCTTCTTCATTTCAACATAAATTAAGAGGCTAAAAATAGCAAAATTCTTGCGAACCTGTTTGGGATTCTTTGTTAAATACTAAACAGTATATACACTTGCCTCAATAAAAGCCCATGCTTCCTCAATCTTGGTTTTTCTCTCTGTCTTTAATGAATAGCTTCGGAAGGAATTTTAAAATCATTTACAATGAAAACAAAAACAATATTGATCGCGATCCCAATGGTATTATTGGGTGCGGTGTATTTGCTTCTTTCTGAAACAAAGTCTTATGCCGAAACAAAACGAACCTTACAACCAACTGATGGTTGCGTATTTATGACCGTAATGGGAGAGCAGTCTTCCGAAGACTTTAATGTATACAAAACAGACACCAATGTCCAGTTGTCAGTTCGCGACGGACTTGCCTGGCTTTCCGAAGCACAACTTGAAAATGGTGGATATGGGGCCGGTAGTCATCACGCACAGAATATTCGCGACCCTCATGCTGTAAAAGCCGATCCTGCAACTACTGCCATGGTTGCGATGGCATTTCTTCGCAGTGGTACGACCTTACAAAAAGGCGTTCATGCCAAAAACCTAAAGAATGCCATTTCATATTTGTTAGATACCGTAGAGGCTGCAAATCCCAATGACCCATATATTACGCAAGTTCGAGGAACGCAGATACAAACAAAGTTAGGTCAGAATATCGACGCTGTATTGGCTGCTCAGTTCTTGTCCAGTTTACTAGACCGAGATCTAAGAGGCGTAGATAAGAAGCGCGTAGAAGACTGTTTAAATATTTGTGTCGCCAAGATCGAACAAGCCACCGATGCAACAGGCAGACAAACCGGAGCCGGTTGGGCTGGCGTATTACAAAGTGGACTAGCAAACAGTGCATTAGAATCTGCGCAATCGGTTGGAGCTTTGGTAGATGAGGAGGTGTTAGATCGTGCACGCGCTTATCAAAAAAGCAATTATGATAACGAGTCGGGTAACGTAAAAACCGACGACGGAGCAGGGGTTATGTTGTACGCAGTAAGTGGAAGTGTTCGCGCAGGCGCAAAAGAAGCACGTCAAGCCGAAGAAGTCGTGAATAAAGCCAAACAAGACGGGAAATTGGATAAGGATGCGAATGTTTCCGTAGCCAATTTAAGAAAAGCCGGTATGAGTGAAGCAGAGGCTATGGAGTATACAACTTCATTTAATGTATATACAGCTGCAAAAGATGTAGCACAGCGCGAAGATGTGTTGAGCGGATTTGGAAATAATGGAGGTGAAGAATTTCTGAGCTTTTTACAGACCGGTGAATCTTTAGTTGTGAATAAAGACAAGGATTGGAAAAAATGGTACGATGATATGAGCGGTCGCATTTTAAAAATACAAAATAACGATGGAAGCTGGAACGGTCATCACTGTATTACCAGTCCGGTGTTTTGTACGGCCACCAGTGTTCTGTTACTCACAGTCGAAAACGATGTAGCGTATCTAAGCAAGATTGGTTCTTAAAAGTTAGGTTGGTGGAAAAACATCGCTTGCAGTTTCCAAGTTAATAGTTGGACCACCTATGCCAAAGGGTAGGAATACTGTGAGCGGTGTTTATAAAAAAAAGCGACTCAACTATGAGTCGCTTTTTACCGTTTTTTGGTTGCTCGTTTAGCACATACTAGCATTTACTATACGGCGGTTACGAACAATCCGTCCTCCGTTTTTTCGACTTTAGCCAATTTGTTCTTGGTTAACCCCTTAATTGCTTTGTCCCATTTTTTATTACTTAAACCGCTAGATTTTTTCAGCACTTCTAGTTCCATTTTATCTCCTGTATCTGCTTTTAGGATCTTAAAGACGGCTTTTTCTTCTTCTGTCATTGCAACTGCCTTTTTCTCTGGTTTCATTTGCGGGAAGAACAATACCTCTTGAATGGACGGATTATTGGTGAGATACATTATGAGTCGATCCATCCCAATACCCATACCGCTGGTAGGTGGCATTCCGTATTCGAGGGCGCGAAGAAAATCATGATCAATAAACATGGCTTCATCGTCTCCTTTTTCGGCAAGTTTTAATTGTGCCTCAAAGCGTTCGCGTTGGTCGATAGGATCGTTGAGTTCGCTGTAAGCATTAGCTATCTCTTTTCCGCAGACCATAAGTTCGAAACGTTCTGTCAGTTCCGGGTTGTCACGATGTTCTTTACACAGCGGACTCATCTCTTTGGGATAATCGGTGATAAAGGTTGGTTGTATAAAATTACCTTCACATTTTTCACCGAAGATTTCATCGATCAATTTTCCTTTTCCCATGGTGTCATCTACAGCAACACCAAGATTTTCGGCCGCGGTACGAATCTCCTCTTCAGTTTTATCGGTTATATCGAATCCGGTAAACTTTTGAATGGCTTGGGCCATAGTTACACGCGGATACGGTGCTTTAAAATCAACAGTATGTTCACCAAAAGTTGCTTGTGTGGTTCCGTTTACCTCTTTCGCACAATATTCGAGTAGGTTTTCACAAAATTCCATCATCCAGTTGTAGTCTTTATAGGCCACATAGATTTCCATCGCTGTAAATTCAGGATTATGGGTGCGATCCATTCCTTCATTTCGAAAGTTCTTGCTAAACTCATAGACGCCATCGAATCCCCCAACGATTAACCGTTTCAGGTATAATTCATTTGCGATCCGCATATACAATGGGATGTCTAATGAATTGTGATGTGTAACAAAAGGTCTTGCAGCTGCACCTCCCGGAATTGGTTGTAAGATGGGTGTTTCTACTTCAAAATAACCTCGCTCATTAAAGAATGTACGCATGGCGTTAAACAACTTTGTACGCTTTATGAATACTTCTTTCACATGAGGATTTACTACTAAGTCGGCATATCGTTGTCGGTAGCGTTGTTCCGGATCTGTAAAGGCATCGTGTACCTTTCCTTCAGAATCAACTCTAGGTTGTGGAAGTGGTTTCAAGGCTTTCGATAGTAAAGTAAAATCTTTAACCAGTACTGTTTTCTCACCCACTTGGGTTGTAAACAATTCTCCTTCTATACCAATAAAATCGCCAATGTCGAGCAACTTTTTGTAAATATCGTTGTACTTGCTTTTGTCTTCACCGGTACAGATCTCATCACGATTAAAGTATACTTGAATTCGTCCTTTAGCATCTTGTAACTCTGCAAAAGAAGCTTTTCCTTGAATTCGACGCGACATTAAACGCCCTGCAATTACCACCTTTTTTCCTTCGGAAAAATCTTGTTTTATTTCTTCGCTGGTAGTAGTTACGGGATAAAGGTCTGCCGGATACGGATTGATTCCTAAATTCTGTAATTGTGTACGTTTTTCTCTACGTATGAGTTCGAGTTCTGAAAGTTGCATAGAATGTCTTGAAAATAAGCTGCAAAGATAAGCACAATGTAGGTCTTAATCAATAGGTGTAACAAAAGGAATTTTAGTTCTACCAATACCTTGAATAATAATTGTAAATTTGTATTATGAGTTTTTGGAGAGTATTGCTTTCTATTTTGTTTCCACCTTTAGCAGTTATCGACAAAGGCTGTGGTTCTATTTTAATTGTATTAATTTTGACCGTTTGTGGGTGGATTCCCGGAGTTATTGCAGCTCTCATTATTTTAAATAACCCTAAAAACTAAGATATGTATACACGTTTACTTGTACTATTTGTTGCAGCTGTTACCATGATAAGTTGCCAGTTTAGCGAGACCATGGTGTTAAACGAGGATGGAACCGGTCGTATGACCATAGGAATGGATGTGAGTGAAATGATGGCATTTAGTGGAGAATTCGCCAAGGATTCAACTATGGTAAAAACCGACACCACAGTTGCCTTTCGAGATATTTTAATCGAAAAGAAGGATAGTATCGCAAAACTTCCAAAGGCAGAGCAAGAACGTCTCAAGGCCATGGAAAATTATAATGTAAGAGTTTTGGCAGATCCCGAAACCGACCTTATGATAATGAGTGTGTTCACCGACTTCAAAAATGTTTCCGAAGCCAACGACTTAATGAAGGCCTTTGAGCAAGGAGAAGGACTAATGCCTAGTACACAAGATGTGACTTCCGAATCTAACAACAGTTCAGAATCAGATCTAATTGGCGTGCGATATTCATATACCGACGGGACTTTTACTCGTGATTCGTATATCAAGGATGAAGAAAAACACCGTAAACAAATAGATAGCTTGAAGGAAGCAGAAGCTTTTATGTCGGGAATGAAGTACAATTTAAAATATACCTTTCCGAAGCGCATTAAATCATCCTCTATCGAAGATGCTACCTTCTCACTTGATGGAAAGACCATAGAAGTAGAACGAACTTTCCTAGCGTATTTTAAGAACCCAGATGTCCTCGACCTCGTTGTCGAATTAGAAGAATAGTGTGTGAATAAGCGAATTGAAATAGAAGATCTAGGGTTAAAAGACTATAAACTTACGTGGGACTACCAAGAACAATTGTTCAAAGCCATTGTCGACACTAAGATCAAGAACCGAAGAGAAGATGCTGGGTTGGCCACGACCAACCACTTTCTGTTTGTAGAACATCCACATGTCTATACCTTGGGTAAAAGTGGCGACCTTTCTAACTTATTGGTTTCCGAAGAAAAATTAAAAGAGATCAACGCTAATTTTTACAAGATTAATCGGGGAGGCGATATAACATATCACGGACCGGGACAGATCGTGGGCTACCCTATATTGGATCTTGAGAATTTCTTTACCGATATACACAAATACTTGCGTTTGCTAGAAGAAATGATCATTAGGACGCTTGCAGAATACGGGCTAAAAGCAGAGCGGTCTAAAGGTGAAACAGGGGTTTGGTTAGATGTAGGGACCCCCTTTGCAAGAAAAATTTGTGCAATGGGCGTACGTGCAAGTCGATGGGTTACCATGCACGGATTTGCATTAAACGTGAATGCAGATCTAGGGTATTTCGATCATATGATTCCATGCGGAATTAAAGGGAAGGCCGTTACATCGCTTAATGTGGAACTCGCCCAAGCAGTCATTCCCTTGGACGAGGTAAAAGCCAAATTACGCAAACATTTTGCGCAATTATTTGAGGCAGAACTTATTGAAAAATCACTCGCTGAAGGCGGTCAATAAACTTTTACTGGTTACTTTACCGCGTTTGTTATAATCCACTTGCTTTACCATTCCTACCCCTTCGGCAATCCATTGTAGTGCGGTACCGCGTTGTCCCATGCCCATCTTGGTTTCGACCGTATACCTTATAACGTAGCAGTCGAAAGTCCCGGCAGGAGTAGTAACAGTTTCTTGGCCGGTCACTTCTCTATCGGTAATAGCAACATTCATATTCATATTGATCCCCGCCATATTGATTTTCATTTGTAGATCGGCGTCAGGAAGCGATTGTCCAACGGAAAGTGAATTTGGGATCTCCAGATTAGAGCCAGTTACCTCATAATCCATATCGCCAAACTGTTCCATCATTTGCGGACTAATCATCGATTTGAAATCGATCGCAATCTTGTCATCTACACAGGTGATGTCGTATGTGGTTTCGGCTAATTCTTCGTTATCTTCATCTTTAATTTGGCTGCTCATAGTAGCTACTAGTGCATCGCCCGTATCTCGAACTTCTTCTACCGTATAGGTTACTACCGCTGCCACTCGGTCTTTCCTGTCATAAGATGTTATTTCTGCGGTGGCACCTTCGGTAAACGGATAGTACACACTACAGGAATTTTGAGCGATCATGATTAAAGATGTGGAAAGAAGTAAAATGAAAGTTACAATTAGATTTTTCATCAGATTAAATTTAATTAGACATTAGTATGTTGACTTATCTTGCCTTCAAAGATCAGCTGTTTATTTATTGGTCTCAAATTAGGAGGAGTACGTCTGAATGCGTTTAAGTTCAGTAAGCGATTAATTGCGACCAGTTATACTAACCGATCATTGAAAACCTAAAATACAAAATAATTTTTAAAACCCCTAAGCACACGCACTTAGTGCAACTTATATACAATAATTTCTCGATTGTCCCCTTGTGTGGTGAGTAAGATCTTTTTCGTGCGTGCATCATAGGCGAGTTGCGGGATACTGCCACCGTAGATGGGGAAGCCGGTTACCAACGTTCCGTCTTTGGTAAAAACATATACTTTGTTCTCTTGTGTTTCAGTAAGCGCTATATAGGTGGATTGACGTGTGGATAAGACAGTAGGTCGCGTATATATACCAAAAGGCAATTCGACCAGCTTTCCATTAATACGCAGTAAATTATCATCGAGAGTGACTTTAGTTCTGCCCATGCTCGTAAACCAATAACTATTCGAAACGTTCAATGGCTGTGACGCGGTTTTTCCACTTTGTGAAATACGCTCCTTGCTCATTTCTTTAGTGATAACAACAAATTCGTTGCCTTCGTAGGTAATGGGTATTTCTGAAAAATCATACTTTTTTGAAACTGAGACTCTAGATTTTCCAACCCGACTTAAAATATTGAGTTTTCCGTTTTCTTCCGGGATCACGATATAATCCTTATTACCCATACGAATGTGTTTCGGTGGCTGAACGATTTCAGATGACGCGTTCTTGAAAGTAAAACCGGATACGATCTGTGCATTACGATCGTACATAAGTACCTCGTCACCCTGGGTGATCACAAACCGATACCTCCTGTTGTTGTCATAGTCGAAAACAGAAAGCGGTTGCGTAACTTTGTCTTTGAATTTTATAGGAAATGGAGCTACTTCCGATCCATTTCTGTCTAGTATATAGAAGGTAGAGGGCGTCGTGAAAGCAAGCTGTTTTTTACCATTTCTTAAAAGATCCACTTCTTCAATCCCACCAAGAATTGGACCGTCCAATTTTTTATCCCAAAGCACCTTGCCACCGGCAGAGATTAGGTGTAGCGTATTGGTTACATCTTGTACCACAACATCTTGCCCTTTTGTTCTATGATTGCTGAAAAAGGTAGGAGGCCCTAATATTTCTTGATCTATTTGTTGGGTGAATTCTTCGGAAACCGATCCGGATAGCCTTACACCATTGGAAATCTCTTTACAAACCAAGTTTATATGAGCAAAATCTCTATCGTGTACCAGCTGTACTACGGCAAGTGGGTACTTCTTTATGGAAACCGATCTAATTTCTGAAGCAGCCGCCTCAGTAAATAACCGGCTGAGTGCCGTACCTATGCTTCCATTCATCTTGTAAACAACCAATGAAGCCGATGTACTCAATCTTGACGCTGCCTCTTTATAATAAGGTGTTGCCGCCAATATATCATTGTTCTTATACGCAATGATCATTTGGTTTGCAAGATCTTCAGTTGGGGCAAAAACAAAATAGGAGTCTAATTGAATCGCAAAAGCGGTATTGGTTTGCGGAATTAAGGGGGACATGGTTTCAGAAAAAAGACGCTCTTCACTAAAACTATAAATAGTGACTTCTCTAAAACTACTTACTTCGGTTAAAAATGGCGCTAATGCTTCATGGGTTAACATAGCGTCGGTACTATTTGCTGCGACAACAATCCCGTTCTTTAGTTCAATACTGCCAATTTCGCTCAAGGTTTCAAAGATCCCGGTCGGGGAGGGGTCCGTCTGGGTACCTTCGAAATTGCGCAAGGCAGTTTTAAGTGCTGAAGCATCATTATAAGTAAAGACTACCGCATCTAATGCATCGGTTGGGATTACATTCGCAATGGTGTTTTGTTGAGGGACTTGTCCTTTAAAAACTGATAGTAGTTGCGGTACGGTATCCTGAGCCAACAATACGCCGGTACCGGTTATACCATTTGGTAGTACGGTAAGATCTAAAGTGGCCCAAGAACCGAGGTTGTATTGCGTAGAATCGGTTACCGCTATGGCATTCGCTCTATACAAAATCGAAAAATCGGCTTCACTTTTTACCGAATACACTTTTTCAAAAGTTTCGGTCTTCTCTGTACTACCCTTCAAAATATCTTGAAGTATACGCTGCGATGAGGAACCGATAAAGATACTATCCTGTACGGCGGTAAATGCAATTTGATCATCGATCGTAACACGTTGTATCGAAATATCGTCGTAGGTGAGTGTTTCTATCGATTTATTTGCGATCGAATCGGTTTCGAACAATCCTTCGGTAAGTCGGGTAATGACTGTATACGCAGCCGTAGAATCAGATAATTTGTTGATGGCGAGTAGCGCAGGTGAAGTAGGCTCGAGATAATGTAATAATGTGGCTTTTTCAGAAAAAAACGCCGAAACTTTAGTATCACTAAACTGAGCTATTAAACTATTGTTCGCAATATCAGTTTGAAGTCCGTCCCAACTGGCAATTTTAAATACTAGCTGGGTGTCTTCAGGAACAAAATCGATAAGTGCTCGTTGTGTTTTTGTATTATTTGTACAGCTGTACACAACAAGAATGACCAAGCCAATTGCGAAGGGTTTCAGAAACTTCATATACACAAAAATAACAAGCTTTTGGTTGCGAAGTTGGTCAATTGATTATAGTTTATTGACGTGTTTTCAACAATGATGTTGCGTTAGGTTTTTTCAATTTTCAGTTTAGTGCCTGAATGACTTAGTGAAAAATTTACCAAATCATAACTTTAATTTCAACTGTTCGGGAAGTAACTTAAAACTTTTTCGATGAAAAGGTGACACACCGTATTTCTGAATAGCAGCACGATGTTCCACAGTTGGATACCCCTTGTTCTTTTGCCAATTGTACATGGGATAATCGTCATGTATCCGTTTCATAAAGGCATCACGTGCGGTCTTTGCTAAAATAGATGCAGCTGCAATGTGCAAGTATTTGCTGTCTCCCTTGATTACACATTCGTAAGGTGTTTTTCCGAAGGGTTTAAAACGGTTGCCGTCAATAGCAATAAACTCTGGTGGAGTAGTAAGCTTTTCTATGGCACGATGCATGGCAAGTATCGAAGCGTTTAGGATATTTATTGTATCGATCTCGTCCATCATTACGTGCGCAACTGCGCAAGCCTTCGCTTCGGTTTCGATCACTTCTTTAAGCAGTAGTCTTTTCTTTTCTGAAAGTTGTTTGGAATCGGTTAAAAAAGGATGGTTAAAATCGTCAGGGAGGATCACCGCAGCTGCTGTAACGGGTCCTGCCAAACATCCGCGTCCGGCTTCATCGGTTCCGCATTCTAATAAGGAGGAATGAATTTTTAGTTGCAGCATATAAAATTAAAAATACGGAATTCCGTTTAAAAATATACCTTTGCGCCATAAGTTATCGATCGATGAAAAAAATTGGATTGTTATTGTTTTGTATATGCCTTCCAAGCCTATTAAGTGCGCAGGCCGATCCTTCCGAAGAAAGAGAAAAACCACCCATAGAACTGTATAAGATCATCTCGGCGCAGCGTGATACCACCTTCGTCGATACCTCGCTAACGATCGAAAAAGAATACAAGTTCAATTACTTACGAGGGGATAATTTTGAATTGTTGCCATTTTCAAATGTGGGGCATACCTATAATACGCTGGCCTACGATTTTTCAACGCTTAACTTGAAACCACTATTCGCCGCACAAGGTCATCATTTTAATTATGCCGAGATCGATGACATGCAGTACTTCAATGTGCCAACGCCATTGACCGAACTTTACTTTAAAACGGCCTTTGAGCAAGGACAGCAGTTAGACGCATTCTTTACCATAAACACTTCGAAACAGTTCAATTTTTCGCTTGCCTACAAAGGGGTTCGCTCTTTGGGGCTATATCAAAATAACCTAACCAGTACAGGGAATCTTCGATTTACAACTAATTACAGCAGCAAGAACAATCGTTATTCGCTACGCGCTCATATTGCAGCTCAGGACATTACCAACGAAGAGAATGGCGGATTGCAAGACGCGTCTATTCCGTTATTTGTAAACGACGACCCCGATTTTGAAGACAGGGGGCGCTTGGAAGTAAATTTTGAGGATGCGGAGAACCGATTGGAGGGGCTGCGGTTTTATGGTGATCAGCAGTACGAGCTAATAAGTAAAAAAGATAGTTTACGCTACTCGATAGTTTCGCTAGGAACTACCATAAGTTTTGAAGATAAATTTTACCGTTATACCCAAGGGAGTCCGTTTAGTGAATTTGGAGAATCGTATCAAGTGGCAGACCTTAGGGATAAAGTGACCTTGGAAGACTTTAATGCCAAGGCGTATGCAAAGTTCGATTCTAATATCTTCGGAAGTATTTCCGGTTTTATTGGATACAACGATTACAATTATGGGTACGACTCGGTCCTTATTTTAGATGAAGGACGCATTAGCAACCGAATCAAAGGAAGCCTTGTTCAAGCGGGAGCAACCTATAGGAAAGAATATCGCGGATTTGCAATATCCGGAAAAGGAGCTATCAATATTTCGGGGGACCTTGACGGGAATTATCTGCAAGGTGCTATTGCCTTTGCCCTAAATGAAACTAATAAGGCCGAAGCCAGTGTTACACTACATTCGGTGGCTCCCAACTTTAACTTTTTGCTGTATCAAAGCGATTATGTAAATTATAACTGGCAGAACAATCTCGATAACGTTAAGACCCAAGAACTTAAATTTGAGTTGCAGTCAAAAAAGCTTCTAAACGCCACAGTAAGTTACACCGGAATTGATGATCATACCTATTTTGGATTGCGCCCTAATGATTCTACGCCTACGCCTATTCAGTTCGACGGTCGCGTAGATTATTTAAAGGTGAAAGCAGAAAGAACCTTTACATACGGCAAATTTTCGTTGGCGAATACGGTGCTGTTTCAACAAGCAGTGAGTGGAGAAGAGGTCTTTAAAGTGCCGCAGATCGTAACACGGCAGTCGCTGTATTATACCGACGAGTGGTTTAAAAAAGCGTTGTTCCTTCAGACCGGGATCAATTTTAAGTACTTTAGCTCGTACAACATGAATGCCTACGACCCTGTATTGGGAGAGTTCTTTGTTCAGAATGATGTGAAACTGGGCGGATTTCCTTTGGTCGATCTGTTCTTTAACGCCAAGGTACGACAAACCCGAATTTTTGTGAAGTACGAGCACATCAACGCCTTGTTCGTTAACAAGAATGAATACTTTGCTGCTCCCGGATATCCGTATCGCGATCCGGTGATCCGATTCGGTTTGGTTTGGAATTTCTTTTTGTAGCTCACTACGCTACTATACGCTATATGTTGATCTCCTAATTTCTTTTTTTGTTTGCTTCGGAAGCAAATACCTCGCTGTTCTTGAAATAATTTATAGCCTGGTCTTGAAGTTGTAGGCTTCGAAGACTCGCCATAAAAAAACCCGACACTGGGTCGGGTTCATTATGTTTGGGTTGTAAATTTGCGACTTAGTCTCTTAGGAGTCCGCGAGAGATCACGATCTTCTGGATCTCGCTGGTCCCTTCGTAGATCTGGGTGATCTTGGCGTCACGCATAAGGCGTTCTACGTGGTATTCTTTCACGTACCCATTACCGCCGTGTACTTGTACCGCCTCAACGGTAACATCCATGGCCACTTGCGATGCGTATAGTTTTGCCATAGCGCCACTCATATCGTAGTTGTTTCCTTGGTCTTTGTCCCAAGCAGCTTTCATGACCAGATGGCGTGCTGCCGTGATCGAAGTGTGCATGTCGGCCAATTTAAAAGCGATGGCTTGGTGATTACAGATCTCCGTTCCGAAGGCCTTGCGAACTTTAGAGTACTCGCGAGCCAGGTCGTAGGCTCCTGCTGCAATTCCCAAAGCTTGAGCGGCGATTCCGATACGCCCACCCGACAAGGTCTTCATGGCGAATTTAAATCCGAAACCATCTTCTCCAATCCTATTTTCCTTAGGTACTTTTACATCGTTGAAGATCAAAGAATGGGTGTCACTTCCACGAATCCCCAGTTTGTCTTCTTTAGGTCCAACTTCAAATCCGTCCCATCCTTTTTCGACGATAAAAGCGTTGATCCCTTTGTGTTTTTTTTCTTTATCGGTTTGTGCGATCACTAAGTAGTAATCGGCTGTACCTCCATTGGTGATCCAGTTCTTGGTGCCGTTCAATATGTAGTGATCTCCTTTGTCGATAGCGGTGGTGCGTTGTGATGTTGCATCGCTTCCGGCTTCCGGTTCACTTAAACAAAAAGCGCCGATAGATTCACCGGTTGCTAATTTGGTAAGGTATTTTTGTTTTTGTTCTTCAGTCCCGTATGCTTGAATTCCGTAGCATACCAATGAATTGTTCACCGACACGATCACCGAAGCAGAAGCATCGATCTTGCTTAATTCTTCCATGGCTAACACGTACGAAACGGTATCCATACCGCCACCGCCGTATTTTGGGTCGACCATCATACCAAGAAAGCCAAGCTCTCCCATTTTTTTTACCTGTTCGGTTGGGAATTCTTGTTTGGTATCCCGTTCAATAACGCCTGGGAGTAATTCGGTTCTAGCAAAATCGCGGGCTGCGTCGCGTATTAGTTTGTGTTCTTCGGAAAGACTAAAGTCCATAATGTGTTTGTATTAAAGAGGGGCAAAGGTACTGCTAAAAAAGGAAATCTCAAATCACAATTCATAAAATAGCAAGACACTATATTACACCTACAACCTATTGTCTGTAGCTTTGTTTTTGTATTTTGCCAATGTGTACACATACAGGGATACAGCATAGAAGCTGCCCGATAAAAATCAATAGTATTGAAAACCCAAAAGTATCATGTGCTCGGAGTGATGAGTGGGACTTCCCTTGACGGGATCGATCTTGCCGAATGTATTTTTGAACATACCGAAAATGCAACCAAGAAGGCCAGTTGGAAATTTTCGATTGGGGCTACTACTACTGTGTCATATGCAACCAATTGGAAAAAACGCTTGCAAGAGGCGGTTTCATTTTCCGAAGCTGAACTTATCACCTTAAATTGTGATTATACCGACTACCTTTCCGAAGTAATCAAAAATTTTATCGATGCACAAAAGCTTTACTCCTTGGACGCCATTTGTAGTCACGGTCATACGATCTTACATCAGCCCGATAAGGGCATCACCTTGCAAATTGGAAATTTACCGCAACTCGCAACAAGTGTACAAAAAATGGTTGTCTGTGACTTTCGTGTTCAGGATGTTGGATTAGGAGGACAGGGTGCTCCTTTAGTGCCTATTGGCGACCGATTGCTTTTTGGAAATTACGAGTACTGTCTCAATTTGGGCGGATTTGCGAATTGTTCGTTCGAGCGCAAGGGAAAACGCATTGCCTACGATATTTGTCCGGTGAATATAGTGCTGAATCGCTATGCACAGCAATTGGGACAAGACTATGATGACAATGGCAATATTGCTGCTTCCGCGGAGGTTGATCCTGCTTTGTTACAAGCGTTGGGACAGTTAGAATTTTATTTTCAGCCGGCGCCAAAATCACTCGGACTCGAATGGGTGAAGACTTCGGTGTTTCCTTTGTTAGAAGAGAGTGGTTGTACTTCGGAAACCATTCTAGCCACATTTACAGAACATATCGCCATGCAACTTGCCGCACAATTTGAAAGCGGTACTACGGTCTTGGTTACTGGAGGAGGTGCTTATAATTCATATTTGTTAGAACGATTGAAGCAGCATGCAGCTGTCGAGATCGTTTGTCCATCGAAAACGCTCATAGAGTATAAAGAGGCATTGATTTTTGGGCTTTTGGGTGTCTTAAAAATAAGAGGAGAGGTCAATTGCCTGGCAAGTGTAACCGGATCGAAAAAAGATCATTCGAGCGGTGAAGTATTCATTCCCTAAAATTTACCTAAATTCCGTATAAAGCGAAAGGTGTTTTTTTATATTTGTGGCATAACTTTAATTGATGAAAGAACTTCTAATCAAGTACGAGAATAAAGAACCCGAAATTGTTTTTCACTGGAATGACCCTGAGACCGAGGCCGAAGGCTGGACGGTGATCAACTCATTGCGTGGTGGTGCCGCCGGTGGCGGAACACGAATGCGAGTTGGTCTCAATGAAAACGAAGTGCTCTCATTGGCAAAGACCATGGAGGTTAAATTTACCGTATCTGGTCCGGCGATAGGAGGTGCAAAATCCGGCATTAATTTCGATCCACACGATCCTCGAAAAAAAGGAGTGCTGGAACGATGGTATAAAGCAGTTTCACCTTTGTTAAAAGCATATTATGGTACTGGTGGAGATCTAAATGTAGATGAGATTCATGAAGTGATCCCAATTACTGAAGAAAGTGGTGTCTGGCATCCTCAAGAAGGAGTTTTCAATGGCCATTTTACCCCATCGGAAGCCGATAAGATTAATCGTATCGGGCAGTTACGACAAGGGGTGATAAAAGTACTTGAGAATGACACCTATTCTCCCGATGTCTCTCGAAAATATACTGTGGCCGATATGATCACCGGATATGGAGTAGCCGAGGCAGTACGTCACTATTACGACATCTACGGCGGTAATGTAGAAGGAAAGCGAGCTGTCGTACAAGGATTTGGGAATGTAGGCGCCGCCGCTGCATACTATTTGGCCCAAATGGGAGCCAAAGTAGTAGGGATCATCGACCGTGTTGGAGGTGTGATCAATAAAGACGGATTTTCTTTTGAAGAAATAACTGAACTGTTCTTAAATAAGGATGGAAATACACTTGTGACAGATAATATGATCTCTTTTGAAGAGATCAACGAAAAGATCTGGACCCTAGAATGTGAAGTGTTCGCGCCCTGTGCAGCTTCCCGATTGATCACCCAAGATCAGATCGCTTCTATGATAGAGACCGGCTTAGAAGTTATTAGTTGCGGAGCAAATGTACCGTTTGCCGATAAAGAGATCTTTTTTGGTCCTATCATGGAATTTACAGACGAGCGCGTTAGCTTGATTCCCGATTTTATTTCAAATTGTGGGATGGCACGAGTGTTCGCTTATTTTATGGAACGCAAGGTGCAGATGACCGATGAGGCTATCTTTAACGATACGTCAATGACCATTAAAAATGCTATTCAAAATACATTCGATAATAATAGTACCAAAACTAACATAAGCCGTACGGCCTTTGAAATTGCCTTGAATCAATTAATATAAGCAGCACTTAACGAATCCCTCATAATATGGAATCAATTATACTATTAATCTTTGTTATTGGATATCTGTCCATAACATTAGAGCACCCATTGCGTTTAGATAAAACAGTACCTGCCTTAATAATGGCGGCTTTAATTTGGGCAGTCTTGGCCGTCGGATTCCAATCGGGTTGGTACGATGTGATCGACTCGCACGAAACAGCTTATAATCTCCTCGGTGGTGGAGAAGCCGCAGAAGAAGGATTTAAAAATACACTGCTACACCATCTAGGAAAAACAGCAGAGATCCTTATCTTCTTAATTGGAGCGATGACGATTGTGGAGATCATAGACCTCCATAGAGGTTTTGAGATCCTGAAAGGAGCTGTTCGCACGCGTAGCAAAAGAAAACTATTGTGGATCATTGGTGTATTGGCCTTTATACTTTCGGCCATCATCGACAACCTTACTGCTACCATTGTACTTGTCACCTTGCTGCGAAAACTAATTCATAAACGAGAAGACCGACTGTGGTATGCCGCTATGGTGGTAATTGCAGCAAATGCCGGAGGAGCCTGGTCACCAATTGGTGACGTAACCACTACCATGCTGTGGATCGCCGATAATGTGACGGCTGCCGGATTAATAAAATATGTGGTCGTTCCGTCAATAGTCTGTTTTATCATACCTTTTGTATTCGCCAGCTACATGAAACCGTTTAGCGGGTATATAGAAGTCGATACTACCGAAGACAAAGAATCAGAACGACTATTAAGTAGTAAAACAATGTTGTTCTTAGGATTAGGGATGATCGTTTCGGTACCGGTATTTAAAACAATAACTCATTTACCTCCATATATCGGAATGATGTTCGCCTTGGGAATTGTGTGGTTAGTTTCAGAATATATCCATCCAGAAGAAGACTTTAGTAAAGAACGTCGCCATTTGTACTCGGCACATAAGGCCCTTTCACGTATAGAAATTTCAAGCATACTTTTCTTCCTAGGGATCTTGATGGCCGTTGGAGGATTAGAAAGTTTGGTGTACGGTGTCGTAAATGGAGAAGAGGTAGGAACCTTACGCTATTTGGCAGAAGTGTTGCAAGGCGCGATCCCAAATCAAGATGTAGTGGTAATCCTTCTTGGTATTCTCTCTGCCATCATTGATAACGTACCTTTGGTGGCTGCTTCTATGGGAATGTACGATGCCCCAACCGATTCGGTACTATGGCATTTTATAGCTTATTCGGCCGGAACAGGAGGAAGTATGCTCATCATCGGTTCTGCCGCTGGGGTCGCAGCAATGGGAATGGAGCGTATCGATTTTATTTGGTACCTAAAGAAAATTGCTTGGTTGGCTTTCGTCGGATTTATTGCCGGAGCTGGTGTATTCTTATTGATGGAACACTTCTTATTTTCTGCGACATAACAAATTCTTATAATTATCGTTATTCATTAAAACCAAATGTAACCTATGCTTAACTTCTTAATTCAGGAAGGCGTTGACGAATCGCTTCAGGACATGGAGCCGGTAGTCGAAGAAAAAACACTTTCTATCATAGAGCTATTGCTCAATGGCGGGTTGGCCGCACAAATTATTATCGGTGTATTATTCATCTTGCTCTTTGTAGCCGTATATATTTATTTCGAACGATTGTTCGCGGTAAAAGCAGCTTCAAAAATGGATAATAATTTTATGAATCAAATTCGTGATAATGTGGCCTCTGGTAACGTTCAAGCAGCCAAAGTACTTTGTGCCCAACAGAACAGCCCGGTATCTCGTCTCACCGAAAAAGGGATCTCACGCATAGGCAGCCCATTAGAAGACATCAACACCGCCATCGAAAATGCTGGTCGACTAGAAGTATATAAACTAGAGAAAAATGTAAGTGTCTTGGCAACCATTGCAGGAGCAGCACCTATGATCGGGTTCCTAGGTACCGTAATTGGAATGGTACTTGCCTTTCATCAATTGGCAACTAGTAGCGGACAAGCAGAAATGGGAGCCTTGGCAGAAGGGATCTATACAGCCATGACAACCACTGTGGCCGGACTTATTGTCGGTATTATAGCATATATGGGTTACAATCATATTGTGGTACGAACCGATAAAGTAGTGCATCAAATGGAAGCGACAGCAGTCGATTTCTTAGATATATTAAACGAACCAGCCTAATGAATTTACGCGGAAGAAATAAAGTGAGCGCCGAGTTTAGCATGAGTTCCATGACCGATATTGTATTTTTATTGTTGGTGTTCTTCTTGCTTACTTCACCGGCGATCACACCGGACGCACTCGATCTTATCTTGCCTAAAGCTAAAGGTAAGAGTACGAACGTGCAAAAGGCGTCGGTTAGCATCACCAAAGACGGTGCATACTACGTAAACAAAGAACGCGTTAGTGAATATTCATTAGAAAAAGAATTGAATAACATCTTGGCAGGGCAAACAGAGCCAACCATAATTCTTCGCGCCGAAGAAGGTGTGCCCATCGAAGATGCAGTATTTGTAATGGACGTAGCAAACAAGAACAACTTTAAAGTAGTGTTGGCTGTTCGTCCTAATTAAATTGTTTTTTTGTTGGGCGTTCCCACGCCAAATGGCGTGGTCAGGTTTTCGCTACTACACGGTAGTATCGCTCAACCCTTAACGCAGCTTAGGATAAGAATAAAAAATATAAGATCTCACAACAATCATTTGCGATAACAAGCGGGGTATGAAATTTTTAGATACAAAACATAAAAAAAAGAGTATGACGATCACCGTGATCTTGCATATCCTTATTTTATTGTTGCTATTCTACGTGGGCTTGACCTACCTCGATCCGCCACCCGAAAATGGCATTGCCGTGAATTTCGGAACCACCGAGACTGGAAGCGGAAATATACAACCGCTCGAAAAGATCCAATCGGCACCCAAACAAACCACTCCCATTCCGGTAGAACAACCCAAATCTGAAATAAAAGAAGATGTGGTTACACAAGATAATGAGGAGGCGCCGGTGATCAAGAAAGAAAATACGGCCAAAGAACAAACGGAAACAAATAAAAAGATAGAACCCAAAAAGGAAACACCTAAAAAACCGGACCCTAAACCGGATAAGTCTACAAGCGATGCCCTGTCTAGTATTATCAACGGCCCAAAAAGCGATGGGACCGCAAAAGGGGGAGAGGGTAATGACGATACAGCCGGAGACAAAGGGAATCCCAATGGTGATCCAAATGCCAGTAGTTACTACGGTACAGGGAAAGGCTTGGATGGTGACGGAAATTATCTTTTAGGAGGACGCAAAGCATTGAACAAAGAAAAATTTGTACAGGATTGTAATGAAGCCGGGAAGGTTGTAGTAAGTATAGAAGTAGATCGAAGCGGTCGTGTAATTAGTGCTACACCCGGTGTACGCGGAACCACAAACAACTCTAGGTGTTTGTTAGAACCAGCTAAAAGAGCGGCGCTGGCAACTCGTTTTAATAGCGATGAAAATGCACCTGCTAAACAAATTGGAAAGATCATTTATAACTTTAAGCTTTCCGAATAAAATAGGGTACATCACTTTCTTATATTTGATACCTTTAATCAAATCTGTTTACCATCAATACATACGCAGAAACCATAGATTGGCTGTTTAGTCAGCTTCCCATGTATCAACGTGTAGGTCAAGTAGCGTATAAAGCCGACCTGTCGAATACCTTATTGCTAGCTGCTCATTTAGACCACCCCGAACGTGAATTTAAAAGTGTTCATGTGGCCGGGACCAACGGAAAGGGATCTACCAGCCATATGTTGGCTTCTATATTGCAAGAGGCAGGGTATAAAGTAGGATTGTATACGTCACCGCATCTAAAGGATTTTAGGGAGCGTATAAAGATCAATGGTGAAATGATCTCAGAACAAGCTGTGATCAATTTTGTAACAAACCATCGTTCGTTTTTTGAAACCAACCAATTGTCTTTTTTTGAAATGACGGTTGGAATGGCCTTCGATTACTTTAGAACCGAAAATATAGATATAGCCGTGATCGAAGTAGGTATGGGTGGCCGCTTGGACAGTACCAATATCGTTATGCCCGAGGTATCTGTCATTACCAATATAGGATTGGACCATACACAATTTTTGGGTTCAACCTTGGTAGAGATCTCTTCAGAAAAAGCGGGCATTATAAAAAACGAAACCCCGGTTGTAATTGGAGAAACACAAAAGGAGACTAAAGAGGTCTTTCAGAAAAAAGCCTTAGAGAATAAGGCGCCTATCCATTTTGCAGCCTTAGATGCGCATCCGCCCTTTACTTCCGATCTTAAAGGTAGTTATCAGAAGAAGAACATACGAACCGTACTCGCTACAGTTCGAGTACTTCGGGAATTGAATTGGAACATTTCGACGCACGATATTGATAAAGGTTTACAGCGTACTGTGATGAACACAGGATTACAAGGGCGATGGCAGCTGCTTCGAGATGGACCAAAAGTGATTTGCGATACAGCACATAATAAAGAGGGAATAGCGATGGTGCTCGCTCAAGTACGGCAAGAGCAATATAAGACGCTTCATATAGTGCTTGGCACAACTAACGATAAATCTTTAAAGGACTTGTTACCATTATTTCCAAAAGAGGCGGTCTATTATTTTTGTAAGGCAGACGTTCCCAGGGGCATGGACGCGGCGGTCCTGCAAGAAACGGCTGCTAACTATAGCTTAAAAGGAGCTCACTATCAAAGTGTTGAAAAAGCATATCAGGCTGCACTAGCGTGCGCCAATACAAACGACCTAATATTTGTAGGAGGCAGTACTTTTGTGGTTGCTGAAGTTTTGTAATTTTTTTTCAACTATTTTTTTGCGGGTATTAAAAACTACCTTATATTTGCCGTCCCTAACAGTAGGGGCGCGTAGCTCAGTTGGTTCAGAGCACTTGGTTTACACCCAAGGGGTCAGGGGTTCGAATCCCTTCGCGCCCACATAAAGCAGAATCCCGATGAAGTAATTCATCGGGATTTTTATTTTCGACATAATTGAATCGAAGGTTCAGTGCGTAACCGATTGTCTCATCTCATCGTCATTGAAGAATAGTTTTCCGAAGCGAAAATAATGAGAGCAAATAGGTTTAATTAATGCATCAGTTTAAGTATCTTGCATCGTAATTAACGGGCCATTAACTCAGTTGGTTCAGAGTGTCACGTCGACAACGTGGAAGTCATTGGTTCGAATCCAATATGGCCCACATCAAGCACAATCCCGATGAAGTAATTCATCGGGATTTTTATTTTCGACAGAATTGAACCGGAGGTTCAGAATTTTGGAGAAAATAAAAATCCTTACTGTGCGCTAGCACATTGGGATTGTATTTGCAGGCGTGGGTTTGATTTGGATCACGCGAGTAATCCTTGATTGGTTTGTGGAAGAATCTCTACTGTGCGCTAGCACATTGGGATTGTATTTGCAGGCGTTGGTTTGATTTGGATCACACGAGTAATCCTTGATTGGTTTGTGGAAGAATCTCTACTGTGCGCTAGCACATAGGGATTGTATTTGCAAGTGTGGGTTTATTTTGGATATAACTATTTAATGATGCAAATTATTTGATCCTCTACTTTTAAAGAAGACCATTTCAAATCATGCTTTTAATACGAATATTTTTGCGCTACAGTAACGGTACAATTCGTTCTAAGGCCATGCCACGCGAACCTTTGATCAATATTAAACTATTTGAAAGTGAGATGTTCTTTAATGCGTCGGCTAATTCTTGAAATGACCTATATTGATGTATATGTGCTGCGTCTGACTTCGTTTTATAAAAGTTCTCACCAATGATATAAGTAGTTCCAATTGAGTGTTTGGAAAGGTAATCAGTGATCTGTTGGTGTTCTGTGGCTGCGTCCTTACCAAGTTCGAACATATCTCCTAAGAATAAGTACTTTTGGTCACCTTTGGCACGCTCGAAATTTTGTATTGCGGCTTGCATACTTGTAGGATTCGCATTATAAGCATCCATGATAATCTTGTTGCTATTCTTTTCGATGACCTGCGATCTGTTATTCGACGGTACATACGATTCTATAGCACGTTTTGCGTTCGCAGGGGTAATACTAAAATGGGTTCCTATCGTGAGTGCTGCCAACAGATTGTGATAGTTATAATCGCCAACCAACCTACTTCTGATTTCGATTTTATCGTACTGTATGCCAATGGTATTGTCTTCCGAAGAACTTGACATATAAGCGTCTATACCTTTTTTAGGAATTGGAATGATCTCCATGTCTTTGGTGTTTTCGATTTGCTTTGCATCAGCTGTATTTACAAATACCGGTTTTCCTCGCTCCTTGAGATGTCGGTACAATTCAGTTTTGGCTTTTACGACCCCTTCTAAGCTTCCGAAGCCTTCCAAGTGCGCCTTGCCAAAATTCGTTATATAACCATAATCGGGCAGTGCGATTTCACAAAGTGCGGCGATTTCTCCGTGATGATTAGCTCCCATTTCAACGATTCCTATCTCGGTTTCTTGGTGCATATTTAACAAGGTAAGTGGTACACCAATATGATTGTTTAGGTTGCCGATGGTTGCCGAAACCTTGTATTGTTGTGCTAACACAGCGTGGATCAGTTCCTTGGTGGTCGTCTTTCCATTACTTCCGGTCAACGCAATAATGGGAAGTCCCAAGGCTTTACGATGGTGTGTTGCCAGCCGCTGAAGTGTTTCTAAGCTGTTTTCACATAAGAGGGTAGTGCCAGTGCTGTTTTCGTAAGTTGGGTCATCTATAAGCGCTTTGTACGCTCCTTGTTGTATTGCTTCGGAAGCAAAAGTATTTCCATCGAACTTCGCTCCTTTTAGTGCAACGAACAAACAGTTTGGCGTGATCTTTCTAGTGTCTGTGCAAATACCGGAGCTTTTAAGGAAATGACCGTAAATTTCTTCTATATTCATAACTTAAATGTACTAAAAAACCCTCCTACACAAGAAGTATAGGAGGGTCTTTTTTTTTATTGTAATCAACCTAGTTTCTAGGTCTTTTTCCTTTTTTAGATTTAGAACCAACGCGAGACATTGCACATCTAAATCCGATATAATCGGTTGCCATATCTTGTGGGAAATAGCGTCTTTGTGCCGGGTCTAACCAGTAGTCGCGATCTCTCCATGAACCACCTTTGTATACTCGTACTTCATTGTCGATAAGGGTAGTTCGGTTAGAAGACTCATCATACTGTCGTTCCAGTGTTCCAGAGCTATCTGCATAGACTTTATGCTTTGGTGAATTATACATACGTTTGGTGTCTTCTTCGGTCTCTTCTTCACCAAATTCGGCTGCGCCAAACGATTGGTAATAACGAGTAGAGCGCTTATCACCATCTCTGTAGTCACGATTGTCACTTTCAGAGAAGTTAGTTCTTAAATATGTTTCTTTTTCATCTACAGGAACTTGTAGGATCTCACCCGGTAAATTACGCGCTACGATTCGTCCGTTGCTTAGCGTATCGTACACAATCGAGTCTGCAGTAACTATTTTTGCCTTTCCATCTTTCCCAATAGCGTTTTTGGTGTAGACGTTTCCACGATAGTAGTTAAAGTCGTTAAATTCGTCATCTACGATGGGGCGATACACATCGGCAACCCATTCTGCTACGTTTCCGGCCATGTCGTAAAGTCCGTAATCGTTTGGCTCGTATGATTTAACTTCGGCAGTAATATCGGCACCGTCATCACTCCATCCTGCAATTCCACCGTAGTCACCGTCACCTTGTTTAAAGTTGGCCAATTGATCGCCACGGCTTCTTCTCTTTCCGGAACGTGTATATTGACCATCCCATGGATATTTTTTTCTTCCGCGATAAACGTTATAACTTCTTAGTCCAACTAATCCAAGTGCAGCATATTCCCACTCAGCTTCGGTAGGCAGGCGATACGCAGGCAGTAATAGTCCGTCTTTACGTTGTACATAAAGGTTGGTACTGTCTTCATTTCTCTTTAATAGCGATTCAGAACGCTTTCCACCACGAGTGATAGAGTCTTTTCCACCATAGGTTAATGTAGGACTGTCTAAATAGGTTTGTGTGCTAAAAGTTTCACCGGCATCTACGTCGTAACGAGCGTTACGAGAAGTAAAACCTTCTTCTTCTAAAATAAGTTCGTTAACTCGGTCGGTTCTCCAGTTACTGAATTCTACTGCTTGGATCCAACTAACACCTACTACCGGATAATCGGCATAGGCAGGGTGACGAAGGTAGTTGTTGGTCATCACTTCGTTAAATCCTAGACGGTTTCTCCAAACAAGCGTGTCTGGTAATGCGCCTTCGTAAATTAAGCGATAGTTATCATCACTTGGAGGGAATACTCTTTTTAACCAATCTAGGTATTCTAAGTACATTAGGTTGGTAACCTCGGTTTCGTCCATGTAGAAAGACTGAACGTGTTGTTGTGTTGGGGTGTTGTTCCAATCGTGCATCGGATCATCCTGTACCTTACCCATAGTGTAAGTACCACCTTCCACAAATACTAATCCGGGGCCGGTTTCTTGTTCTTTTGCTTTCGGGTTGTACTGGAATCCACCTTCTTTGGCGTTCATCTTCCAACCAGTAGCTCTGGAACTGTTTTTGTAATCACGGGATTTGTTACAACTAATTAAAAGTGTGGTTGCAACGATAGCTAAAATAAGCCGTAAAGTGACTGTTTTTCGTAAGTTCATAGTTCAGATTATGAAAAAATTGGGTTCGCAATATAGTAATTAACGATAAAAATGCAATATTATTTTAATATTTCTGCGATGTTAGGAATGCACTATTTTTCCTACCAATCGAAATGCAAACGTAATATATTCTTAATTATTATATCAATTTTCACACTTATAAAAAAACTTTGAAGGTGTAAACCATACTAAGTGTATATTTGAAGCGTTAATGGTTATGATGAAAAAAACAATACTTTTTTTGCTTGTAGTTGCCCTTTCGGCTGCTGTATTCGGACAAACAAAAAATATAAAGATTGCCTGGAACAACTGGGGTGATGATGTGAATTCGGTTGCAACTAGCACCGCTTTTTCTGGTGGTGTGACAGCTAAAGAAGAATCGTATAACCCACTGAAACTCCAAATTAGTGAAGAGCGCATACAATTTCAAGAAGTTTGGGAAGACGACGGCTATGCGAATCCCAGCACACTACAATTGCGAAACGTGCAATACAGCCCTTTAACCGCAAAAGAGCAAACGCTTATTAATAAAGCGTTGGTTGAAGAGACGTTAACCTATACCATTCGAAGTTCCAAAGGTAGAGATAAAATATACACCTTACTTACCGTTTCTCCTATCGTAAGACGAAATGGAACTTATCAAAAAGTCACTTCCTTTACGGTCGACTATTCCAAACAAAGAGGTTCGTTAGGAGCATCAAGCCGGCAGCCAATAGTCAACTCTGTTTTGGCTACAGGGAATTGGTTTAAATTTAAAGTTGAGAAAACGGGTGTTCAAAGGATCTCCAAAAGTTTTTTAGACGATCTGGGAATGGATACCGATGCGATCAACCCAAGAAATATAAAAATATATGGTAATGGCGGTAAACCAATGCCATTACAAATAGATGCTGGCTCTATTATTTACGACAATCCGGAGATCGCAATCCAAGTGGTTGGTGAGCAGGATGGATCCTTCGATGCTAATGATTTTATTTTGTTCTACGGAAGTAGCACCTTAGGCTATGATGAAGAAAACGATTCTCATATTAATCCGTATAGCGATGACTCCTATTATTATATCACCGCAGATGGTGGTTCAGGGAGACGCGTATTGCCAATGCTAGAACCTACGCAGAATCCAACTACGACCTTTACAACTTATGATAACACCGTCTTTTTTGAAGAAGACGAAGAGAGTCCGTCTAAATTGGGCCGAAGATGGGTAAGCAACCGATTCGATATCGAGAATGAACAGACGTTCGATTTTTCAATCCCGAATATCGCCAGCGGTTCTGATATGCGAGTAACCATTCGTGCCGTGGCTTCTTCTGAAACCAATACATCAATGTCGATCGATATTAATAACACTAGTGTCGATCCACTTACCTTTTCGGAAACCGGAGAATCCTTGTTAATAGATCCAGATTTTACGACGGTTCAAGTGCCTGCTCCGGGAGATGGTAATGTGTCTGTAACACTAAATTATAATAATTCAGGTAACCCTGCCAGCATTGCTTATTTAGATTATATTCGAATTCAGGCAACCAGTACGTTGTCCGGGGGTGATGGCCAATTAGCCTTTGAAAACCGTGAGGCGGCAACCGGTTCTGGAGTTGCAAGCTATGAGCTTCAAAATGCTTCACAATTTGTTTCAATATGGGATGTTACCAATCCTCAAAATATTTCAGAAAAAAGAAACGATGAAGGTGCCGGTAATATTAGTATAAAGGCACAACTGGGTACAGTTCGAAAGTATGTGGCCATAGACCCTAATGACCTGTACGTTCCGGTAAAATTGACAGAATCGAGAGTGCCAAATCAAGATCTAAAGGGAACGATCTTTAACGATGCCTCCGGTAACTTTAAAGATATTGATTACTTGATCGTAACTTCTCCTTTTCTAATACAACCAGCGTTGCGTTTAGCCACACATCATAAAAATTTGAATGGACTAAATGTGAAGGTGGTGACTACCGATAAGATCTATGAGGAGTTTAGTTCGGGTAAGCAAGATATTAGCGCCATTCGAAACTTTGTAAAATATATTTACGATAATGCATCATCTCCCAATAAGCGCATTAAATATTTGTGTTTGTTTGGTGATACTTCTGTAGATTATAAGAACCGACTGCCAGACAATAATAATGTCGTGCCTACTTTTCACACCTTGAGCAGTCGAAGCACGGTTAGTTCTTTTATGACCGATGATTTCTTCGGAAGTGTGGACGATGGTGAAGGGACAATGACGGGAAGCGATAGACTGGATATTGCTGTTGGAAGAATTCTCGCTGATGAAGTTGGACTCGCCAATGCAATGGTAAATAAGATCATTACCTACAGTTCTCAAGAAGCCTACGGGAATTGGCGAAATAATTTTGTCTTGATCTCCGACGATGTAGATGAGGTGTATGAATATGAAGACTTAGAAGTCACTCTCGACGCTATTGGTGATCAGATCGAAGCTGAAAAACCATTTATCAATGTTAAAAAAATTCATTCCGACGCCTACCAACAAGAAACCTCTGCAGGGGGAGATCGCTATCCTGAAGTAAATGAAGCTATTAAAAATGTGATCGATGTAGGGTCGTTGATCATCACCTATTTTGGGCATGGGGGAGAAGATGGAATTGCGAAAGAATTTATATTTACTAAAAGTGATGGTGAGAATTTACGAAATGCACCACGATTCCCGTTAATTGTTACCATAACCTGTGAATATACTAAGTTCGACAATCCGTTGCGCATTACAGCCGGTGAGTTGATCTACTGGAATCGAGAAGGAGGAGCTATTTCGTTGTTAACTACTACTCGATCAATTACGGTTACATTAGGAGTTCAATTTAATGAGGTGTTAGCACCTTATTTATTTGGATATGGTACTACAAATTACGATACACCGGCCGAATCCTTACGATTGGCAAAGAATGAAATAGGGGATGTATTACGTCGTGTGGTATTTTCTATTGGTGATCCGGCAATGAAGCTTGCATTTCCGAAGCCACAAGTGCGATTAACCACCCTCAACGACGTGCCGATTGCCCAAGCAACCGACACGCTACAAGCACTAAGTCGTGTGAAGATTGGTGGTGAGGTGCTAGATGAGTCTGGGAACCTCATGACCGATTATAGCGGGGTGCTTGAAGCCAAGATCTTCGATAAGAAAGTAGAACGACAAACCTTAGGTAACGATGGAGTGAGAGAATGTACCGGTTGTCCACTATTGATCCTAAACTTTACGACCTTAGGAGAGGGGCTTTTTAATGGGCAGGCATCGGTGAATAATGGTCAGTTCGAATTCGAGTTCGTGGTCCCTAGAGACATTCAAATTCCTGTTGGCGCCGGTCGTGCGAGTTTGTATGCACAGCGAAATAATTCGTTAGAAGATCAAACCGGAGTAAGTTTCGATCTGCAAATTGGTGGACTTAATGAAAATGCCCCTGAAGATAATGAGGGGCCGTTAATACGATTGTTTATGAATGATGAGAGTTTCGTTTCGGGTGGAATTACCAATGATTCACCTATACTTATAGCAAAACTCGAAGATGAGAATGGTATAAATACAGCTAGTGGAATTGGTCACGACATGATCGCCATACTAGATGGAGATGAAACCAATCCTTTTGTACTTAATGATTATTATCAAGGTGATGTAGACGATTTCACCAAAGGAGAAACCAATTTTAAATTCCGTGACCTTGAAAAAGGATTACACACACTAACGTTCAAAGCGTGGGATGTGTATAATAATTCGTCTACGGCAGAGATCCAATTTGTGGTCGCAGGTGATGATGAGCTTAAGATAAATAGGGTGTTGAATTACCCTAATCCATTTGTGGATTACACCGAATTCTGGTTTAATCACAATCGGCCTTTTGAGCCTTTAGATGTACAGGTTCAGGTATTTACAGTAACTGGAAAAGTGGTTTGGACCAAGAACCAGATCATTAATACAGATGGCTTTTTGTCACGTGATATTGTATGGGATGGGAGAGACGATTTTGGCGACCGAATCGGGAAAGGCGTGTATGTGTATAAGATTACGGTGAAATCTACGTTAACCAATAAGCGAGTTGAAAAATTTGAAAAACTCGTCATCCTTTAAAAATATAAAATTATATTTGTCAAAATTTATACCTCATGAAGAAATTTTTTATCCTGACCCTCATTGGTTTAGTGTTAGTTTCAAAGAATGCAACAGCCCAAGAAGACAATTCCACAATCGATCAACGTGTAATTACCACAGCAGTACCATTTGTATTGATAGCAGCCGACCCACGATCTGCCGGTATGGGAGATATAGGTGTAGCTACCTCTGCCGATGCGTTTTCACAACAGTGGAACCCTGCTAAATATGCTTTTGCTATTTCAAAACAAGGAGTGGGTGTAACTTATACACCTTATCTAAGCCAGTTGGTGAACGATATTTTCCTCGGAAACCTTACGTATTACAATCGTATCAACGAACGTAGTGCAGTTGCAGGTAGTTTGAGGTATTTTAGTACCGGTGAGATCGAACTTCGTGAAACGGCAGATCAACAACCTTTGATCGTAAACCCAAATGAACTCTTATTAGATGTTTCCTATTCGCTTCGATTAAGTGAGCGATTTGCATTAGGAGTTGCAGGTCGTTTTATTAGCTCGAACCTGAAATTCCCAACAGGAAATGAAGATTCATCTGCAGCAAGTACCTTCGCCGTAGATGTGGCTGGGTATTACCAAAGTGAAGAAATAGCCTATAACGATTTTGACGGACGCTGGAGAGCAGGTTTCAATATTTCTAATGTGGGACCAAAACTTAAGTACGATGAAACCGGTCAAGAAAACAACTTGCCTACAAACTTAGGCCTAGGTGCCGGATTCGATTTTATCTTAGACGCTTACAACAAAGTAGGGCTTAGCTTAGAGGTTAATAAATTACTCGTACCAACACCACAGGATTTTGATGGTGATGGCGATATAGATGCCGAAGATGATGAAGAATATGAAGACATAGGGTTTTTCTCAGGTATATTCCAATCGTTTGGAGATGCTCCAGACGGATTTAGCGAAGAATTAAAAGAATTTACATGGGCACTTGGAGCCGAATATTGGTATCAAGACTTCTTTGCACTTCGTACCGGATATTTTAACGAAAGCGAAGAAAAAGGATCACGTAAATTCCTTTCTATAGGAGCTGGATTTAAGTATACCGCTATCAATATCGATGTGTCATACTTGTTCTCTACTTCTAAAGTGAGAAGTCCGCTAGAAGGAACCTTGCGATTTGGTCTTACCTTTAACTTTGGTGACGAGTACGACGAATATTAGTAGTGTGAAAAAAATAACGATTGAAACACATTTAGAAGTGTTCGAATCTGTCGATACGCTTCCTAAAGACATTCAAGAATTAATGAATAAGGCGCAGCAAGCACGTGAAAATGCTTATGCGCCTTATTCACATTTTATGGTAGGTGCAGCCATTAAACTCGATTCGGGAGAAATAGTGTTGGGTAATAACCAAGAGAATGCTGCCTTCCCGTCCGGACTTTGTGCCGAAAGGGTTGCCGCTTTTCATGCGGGTGCTACCTACCCCGATGCAATTTTAAAGCAAATGGCACTTACCGTACGATCCCTAAATCATACGGTAGCCGTTCCTACACCGCCGTGTGGAGCCTGTAGACAAGTTCTGGCCGAATACGAAGTAAAACAGCGATCCCCAATAGCGATCTATTTTATGGGGGAAACGGGAAAAGTGGTCAAAGCCAATTCTATAAAAGAGTTGTTGCCACTTATCTTCGATAATTCCTATCTCTAACGAATTAGCAGTTTTTTAGTGTTTCGGTGTTTTGTAGTCCTACAGAATATAGTATTTTTGTTAATCGTGCGATGCGCTTCTCTTCGGAAGTAAATTGTGCACTAGAGGAACATCGGTAGTGCTACTGTTGTTACTGAAATTAATTCAGCTTACTAATGAAAAAAATTACAAAGAACACCTACTTAGATTGGTATGAGAACATGCTGTTTTGGCGTAAGTTCGAAGATAAACTAGCTCAAGTATATATAAAACAAAAAGTGAGAGGGTTCCTACATTTGTATAACGGACAGGAAGCCGTGCTCGCCGGTGCATTACATGCTATGGATCTTGACAAGGACCGCATGATCACCGCCTATAGGAACCACGTGCAACCTATTGGGATGGGCGTAGACCCTAAGAAAGTAATGGCCGAACTGTATGGAAAAGCAACCGGAACTTCTCAAGGACTTGGTGGCTCTATGCATATATTCTCCAAAGAACATCGGTTTTATGGCGGTCATGGAATCGTGGGAGGACAAATACCTTTGGGTGCCGGCCTTGCCTTTGCAGATCGATACCATGAACGAGATTCGGTTACGTTAACCTATATGGGAGATGGAGCCACACGACAGGGGTCATTACACGAAACCTTTAACCTTGCCATGTTATGGAAATTACCGGTCGTATTTTGTGTTGAGAACAACGGCTATGCCATGGGAACCTCGGTAGCCCGAACGGCCAATCATACCGACATCTGGAAACTTGGTTTAGGATACGAAATGCCGTGTAAGCCGGTCGATGGAATGAAACCTGAAGTAGTTGCCAAAGAAATGGATGAGGCTATAGATCGTGCTCGTAGAGGAGATGGTCCTACCTTTCTAGAAATACGCACCTATCGCTATAGAGGACACTCTATGAGTGATGCGCAACACTACCGTACCAAGGATGAAGTAAAGAAAAAACAAGAAGAAGACCCTATTTCCTACGTGCTTCATAAGATCTATGAGAAAAAGTGGGCTTCCGAAGAAGACATTAAAAAGATCGATAAACGCGTAAAAGATAAGGTGAGCGAATGTGAGAAGTTTGCAGAAGAATCCGACTATCCGGCAAAGAACGTGATGTACGATTCTGTATACGAACAAGAAGATTATCCGTTTTTATCCCATAAATTATAAGCAATGGCCGAAGTAATTAACATGCCGAGACTAAGCGATACCATGGAAGAAGGTACCGTTGCAAAATGGCTCGTAAAAGAAGGTGATACTGTTGAAGAAGGCGATATTCTAGCCGAAATAGAAACCGATAAGGCGACTATGGAATTTGAGTCTTTTTACGAAGGCACCATTTTACATATTGGTATTGCTGAAGGAGACACAGCTCCGGTTGACGAACTGCTAGTAATTATTGGAGAAGAGGGCGAAGATGTTTCTGAGTTAATCGACGGAAAAGATAAAGGTTCCGACGACAAAGAAGCTGATAAAAAATCGTCTGAAGCAAAAACGGAAAAAGAAGAACAAGAAGAGGAAGCTTCCGAAGAAACCAAAGAAAAGAGCGATAGCGATACTGAAGATGAAGAAGGGGAGTCTTCAGAAAGCGATGATGATGAGTTGCCGGAAGGTGTCGAGATCATTACCATGCCACGTCTTAGTGATACCATGGAAGAAGGGACAGTAGCTACTTGGCTTAAGAATGAAGGAGACAGCGTTGAGGAAGGTGATATTTTGGCCGAGATAGAGACCGACAAAGCCACTATGGAATTTGAGTCTTTTTACTCGGGGACCTTGTTAAAAATTGGTATCTCAGAAGGAGAAACGGCTAAGGTAGATGCCTTGCTCGCGATCATAGGGCCGGAAGGAACCGATGTTTCAAACATTAAGGCTTCATCTAATAAGCAGAAAAAAGAGGCTAAGAAAACGAGTACTTCAGAAGATAAAAAGGAAACTAAAAAAACAGAGGAGACTCCTTCCGAAGAAAAGAAAGACACAGCAACTAAACAAAACGAACAAAAATCTAAATCCGAAAGTACAGCAGCTAGCGAAGGGCGTATTTTTGCTTCACCACTCGCTAAAAAATTAGCAGAAGAAAAAGGAATTAACCTTCGACATGTTACAGGTAGTGGCGATAATGGGCGAATTGTAAAAAGCGATATAGAAAATTATCAACCAGCCGCATCCGGGCAAGCGTATACTCCGGTTGGCGAAGAAAGCTTTGAAGAAAGCAAGAATTCGCAAATGCGTAAGACCATTGCCAAGCGATTGGGTGAGTCGAAGTTCTCAGCACCACATTATTACCTCACCATAGAATTGGATATGGAGCATGCGATGGCCGCGCGAACTGCAATTAATAGCGACCCAGATGTGAAGATATCGTACAACGATATGGTGGTAAAGGCATGTGCTATGGCACTTCGGAAACATCCGCAAGTAAACAGTCAGTGGCAAGGTGATACCACCAAAATTGCAAAACATATTCATATTGGAGTGGCGGTTGCCGTAGACGAAGGTTTGTTGGTCCCGGTATTAAAATTTGCCGACCAGATGAGCTTTTCACAAATTGGCGCCAACGTAAAAGAACTGGCCGGCAAGGCGCGTAGCAAAAAGATCACGCCCGATGAAATGCAGGGCAGTACCTTTACGGTTTCTAATTTAGGGATGTTTGGTATCAAAGAGTTCACCTCTATTATTAATGCACCAAACTCCGCGATTTTATCGGTTGGAGCCATCATAGAAAAACCGGTGGTGAAGAATGGTGCGATCGCTATTGGAAACACCATGACGATCACGCTAGCGTGTGATCACCGAACGGTAGATGGGGCAACAGGAGCTAAATTCTTACAAACGGTACGACAGTATATTGAGAATCCGGTGACCATGTTCGTATAATTAAAACATAGGTGCTGTTGCGATAAAGAAATTTTATCCCGTCTATTTTATGTTAAAGTGGACGGGATTTGTTATACTTGGAATATATGAAGAAGAATGTAATAATTACCGGAACCAGTCGTGGAATAGGATACGAGATGGTGGCCATGTTTACCGATGCCGGGCATAATGTACTGGCGCTTTCCAGAAATGATGTGCCGGTCTCCGGATTTGAAGAATCGAATTGTCATTGTTTTCCCTGCGATATCACCGACAAGAACGATATAGCAAAGGTGCCAATTTTTATCAAAGAGCGCTGGGGGCATGTAGATGTGCTTATCAACAACTCCGGTTTATTGGTCAACAAACCATTTTCGAAGACCTCAGTATCCGATTTTAAAGAGGTGTACGATGTGAATGTATTTGGACTGGCAGCACTTACCCAAGCCGTACTGCCCTTTATGAATAAAAAGGGACATGTGGTGAATATAAGCAGCATGGGCGGGGTACAAGGCAGTATGAAGTTTCCGGGATTAAGCGCCTATAGCAGTAGTAAAGGTGCGGTCATTAGTCTTACGGAAGTATGGGCAGAAGAATATAAGGAAACCGGTCCTGCTTTTAATGTACTCGCGTTAGGAGCCGTACAAACTGAGATGTTGGAAGAGGCGTTCCCGGGCTACGAAGCGCCATTAACTGCCAAAGAAATGGCTAGCTATATAATGGACTTTTCATTAACCGGACAGCGCTATTACAACGGGAAGTTGTTACAAGTCTCTAGAACTACACCCTAGGAATGGACAAAGTACTTGCTAATTACATCCCTCAAAATGCCGTAGCTCCGGTATTCGAACTTATTAAACAACACCAAGTACATTTAAAGATCGTAAACGAACGTGTTACGCGGCATGGGGATTATAGAAAATTACCAAGCGGGCAACACCAAATAACAGTAAACGCTAATCTGAATCCGTATCGATTTCTCATCACTTTGCTGCATGAGATCGCTCATTTAGTGGCCTTTAATAACTACGGGCGTGCCATTAAACCACATGGACGCGAATGGAAACAGAGCTTTCAAGCAATAATGCTACCCTTTATTCGACCGGAGATCTTTCCGAAGCAATTATTGCCCCTGTTAGCGGTTCATTTTAAAAATCCTAGAGCCACCAGCGATACCGATGCCAAACTATCGCTCGCCTTAAAACAATATGACCCGCCAAACGATAAAAATTATATATTTGAAATACCGTATGGGGCTTTATTTCGTTTGTATAACGGAAAGGTGTTTAAGCGAGGTAATAAACGAATAAAACGCTATGAATGTTTGGAAGTAGCGACAGGTCGTACCTACTTGTTCAACCCCAACGCAGAAGTGGAATTTATAAAAGCAGGAAATGACCAATAACTATTATGCAGTGATCATGGCAGGAGGCATCGGTTCTCGGTTTTGGCCGGTGAGTACTACCCATTTTCCTAAGCAATTTCACGATATGCTCGGCACAGGGAAGAGTTTATTACAAACTACTTTCCATCGGTTGGCGAAAATGGTGCCGAAAGACCAGATCTTAGTGTTAACGAACGATCGCTATGCCAACCTAACATTAGAACAACTTCCGGAAATTACAGAAGCGCAATTAGTTTTAGAACCGGCCATGCGAAATACTGCGCCTTGTATCTTGTTGGCAGCCTTAAAAATTAAAAAAGAGAATCCGAACGCTTTGATGCTCGTAGCACCTAGCGATCATTGGATAGAGGATGAAACGGCTTTTGCGAACGACGTTCAATTGTGTTTCGACGCCTGCCAACGGGAAGACCTGCTAATGACCTTGGGGATAACCCCTACCTTTCCCAACACCGGTTACGGTTATATTGAAGCAGCCAATCAAGCGGCAACTCCCATTAAAAAAGTAAAACAATTTACCGAAAAACCCGATTACGATACGGCAAAGTCATTTTTAGCCGATGGAAATTTTTTGTGGAATGCCGGGATATTTCTATGGAGTGTTACAAGTATCACCGAAGCTTTTGCGCAACATATGCCCGTTATGCATGCGCTTTTTTCTGAAGGAATACCGGTCTATAATACTTCGGAAGAAACCCGTTTTATTAAGACCAACTACGAAAAGGCCGAGAATATTTCGATCGATTACGGCATCATGGAAAATGCCGAAAATGTATATGTAAAAGAAGCAGCATTCGATTGGAACGATCTAGGAACTTGGGGTGCATTGCATGAGAAGTTGGAAAAGGATGAAAATAAAAATGCAGTGGTAAAGGCCATTCCCTACACGCGAGATGCAAAGGGGAATATGATCTTTACCAATTCGGAAAAACTAGTGGTGCTAGACGGTCTCGACGATTATATAGTAGTAGATAAGGACGACGTGTTGCTTATCTTTCCGAAGAAAAAAGAACAGAATATAAAACAATTGTTAGCCGAGATCAATACGAAGTTCGGGAAAAAGTATACCTAAATGAGTGATACAAACAACAAGGAGGATATCAAGGTAACTCCCAACAGCGAGGAATTTGAAAACATAAAACTTACAGCTTGGGAAGGCTTGAAAAAGTTCTTTCGCGAATTGTTCGATATTCGAGCCGATAGCGATCGAGATGCGACCATAGCGGCCGTAAAAAAAGACATTCCCTTTAAAGGACATACCGCTTGGATCTTGATATTTTCGATCTTTGTGGCGTCTATCGGTCTAAACGTAAGTAGCACGGCAGTAGTGATTGGTGCCATGTTAATTAGTCCGTTAATGGGACCCATTGTTGGTGTGGGGCTATCGGTAGCCATTAACGACGTAGATACGTTAAAACGTTCGCTTCTTAACCTTGGGATCATGGTGGTGCTAAGTGTGTTGACAGCATTCTTGTATTTTAAACTTTCACCACTTACCGAAGAAACCCCGGAGCTTATCGCTCGTACTTACCCTACCATTCTCGATGTGCTTGTCGCCATTTTTGGTGGCTTAGGGTTAATTGTGGCGAAGACGAAAAGTGGAACTATAGCGAGTGTGATCTTTGGTGTGGCGATCGCGACCGCCCTTATGCCACCGTTGTGTACGGTTGGCTACGGATTGGCTGTTGGAAACTTTAACTATGCAGGTGGTGCGTTATACCTATTCTCTATAAACGCGGTCTTTATTGCGTTAGCGACCTTTATTGTATCAAAATTACTTCGATTCCCACTGGTTCGTTATGCGAATTCAAAACGAAGAAAACGAACTGCCCAATTAGCATCATTGATCGCTGTCATCGTGATGGTGCCCAGTGTAATCCTTTTTATCAAATTATTAGATGAGCAGGTATTCGAAAACCGAACCAAGGAGTTCGTAAAAGAGATCATTCGTTATGAAGGCGCTGAGGTAGTAAAATCGACCTACGATTACAACACAAAAGATATAGAGGTGTACCTAATAGGACGTCCGGTCCCGCAAAGTAAGATCAACAGTTGGTTGACTGAATTGAAAGAAACCGAAGGACTTGAAGAAAGCGACCTAAAGATCTATCAGGGTGCCGACCAAACAGGAGAACTTGCCGAGAAGATTTCTGGCGATCTAAAGACAGAAATATTAGAAGACCTGTATGTGAACAACGAACAGAAATTACGCGACAAGGACGAGCGTATACAATTTCTAGAAGATGAAATCACCAAACTAAGGGTAAAGGACATTCCTTTCGAGGATTTGAGCAAGGAGGTAAAGTTGGTGTATTCAGACCTCGAGTCTTTTTCCTATGCCAAACAAGTGTCTACTAATTTTTCTAAAGTAGATACGATGCCAGTATTCACTGTCGATTGGAAAAGAAGTGTCTCGTCTCGAGAACGTCGCGAGAATAACGAAAAGTTGGCCGATTGGCTTAAATTTAAACTAAAGCTGGATACGTTAAGGGTCGTGCAATAGCAAATATCGCTATTGCTCGTTGATCTGTATATCACGAATTTTTTTAAACAGATCTGACGAATACACGAAGTTGGTAACGTCTTTGTTGTCGGTTTTAAAGATCTCTTCGTTTGTGCCCTGCCAAACTAAGACACCATTTTTTAAGAAAACTATCTTTTCGCCAATTTCCATTACTGAATTCATATCATGTGTTACCACAACGGTAGTAATATCGTATTCATGAGTGATCTCTTGAATAAGATTATCGATTACCGTAGCTGTCTTAGGGTCTAAGCCCGAATTAGGTTCGTCACAAAATAAATATTTAGGGTTGTTTACGATAGCACGCGCGATCGATACCCTTTTTTGCATTCCACCCGAGATCTCTGCCGGATATTTTTTGTTAACGCCTTCTAGGTTTACACGCGCCAATACTTCGTTTACACGTTCGAGCATTTGGGAGCGCTTCTGTTTGGTAAACATGCGTAAGGGGAACATCACATTTTCTTCAATTGTCATCGAATCGAACAATGCCCCACCTTGAAATAGCATTCCAATTTCTTCTCTTAGATTACGCTGCTGCTCATCATCCATGTTCTGAATGGCTTTGTCTTCATAATAAATAAAGCCTTTCTCAGGTCGAAATAATCCTAATAAACATTTTAGCATCACTGTTTTTCCACTACCACTTTGCCCGATGATCAAATTGGTTTTACCCTTATCGAACACAGTAGAGATGCCGTTTAAAATGGTTTCATCCCCAAAACTTTTATGTATGTTCTCAACTTTGATCATTAGCTTAACAGTAATTGGGTGATTATATAATTCGACAAGATGATCAAGACACTCGTCCAAACAAACGAATTTGTACTTGCTTTACCTACTTCAAGCGCGCCACCTTTCATATAATATCCTTGCCATGAGGGTACCGTAGCTAAGATAAAGGCGAAGACGAACGTTTTTATAAAGGCGTAGGTAAGATGAAAGGGTTCAAAACTGTCTTGCAATCCGGTCGCAAAATCGGTTGAAGTTGTAAATCCGCCATACACTCCGGCAATCCATCCACCTGCAATACCTAGAAACATAGATAGTGCAATTACGAACGGATAAAATGACAATGCAACGATCTTCGGAAACACTAAATAGTTGAGAGAGTTAATTCCCATTACTTCCAATGCATCTATTTGTTCGGTTACACGCATGGATCCAATACTAGAGGTGATGAACGATCCAACCTTTCCTGCCATGATTATAGAAATAAAGGTAGGTGCAAATTCTAAGATGACCGATTGCCTGGTCGCAAATCCGATAAGTGATTTTGGTATAAGCGGATTATCAACATTCAATGCAGTTTGGATCGCGATCACGCCTCCTACAAAGAATGAAATAAACGACACGATACCCAACGAACCAATGATTAGATCATCGATCTCTTTAAAGATCAATTCTTTAATAACCGAACCTTTAGTAAAGCTACTAAAGACCCTTTTGATCATTAAAAAATAAGAGCCAATATCGTGAAGGTATTTCATAGTGTAATAACTCCTGCTAAAGTAACAAAATTAATAGAGTGTACCTTGTTTCCTGTGAAGGTATGCTGCAATTTATTTATTGGTTGTTAACTCGATCATTTTATGGTAGATCTCGGTGTTTTCATAAATTCCACCAAATGTATGGGCTCCAGGTCCGATCGCAAAAACCGGGATCATAGTTGCGCTATGGCCATCGGTTGAAAATGCAGGTGCTATCTTGTTGTAGTTGCTTCCATCGGCCGCAAGAGTAAAACCGCCTGTCTCATGATCGGCAGTTACAATGACCAAGGTGTCGCCATGTTCTTCAGCGAAATCTAATGCCACTCCAATGGTCGCATCAAAATCCAGTAGCTCACTAATGAGGTAGTCAGCGTCTTTCGCATGACCGCCCCAATCGATCTGAGAACCTTCTACCATTAAAAAGAAACCGTTGTCGTCCTTTGATAGAAATTCAAGCGCTTGTTGTGTAGCATTTGGTAAGAAATCTCCACGACCTTCTAACATTTTCGGCATGGCATAATCGGCCAATAGAATGGCGTGTTTTTTAGTTGCTTCGGAAAGTTTTTCGGGCAATTGATCGGTTGTAACACTAAATCCTTGCATGTCTAACTCCTTTAATAGATCTTTCTTATCTTCTCTTTTATTGAAAAATGCTAGTCCGCCACCGGCAAAATAATCAACTTCTGAAGAGGGTAGATAGGTGGCAATTTCCTCATAAAGCCCCCTTGCTTTTACATGTGCAAAAAAGCTGGCAGGTGTAGCATGCACGATAGAGGAGGTTGCGATCAAACCTGTATGCCAATTTTGTTGCGAAAGTGTTTCTACTATCGTTTTTACGGCCGTGGTGTCTTGTGCGACACCAATAGCTCCATTGTAAGTCTTAATTCCGGCGGCATGGGCCGTAGCACTTGAAGCCGAATCGGTGATAAGATCGCTCGAAGATGAGGTTTTTATCAACCCCACTGTGGTAAATCGGTCAAAATTAGAATCCTTTTCATTAAAATACTGACTGGCCGATACTTGACTCAACCCCATACCATCACCAATAAGCAGGATGATGTTTTTTGGTTTTTGCACGTCACTTTCTTGGGCGAAAAGTGTGGCCGATACGAAAAGACTAAAAAGTAATGTGAGTGTAATCGATTTGATGAAATTCATAATGTAGTGTGTGTAGTTTCAAAAATACGGGTTCTTAAAAAAAAACAACTTAGGTAATTCGTATATTTTTTTAAAACAGTTTCTTTTTAATTCCCTTCCATCGCAGTTTCCGAAGAAATTCGCCTTCAGCTTCAGAAACAATAAAAGGCATATTCTCATCTTTTGCCTGATTATAGCCGCGAATACAATTTATATAATACGATAGGCTTTGTTTTTTCAGTGCGAGTTTGGCGGCTGCAATATGGGTAAGCCAGAAGCCATAGCGCATTTTATAAAAGGCTTTACCTTGTTTGTGTTTAGCCGCTGCGGCATACGCATGCCCGGTAGGTTTGAGGTGTTTTACCATTAATTGCGTATCGGCACATACCTTCCAACCGTGGAATTGCGCAAGTAATTCATCAACAGTATCCCAGCCCATGGTATTCTTAAGTCCGCCAATTGCCTTAAAACACGATTTTCTATATGCTTTAAGTGCACCTCGAATATGGTCTTTGTTGGTTAGCGACTCCAATTGCCAGCTGCCGTTTTTTTCAATGCTACAGTGTCCACCTGCCATACCACACGTCGGGTCTTGCTCGAATATTGCGGCAATTTTCTGTAAGTAATCCTTCGGAAAGATCAAGTCGGCATCAAACTTACAGATCACATCATAGGCATCATCTAACAGTTCAAATCCTTTGTAGAATGCATTGATCACTTTACTGCCGGGTAAATGTTCGCCTTCAGAATGAATAATGGTTGAAGTAATAAAGGAGTGTTTGTTAGCAAACCGATCGATGATAGCTTGGGTGCCGTCGGTCGAGCCGTCGTTTACGACGACAATTTTTTTTGGTAATAGGGTTTGCGCTGTTAACGATTGAAGCGTTTTTCCTATAAAAGCTTCTTCATTATACGCCGGTATGACAATGTAGAAATCCATTAGACCCTTTCAGCATAAACAATATAATAGCGAGGTGTGAATCTTCTTAAGATAGGACGGATTCCAATTTTCCTTACAGGATTTGTAAATTTTTCACGACTTCTAATTTTCCAACCGGCCTTTTCTAATAACCAGTCGAACTGCCAATCCTCGAATTCATGATAATGTCGATCTCTTTCATCGGTCTTACTTTGGTAGGCTGAGGCAAACCATAACTTCAATGGAACAGATGCCACTAATTTGTTGGCTTGAATATCTTGAAGCACATTAAATGGAGAAACGAGATGTTCAAAGATCTCGAAGGCAGTAACTACATCATAAGCGTCGGTCTTTACAGCCGAGGTATTTAGGTCAAGATCTTCACCAGAAGTATTGGTTACAGAGTAGCCTGCGTTTTGTAAGATTTCAGAAAATGGGTTGGCAACTCCAAGGTCTAAAATAGAAGCTTCCGGATCAATATGTTTTTTTACAAAACGAAGAGTGTGCTTGTATCTTTTCTTTGGTATTTTGCCGTCGTACATTGTTTAAACCCTATATACAATTGCATTGATGTTCATCCCGGCGCCTACACTTGCAAAAATAACCAGATCCCCTTCGTGTACCTTGTGGTCGTCTAACTTTTCATTATAGACCAACTCGTAAAGGGTAGGGACCGTAGCAACACTAGAGTTTCCTAATTTGTCTATGCTCATAGGCATAACATCCTCTGGAGGTGTGGCATTGTATAGCTTATAGAATCGCTTTACGATAGCCTCGTCCATTTTTTCATTGGCCTGATGGATGAATATTTTCTTAACATCCTCTATTGTGTGACCACTATCGTCTAGACATTTCTTCATTGCATCGGGTACGTTGGTCAATGCAAAATTATAGATCTTTCGTCCATACATTTTTATATAGCGACGTCGGTCTGTAAGCTCTTGATTGTTCGATTCACCAAAGTAAATAAAATGGGCTTCGTCTAAGGTGTATGTAGCACTTGTATGGTTTAGAATTCCGGCCTCTCCTTCGGTTTCCGCTACAATAGCTGCTCCGGCGCCATCACTATAGATCATAGAGTCACGATCGTGTTGATCTACCACGCGAGATAACGATTCTGCGCCAATAACGAGACACTTTTTTGCAATACCCGCTCTAATAAAGGCATTGGCCTGTATCATACCTTCTATCCATCCCGGACAGCCGAACATGATATCATAGCCTACACAAGATGGATTTTTGATCTTAAGCATGTGCTTAACCCGCGAGGCAATACTAGGAACGGTATCGCTTTGTGCCGAACCGTGTCTAACGTCACCATAATTGTGGGCAACAATAATATAATCCAACGATTCTTTGTCAATCTCCGCGTCTTCAATAGCCTTTTCAGCGGCAAAAAACGCGATGTCTGAAGTGTTCAGTTCATTCTTTATATAACGTCGTTCGGCTATCCCGGTGATTGCTTTGAATTTTTCAATGATCACATCATTCTCATGCGGAAACCTCGTACCTTCATCTGTATAGAAATGATGTTGCCCGAAATTTTCATTCGTAGCCACGCCACTGGGGATATAACTCCCTATACCTGTGATTGAAACACCCATGGTCTTTATAATTTTTTGACTAAAATACTGAAAAGTAAATAGGTTTTACTAGATTTTTATTCAAAATAACTCTAGAATCTCCGATTAAGCTTCCATATACGATTCTATTGGTTCGCACGTACAAATAAGATTTCGATCTCCGTACGCATCGTCTACGCGACGTACCGAGGGCCAAAATTTGTTCTCTGCAATATAATCTAAAGGAAAAGCCGCTTGTTGTCTGGTATACGGAAATTCCCAAGTATCATTCGTTAACATGGCTTGTGTATGCGGAGCATTTTTAAGCATATTGTTCGGATTGTCCTTGTCTACCGCTTCGATCTCTTTTCGAATCGATATCATGGCATCACAGAAACGATCTAATTCTTGCTTACTTTCGCTTTCTGTTGGTTCTATCATCATTGTTCCTGCTACAGGAAACGATACTGTTGGTGCGTGAAAGCCATAATCCATTAATCGTTTGGCTATATCCACTACTTCGATCCCGTTGGCTTTAAACGGGCGACAATCTACGATCATTTCATGCGCCGCACGACCTCTTTCTCCGGCATATAACACATCGAAGTGACCTTTTAATCGCTCTTTAATGTAATTGGCATTGAGTATCGCATATTGCGTTGACTTCTTTAGACCATTAACGCCTAACATCGAAATATAAGCGTAAGAAATAAGACATGCCAACGAACTTCCCCAAGGAGCTCCGGAGATAGCAGTTATAGCTTGATCACCACCTGTTTTGATAATTGGATTTGTTGGCAAGAAAGGAACGAGTTGCTTGGCTACGCAAATGGGTCCAACACCCGGTCCACCACCACCATGCGGAATAGCGAAGGTCTTATGTAAATTAAGATGACACACATCGGCGCCGATCGCTCCCGGATTGGTTAACGCTACTTGAGCATTCATATTAGCACCATCCATATAGACCTGACCTCCATTTTCATGAATAATACTTGTGATCTCTCGAATTGCAGATTCGTAAACACCGTGAGTGGAAGGGTAGGTAACCATCAAAGCCGCTAGGTTGTCTTTGTGTTCTTCAGCTTTTGCTCTAAGATCGTCTACATCTATATTACCCTCGTTCGTGGCCTTGGTTACAATTACTTTCATTCCGGCCATTACAGCACTCGCCGGATTCGTACCATGTGCCGAAGATGGGATCAAGCAGATGTTCCTGTGACCTTCATTTCGTGACTCATGATACGCTCTAATCACCATAAGTCCGGCGTATTCACCCTGTGCGCCCGAATTAGGCTGTAAGGAGGTGCCCGCAAATCCGGTGATCTCGGTTAATTGTTCTTCAAGTTTTTTTAGCATTTGTTGGTAACCCCCGGCTTGTTCAAGTGGAACAAAAGGATGCATGTTTCCCCACATAGGATCACTCAATGGAAGCATTTCGGCTGCCGCATTTAATTTCATGGTGCAAGACCCCAATGATATCATCGAGTGATTTAGCGCAAGATCTTTGCGTTCTAGCTTCTTAATATAACGCATCAACTCGGTTTCACTATGATAGGTATTAAATACTTCGTTCGTTAAGAACTCAGTCTTCCGAGCTACTTCTTTTGGGATCGCGTTGCCTTTAGAAAGCTCAGTAATACGAATGGTTTCCTTTTTGGCTGCCTTAGCAAATACAGCAATAATATTGTTAAGATCCTTTAAATTCGTTGTTTCATTCACCGAGATGGAGACAGTATCTTCATTCGGGTAATAAAAATTAATCTCGTTGGCTTCAGCGATGCTACGAATCTTACTAGCCTCTATCTTAATAGCAATCGTGTCAAAATAGGTTTCATTTGCTTGATAATATCCAAGGCGTTCTAAAGCGTCTGCTAAAGTAGCTGCGGTATTGTGCACCTTAGTTGCAATATAGCGAAGGCCCTCTGGTCCGTGATACACACCATACATACCTGCCATGACGGCTAACAGCACCTGAGCAGTACAAATATTGGAGGTCGCTTTATCGCGTTTTATGTGTTGTTCCCGTGTTTGCAATGCCATGCGCAATGCACGGTTGTCATCCATATCTTTGGTAACCCCAATGATACGTCCAGGAATATTTCTTTTGTATTCTTCTTTAGTAGCAAAGAAAGCCGCATGTGGCCCGCCATATCCTAATGGAATTCCAAAACGCTGTGTGGTTCCAACCACCACATCTACACCAAAATTCCCGGGAGATTCTAAAAGTACCAGGCTTAGAATATCGGCTGCCACGGCAACTTTTATTTGAGCGTCTTTTGCTTTTGCGATAAACGAATCGTAATTGTATACTTTTCCGGTGCGCCCAGGATATTGAACTAATACCCCAAAGAAATCTTCTGAAAAATCGAAGGTTTCGTGATCACCAACAACCAACTCGATTCCTAAAGGTTCGCTTCTTGTCTTTAAAAGGGATAAGGTTTGCGGCAGGATCTCTTCGGAAACAAAAAATTTAACCGCATCGTTCTTTTTTTGCTCTCTAGAACGAACTGCGAATAATAATGTCATTGCTTCGGCAGCTGCCGTACTTTCGTCTAACAATGAGGCATTGGCCAAATCCATGCCCGTAAGATCGGTAACCATGGTTTGAAAATTAAGCAATGCTTCCAAGCGCCCTTGGGCGATTTCTGCTTGATACGGAGTATAGGCCGTATACCAACCCGGATTCTCTAAAATATTTCGCTGGATTACAGGTGGTGTAATCGATTGATTATAGCCTAATCCTATATAGTTCTTGAATACCTTATTTTTTGCAGAAAGTTCTGTGATATGCTCGAGATACTCATTTTCGCTCATAGCATCGTCCAATTCAATTTCATTCTTTAAGCGAATGTCATCCGGAATGGTTTCAAATATGAGTTGCTCCAGGCTTTCTACACCTACAGTTTCAAGCATTTTTGGCAGGTCGCTTCTACGCGGACCAATATGTCTAAGGGCAAAAGAATCTGTGTTCATTAATGTGCGATTAAAAAGTGCTACCTTTATCGATAGGCAGCTGCAAAATTACATATTTTTAAGGATAAAAAATGAGTTTTTAACGTATTGAAAGGCACAACTTTTCAACTAAAAATGCAGCTTATGAACAAGCTATTTATTTTTGCCTTATGAAACTTTTTGCGCGCGTCTTTCAGTTCTACATCAATAGCAGTATTCATGTCTCATTGGCGGTGATCGCCCTGGTAGGAATAACCGTCTTCGAGTTCGATCTTAAGGTGCCTACAGCACTGTGGTTTTTTGTTTTCTTCGGAAGTATTACCGGATATAATTTTGTGAAGTACGCACGAATCGCCGGATTACATCATCGCAGTCTCACAAACTCACTTCGCAGCATACAAATATTTTCCTTTCTTTCCTTTGCAGTCTTTCTTTATGTCGCATTTATGCTGTCGTATAAAGTATGGTGGGTCACGCTTTGCTTTGGACTGCTTACAGTATTTTATGCAGTACCATTATTGAAGAATAAGAATCTTAGAAATCTAAGCGGATTAAAGATCTTTGTGGTAGCGGTCGTATGGTCGGGATTAACAGTATGGGTGCCTTTGGTTTCAGTAAACTCGGAGATCGATCTCACCCAATGGATCACTTTCGTACAACGTATACTTTTTGTCGTAGTACTCATACTTCCATTCGAAATTCGAGATCTGCCGTACGATAAAAAGGAGTTAAAAACCCTTCCGCAGAAAATAGGCGTGAACAATACAAAATGGTTAGGATGTGTATTACTGTTGGTTTTACTGGTCTTAGAGTTTTTTAAACAGCCGGCAGCGGTAGCCTATCTGCTAAGTTTACTACCTACGTTGTTGTTAACGTCGGGACTATTGCTATTCGCCACAAGCAAGCGGTCAAGATATTATGCTTCGTTTTGGGTAGAGGGCATTCCTATCTTGTGGTGCTTAATATACTTAATAGTTGGCAAGTTCTTTTTGTAGTCGCTGTTCCAATGCTTCTTTTTGATCGGCCGGCATCGTTGTAATATTCGAATTTTTAATCGCTTTGGTAAGTCGCATATTCCGTGCGGAATATTTACGGCAAAACGAGCAAAACGCAAGATGAATATTGAGCTTTACTTTTTCCCAAAAACTTGCTTCTTTATATTGATTCTTATCACATACGTGATGTGCTTCATTACATTGTAAAAATACACTCATAACGCTATAACCAGTTTTTTTCCAAGCAAGCTGCTAATGATTTTCGCGCCCGATGGATGATTACCCAAAGGTTAGACGGCGTGATATTATATTCATTACAAATTGCTTCCGTTTCGTAATTATCGATCGTTTTTAACTTAAAAATAGTGGCCTGCTTTTCATTTAAGGCATCGAGACATTCCATGATGGCGATACCCAGCTCTTCATTTTCCATGGTGTCCTCTGCGGTACGGTCGAAGGGATCTTGCACTCGTTCTTCCAACCAGTCGCCTTCGGCGTCATCGTCTGTGTAATTTATATGTACTTCAGCCTTGCCTTTTTTTGAATTGATCTTTCGATAATAATCGATGATCTTCCGTTTTAATATAGCGATAAGCCAAGTTCGCTCAGTCGATTGCCCTTTAAAATTGTGTTTCGATTTTAACGCTGCCAAAAAAGTTTCAGAAATAAGATCTTGCGCGACCTCATGATCGTTAACCCTCACAATGGTATAATTGTACAGGTAGTCTGCATATCTGGAAACCCAGTGTTTAGGATCTATAAGATTTTCTGACATAGTAGGGAGGTGTCGCTGATTTTCCCAAAAATAAGAAACATTCTGTTAGCACTGTAAAAACAGCCGATTTATATTAAACGTGTACTTATTACAATAATTGTCACTATCGTTTTACATTAAATACATCGAATCGCTTTCCGAAATAATTAAATAGACGAGCATCGCAAAGTACGGCATTTTAAAGTTAAGCGGGTATCAAACCTGCTCTTCTTAAAAGCGCATCAGGGTCGGGTTTTCTTCCTCTAAACTTAACGTATAGGTCCATCGGGTCTTGGGTGCCACCCTTGGAAAGTACGAACTCCTTAAATTTGTCGGCCACAGTGTTATTAAATATGCCTTCTTGCTTAAAATAGTCGAATGCATCGGCATCTAGTACTTCTGCCCATTTGTAACTGTAATACCCTGCCGAATAGCCGCCCTGAAAAATATGTGCAAAGGAAGTACTCATACAATTTTCGGGCACATCGGGATATAATTTAGTAAGTGCAAAGGCTCCTTTTTCGAACGCCTTTACATCGGTAATCTTAGAAGGATCGTTGCCGTGCCATGCCATGTCTAACATTCCAAAACTCAGCTGCCGCAAAGTTTGCATGCCTTCATGAAAAGTGGCAGATTCTTTAATCTTTTCCACATATTCCATTGGTATTATTTCACCGGTTTTATAATGGGTCGCGAACAGTGCCAACGTCTCTCGTTCATAACACCAGTTCTCTAAGATCTGACTGGGTAATTCGACAAAGTCCCAGTACACATTCGTTCCCGATAGTCCCGAATAGGTCGTGTTGGCTAACATCCCGTGTAGAGCATGACCAAATTCGTGAAATAAAGTAGTTACTTCATTAAAAGTAAGCAATGATGGTTTACTGGCAGTTGGTTTCGTAAAATTGCACACAATAGAAACGTGTGGACGTTCATTAATACCGTCTTTAATTTGTTGCGATTTGTAAGAGGTCATCCAAGCGCCTCCTCGCTTACCGGGTCTTGGGTGAAAATCGGCGTAGAACAAGGCGACCAATTCGCCTTCTGTATCGGTAACCTTATAGGTTTTTACATCGGAATGGTATACGTCTATGGTGTTGGTTTCCTCGAAGCTAAGTCCGAAAAGTTTTTCGGCCACCGTAAAGACGCCGTTAATGACGTTCTTCAATTCAAAATACGGCTTTAGTTTTTCATCATCAAGATCGAATCGTTCTTGCTTCAGTTTCTCGGCATAGTAAGCACCATCCCATTTTTGTAGGGTTTCGATGCCGTCCAATTCTTTAGCATAGTCTTGTAATTCGGTAAATTCTTTTTCAGCGGCAGGTTTTGCCTTCCGAAGAAATTCGGTTAAAAACGATTGTACCTTTTGCGGTGTCTCTGCCATTCGCTCCTCTAATACAAAGTGCGCATGATTTCGATATCCCAGTAATTTTGCTCGTTGGTGGCGTAATTCGGCAATTCGCAACACATTTTGTTTGTTGTCCAGCGCATCGCCATGAAACCCTTTTGCACCAAAAGCGATCGCCATTTTTTTGCGAAGTTTTCGGTTCGCCGCATATTTCATAAAAGGGATGTAACTGGGATAATCGAGTGTGAAAACCCATCCTTTTTTATCTTTTTCGGCGGCAGTTTGAGCTGCTGCTTCCATTGCTCCTTCGGGTAGACCTTCAAGCTGTGCTTCATCGGTAATGTGCAATTCAAAGATATTGGTCTCTTTCAAGATATTCTCTCCAAAATTTAATTTCAATCTGGACAGGTCACTGTCGATCTTTCGTAATTTCTCTTTTTTCGCTTCGGAAAGATTGGCACCATTTCTTGAAAATCCCTTATACTGTTTTTCAAGCAAGGTCGATTGCTCCGGACTTAGTGTCAACGATTCCCTTTGATCGTAAACGTGCTTCACACGCTCGAACAATGCTTCATTAAGTAGCAGATCATTCTTAAAATCTGATAATAACGGGGACACTTCTTGAGCGATTGCCTGAATGGTATCGTTGGTTTCTGCACTATTCAAATTGAAGAATATGGCAGTCACTCTATTTAATTGTTCTCCGGTGCGTTCCAGTGCTTCTACTGTATTTTCAAAAGTAGGAGCATCGTCCTGCGTCGCAATCGAATCGATCTCGGCCTTGGTTTCTTTTATAAGTTGTTGTATGGCCGGTAAAAAATGTGCGTCCTCTATTTTAGAAAAAGGAGCTGTGTCAAAGGGAGTGAGTAAAGGGTTGTTCATTATAGAAATACTAAAGTTGATCAAGTATACGCAGGAAACTGTAGTTGTCCATACAGATACTGTTAATTGATATAGAACGAACTGTTAAAAATCGCTAAGACGAACGAAGCTTTTTGGCACCTTCTTCTACTTTTAATTGCAACCCTTTTTTATAGGCGATCACTTTGTCGAGTACACAATTGTCTGAGGTACCAATAATTTGTGCTGCAAGGATCCCGGCATTCTTGGCACCGTTAAGAGCTACTGTAGCCACCGGAACTCCGCCGGGCATTTGTAGAATAGACAATACCGAATCCCAGCCGTCTATAGAATTGCTCGATTTAACCGGAACGCCTATCACAGGCAGTGGAGAAAGCGATGCTATCATTCCAGGAAGATGCGCAGCACCTCCTGCACCGGCGATGATCACTTTTATATCACGTGTATGTGCATTTTTGCCGTAGTCAAAAAGCTTATCGGGTGTACGGTGTGCCGAAACGATATCGACCTCCGTTTCAATATCGAACCCTTTTAAAATATCGATTGCATCCTGCATGACCGGCAGGTCACTCGTGCTTCCCATTATAATTCCTACTTTCATAGCTTAGATTGTTTGTCGCTTATTTACTAATTACTTTAATGGTCTTTTTAACTTGTTCGGCTACCTTTCTTGCTTCAGCTATATCTGAATTTACTATGGTCACGTGACCCATTTTTCTAAACGGACGTGTTTGTTTCTTTCCATAGATATGAGGTGTTACTCCGCCTAGCTTGAGAATATCCACTATATTTTCATAGGTCACATTTCCGGTATGCCCTTCAGCACCTACAAGATTTACCATGATCCCACCAACTTTACTATCGGTATTTCCTAATGGCAGATCCAAGATAGCACGCAAATGCTGCTCAAACTGATTGGTATAACTGGCTTCTATACTGTAATGTCCGCTATTATGAGGTCGTGGTGCTACTTCGTTCACCAAGATCTCATCCGCTTCGGTTTGAAATAATTCGACCGCTAATAGACCAACATGTTCAAAGGCTTCCGAAACTTGTGCCGCTACGGCTCGTGCCTTCTCGGCTACGCCATCGCTAATCCGCGCCGGACAGATCACATATTCTACTTGGTTGGCGTCGGGATGAAATTCCATTTCTACCACCGGATACGTAGTAACGGCACCGGACACAGATCGTGCTACGATCACTGCCAATTCATTTTTAAAGGGGATCAATTTTTCGGCAATACAGGCTCCTTCGGCTAACGGGATCACATCTTCGGCATCCCTAATAATACTAACACCCTTTCCGTCGTAACCGCCGGTACAACTTTTCCAAACAAAAGGAAAGTGCAGTTCTTTACGAACAATGGCTTCATTAAGGTCGTATTTGTCTTTATATACCTTAAATGGCGAGGTGGGAATGGTATGCTGTTTATAAAATTGCTTTTGTGTGCCTTTATTTTGAATGTTTCGCAAGGTTTCAGAAGAAGGATAGACCTTCTTGCCCTCAGCTTCCAATTTTTCCAAGGCATCCAGATTTACCGTTTCTATCTCGATGGTCAATACATCTACCTTTTTTCCGAAGGCATAGACCGTATCGTAATCCATTAGATTCCCTTGCTCAAAATAATCACAGGCGATCCGTGAAGGCGCTTCAGCACTGGGATCAAGCACATGGGTTTTTATATCAAATTTGCGCGTTTCGTAGAGCAACATTTTGCCCAACTGGCCACCGCCAAGAATTCCTAAGGTGAAGTCTGAAGAAAAATAGTCTGTCATAAAGGTTTCTTTACACAAAGGTACAATCTTCTTTGCAATTGTTATCTTTGCAACTTCGTTATGTGGCGATTTTTAAAATTATTAGGTAAGTACAAAAAGCAACGAATGACAAACATTGTATTATTTGGACCTCCGGGAGCAGGAAAAGGAACTCAGGCAGAAGTGTTAAAAGAAAAATATAAATTGGTACACATCTCTACCGGCGATGTGTTTCGCTATAATATAAAGAACAAGACCGAATTGGGAACCTTGGCAAAATCGTATATGGACAAGGGCCATTTGGTGCCGGATACGGTCACCATCGACATGCTACAAGCTGAGGTTAAAAAGAACAGCGATGCCAACGGATTTATCTTCGATGGATTCCCGCGTACCGAAGCTCAGGCCGAAGCATTATCCAACCTTATGGAGCAAATGGATTCTCAGATCAATGCCATGGTCGCGTTAGAAGTCGAAGATGAGGTATTGGTAAAACGACTGTTGGAGCGTGGAAAATCAAGTGGTAGGGCCGATGATGCAAATGAAAACGTGATCCGTGAGCGCATAGCAGAATATTACCGAAAGACCGATATCCTTAAGGCCTATTACCAAAAACAAGACAAATATTACGGCGTAAACGGGGTGGGAAGTATCGATGAGATCACCCAACGCCTTAGTGAGGTGGTAGATACACTTTAGGGCGTTACCCGCCTATGGCGCGTCAGGTCGTCCGCTATATCTTTTACGGAACGTAAAAGGATGCCGCTGCCACCCTTAACGCAAACAGCTAATTTAAATAAATACACCCATTTAGTTGGGCTTTGATCATGACTGAAGGAAATTTTGTAGACTATGTAAAAATTCACGTTACCTCCGGTAAAGGAGGAAAAGGGAGTGCACACCTGCGCCGGGAAAAATACATCCCGAAAGGTGGTCCCGATGGCGGTGATGGTGGTCGAGGCGGTCATGTCATTGTCAAAGCAAATAAGAATCTCTGGACACTGTATCACTTAAAGTTTAAACGTCACTTTAAGGCCGGACACGGAGAAGCAGGAGGGAAACAAACCAGCACAGGCGCCGATGGTGAAGATGTCTATATTGAAGTACCGCTAGGCACCGTTGTACGAGATACCCAGACACAGAACATCCTTTTCGAGATGACCGAAGATGGCGAAGAACGTATTATCGCCAAAGGTGGAAAAGGAGGGCTGGGAAATAGTCACTTTAAAAGTGCCACACGCCAAACACCTCGATATGCACAACCCGGACTGGAAGGTGAAGAGGTAGATGTTACCATCGAACTTAAAGTACTGGCCGATGTAGGTCTGGTAGGCTTTCCAAATGCAGGAAAATCTACCTTGCTCTCTGTAATTACCGCAGCCAAACCAAAGATCGCCAACTACGTGTTTACAACCTTGAAACCAAATTTAGGAATTGTAGAATATCGCGATTATCAAACGTTTGTAATGGCCGATATCCCCGGGATCATAGAAGGAGCTGCCGAGGGTAAAGGTCTGGGACATTACTTTCTGCGTCATATAGAACGCAATTCAACCTTGTTGTTCCTTATTCCCGCAGACGCCAAGGACATTCGTAAACAGTACGAGATCTTACTCGACGAGCTACGACGTTACAATCCGGAACTACTGGACAAAAAACGATTGGTGGCGATCTCAAAAAGCGATATGCTCGACGCCGAACTACAAGCCGAAATGAAACAATTATTGGATAAGGAGTTTAAAGATATTCCGTATTTGTTCATCTCGTCGGTAGCACAACAAGGCTTAACAAAACTAAAAGATACGTTGTGGGCAATGCTTAACGAGCAGCCCGAGAAATAAGACGCTCTTATTGGGTCTTTAAAAGGATCCATTCTTTGATCGCAGTAAGTACACTAGGCGAAATAGTTTCATCTATCGATTCATATTCTGCCAGCATCCCGGTTTCCGAAGTTTGAAATAAATGATTTAGCCCGGGAAATTCCATCACGGTCACATCTTTATTATTAGCTTTATCTAGACCGGCTTCTATCGCAGGTAAATTCAAGTCTGCCAACACTTGAAAATCTTTTTCACCATTAATGGCGAGAACAGGACATTGTACGTCTTCTAAGAACTCTTGCGGATTCGATTTAATAAAGTAAATCATCCATGGCGTTGCAAAGGTCTCCGCTTGTTGGGCGATGGCAGTTTCAGTGATCGTACTACTAATGGGTGCATCGGGATGTTGCGCCTTATAAGCCAAAAGATATTCGGCGATTTGCGACTGTATCCGAATCGGATCGGAAGTCGATCGTACCACATCAAACATGCCTTGCATGATCTCGTCATTTGCGTCTAAAAATTCTTCAGGAGCTCCTGCCAATTCAGCAGCTCGACGACTTTGTGTTACTAATATTTCTGCGCCGCTTATACCGGGACCGGCCATTAACACAATAAACGCAACCGAACTATCTTTCGAGGCTACCATGGGAGCAATTAATCCTCCTTCGCTATGACCTATCAATCCAATGTTGTTCGTGTCTATATCGTTTCTTTCTTTTAAAAAGGCAATGGCGGCTTGCGTATCGGTTGCAAAATCGGCTGTAGTCGCAGTTGCATGTGATCCCTCACTCTCGCCAACACCTCGGTCATCGTAACGTAGAACGGCAATTCCATTGCGTGATAAATGATCTGCAAGTACCCAAAACGGACGATGATTAAAGATTTCCTCATCTCTATTCTGAGGTCCAGAACCACTTATTAAAATCGCTACCGGCGGATTCTCAACATCGTTGGGAATTGTAAGCGTACCTGCAAGCTGTATGTTTTCCGCTGTCCGATTTACAAACCTTACATCTTCCACCGAATAGGGAAAGGGTTCTACGGGGTCTTGCGAACGCTTAACAGGAGCCGGAGCCACAGGTTTTTCACGCGTCATGATCAAAGGAATGTCAAAACCATTTTGCGTGAATGTACCTTCTAGACCCTTTGCGGTAAGGGTGCCAACGTATTTAATTTTTAGATCATCCATGGTGATGGTTAAAGTACCTTCATCATACACAGTTGCCGTGGTAGCCACTCCAGCTGCGCCTTGATTGGGGCTGTCCATGGTCGTGACCAGTCCATTATCTTCTTCTGTAATATGAAATACCAAAGGTAATTGTGTGCCCTGTGCTTGTAACACACCGTACCAATCTCCGGTTATATCTTGAGCACCCAATTGAATTGTTGCAATCGAATAGGTAATTACTAGTAAAAAGAATGATCGTATCATAGTTGTGTTTTTAAAAAGAGTTCAGCAGTGTACTACGCTGTGAATCATAACAGGTGTAACTTAAAATTACTCATTTGAACGATAAATTAATTAATAATCACCATTAATTGTGTTAAAGAATATCAAAACTCAAATCTGCTGGCTCGCTTTTTGCGTATTTTTAAAGAAAATGCTCTTTATGCGATTTATATATTTATTAAGTATTGTATTTCTTCTTAACGCATGCGGTCCTACAGTCGATATCGATTACGACCCCCAAATTAACTTTTCCCAGTATAATACCTATGCTTTTTTTCCTACCATCGAATCTGGATTGAACGATCTCGATGAAAAACGAATTATACGAGTAACCGATAGTCTTTTACAAGCACGCGGATTTCAACGATCAGACACTCCACAATTTCTTATTAACTTCTACGCGAACGAATCCATTTCCAACTCTCGAAATACCATTGGGATCGGTGTAGGCGGTGGTGGCGGTAATGTAGGCGTAGGCGTAAGTGGCGGCATTCCCATTGGTGGTCGTATGGTAAATCAAGAGTTGACCATCGACTTTATCGATGTGCAAAATGATGACCTGGTCTGGCAAGCCGTAGCAAACGACGACTACAAAGAACGAGCCACCCCTAAACAAAAAGAGGCGTATTACGCCGCCGTGATCGAAAAGATGCTAAAAAAGTATCCGCCTAAAAATTAATACAACTATAATTTTATCTTTGAATCCCAAAACCACACTATGCGAATTTTATTATTAGTGCTACTTTTTCCACTATGTACAATAGCTCAATCCGACTTTGAGAAGGCGGAAGACTATTTTAAAAAAGAGCAGTTTAGCAAAGCAAAACCACTTTTCGAGCGCTATTTAGACAATCATCCCAACGATAAGAAAACACTTGAATACCTTGGTGATATTGCGGGCTATGCAGAAGATTGGGATACTGCCATAGACTACTACGAAACCTTGGTAGATTCCGAAGAAAACAATGCTAATTACCACTTTAAATACGGCGGTTCCTTAGGAATGAAAGCCTTGTCCATAAGCCGAATTCGAGCTGCAACCTACATAGGAGATATCAAAGAACATTTTGAAAAAGCCGCAAAACTCGACCCTCACCACATCGAAGTGCGCTGGGCATTGGTCGAATTCTATATACAGTTACCCGGCATCATTGGTGGCAGCGAGCGTAAGGCTACAAAATACGCCAACGAGCTGTTGCGAATTTCACCCGTAGACGGCTATCTGGCAAACGGCTATATTGCCGAATATAGCAATAGGCCGGAGGATGCAGAACGTTTTTATAAAAAGGCGATCGAGATTGGCGACTCACCCCATACCTACGAAAAACTCGCCGAACATTATGAAAAGAACAATAAGCCAAAAGAGGCTATTGAGACCGCAACTAGATCCCTTAAAAAACACAAACGCAATCAGCTAAATTATCAAATCGGAAAAATTGCCGCACAATACAACTTGGATGCAGAGCTGGGTATCGATTGTCTTCAGGCTTATATAAAAAATCATTCGGCCAAAGATGGGGTTCCAAAGGATTGGGCGTATTATCGCCTCGCACAGATCTATAAGAACATCGGCAAAAAACAAACTGCCTTGCTATGGATCAACAAAGCACTGGAAGACCGCCCCGATTTTAAAGAAGCTAGACAAGAGAAAGAGCAAATTCTTGCGCTCTAATTTTTTTGGGCAAGCCCCGCTGCAGGTCACTTCTCGACCTGTATAGGAACGCACCCCACTTCATGACCCTACAGCGGGTCGGGCTATTGGCTGTAGTTTTGCTACGCAAAAGCTACTTGCCGCTATCCCTCTTGCAGCATAAATTGTATCTTTACTAAAAATTAATTGAATCTATGCGCGTACATTTTATAGCCATTGGAGGCAGTGCCATGCACAACCTAGCTCTGGCCCTACACCAAAAAGGAGCTACAATAACCGGAAGTGATGACGAGATCTTCGATCCTTCAAAGAGCAGATTAGAAGCCAAAGGATTATTACCCGAATCTTACGGATGGTTTCCCGAAAAAATAACCACACAATTAGATGCGGTTATTTTAGGAATGCACGCAAAAGAAGACAACCCGGAACTCTTAAGAGCAAAAGAGCTGGACCTCACCATTTATTCCTATCCCGAATTTTTATACGAACAGACAAAGAACAAAACCCGAGTAGTTATTGGAGGATCGCATGGCAAGACCACCATAACCTCTATGATCCTACACGTGATGCATTACCACGGCATCGCAGTAGACTATATGGTTGGAGCCCAGCTCGAAGGATTTGATACCATGGTGCATCTTACCGAAAACAACGATTTTGTAGTGCTAGAGGGAGATGAATACCTTTCATCACCCATAGATCGTCGTCCAAAATTTCACTTGTACAAACCTAATATTGCACTCTTAAGCGGAATTGCTTGGGACCATATTAATGTGTTTCCTACCTACGAAAACTACGTTTCACAATTCGAAATCTTCTTAGAACAGATCACCGATGGCGGTGCAATTATATACAACGAAGAAGATACCGAAGTAAAACGCGTTGTGGAGAACTCAGACAGTCTTATCAAAAAATACCCATATAGAACACCAGAATATATGGTAGAAGATGGTACGACCTTGTTAGAGACTCCCGAAGGTCAAATGCCCATCGAAGTTTTTGGCCGTCACAATTTGAACAACTTAGAGGGAGCACGTTGGATCTGCCAATTAATGGGCGTTGATGCAGATGATTTCTATGAAGCCATAGCCACTTTTAAAGGAGCTAGCAAACGATTAGAAAAGATCGCTGAAAACGAACACGCAGTGGCCTATAAAGATTTTGCTCACTCTCCCAGTAAAGTACAAGCAACTACCAAAGCTGTAAAAAATCAATACCCCGACCGTAAATTGATCGCTTGTCTCGAGCTGCATACCTATAGCAGCTTAAATCCGGATTTTCTTAAAGAGTATAAGAACACCTTGGATGCGGCCGATCAAGCCGTAGTATTCTATTCACCACATGCGGTATTAATTAAAGGACTTGAGGCCATAAAAGGAGAACAGATCGAAGCCGCCTTCGATCGGGAAGATTTAAATGTGTTTACCAACCCGGCCGACTTTAAGACATATTTGTTCTCTCAAGACTATAAAGATTCTTCCTTGTTGCTTATGAGTAGTGGGAACTATGGCGGATTAGATTTTAACGAGATCAAGGAGTATATAAAATAAATAGTAGTTGTATCTCGTTATAATACCACACTAATGAAAACCAAAAGGTATGAAAAAATTATTGTTTCTAGTGCTATTTACTTCCTTATTTTTTAGTTCTTGTAGCGACGATGATTCGAACCCAGACAATACAGAAGAAGCTAATTTTTATGCATTAAAGGTAGGCAATACTTGGAATTACAATTTCTTTAGAAGAATTGGACAAACAGCAGAGTTTGAAAATCTTGGTGTGAATGAGACTGTAGAGATCATTGGAACTGAGAACTTAGATGGAAGTCAATACTTTACTTTACAAATCACAACAACAGGGAATGACAACAATTATGCCCCTTGTTCAGAAAATGGTGTAGAACAATTAAAAGTTCGAGACTCCCTGGGATATCTTGTATCTTTAGAAGGAGAAATACACTTTTCAAATGAAGTCGCCGAACCTTATTCCCTTAGTGAAAATGAATGGGGAAATGTGTTTGGTGTATTAGAGCAAGATTCCGAGGAAATTACGGTCGAAGCCGGAACTTTTATGGCCGTAAGTAACCGTATTTATGCAGTCGATCCAAATGATGGCACAGAATTTCCGGGTAAGGATCAAGTGTACTACGCACCAAATACCGGACTTGTATTTAGGAGTTATTCAACTGTAAATCATCCACAACATAGGTGGGAAAAGCGACTTCAGAGTTTTGTCGAAGGAATCGATTAACCTTTTTTACAAATCATAAATTGTATTAATGAATCCGGTTGCAGATGCACCGGATTTTCTTATAAGTGCTTCTTTTGCACGCTCGTAATCTGTAGGATTTTTGTCTTGCGACAATTTAAATTTTCCTTCCCAATGAGTGGGTGTAATGGTAAAAGCCTGTATGTAATGCACCAATCTATCCATAGACGGATTGTCATGCTTAAGTTCATAGGCAGGATCTGGACCTTCTAAAAAGCTGGTCATTGCCAGCATCGATTCCTTAGCAACTGTAACATCATCGATCAATGTCACTGTCCCTGTAACGTGTACGATGATATAATTCCATGTAGGCAGCTGTTCGGTTGTATAGATGGATGGTGAGATATAACAGTCGGGACCTTTAAAGATCACGGTCACCTCACTGTTATTGGTAAGTGATTCTAATTGCGGATTGTTCTTGTCTATATGCGCAACTAATTTACCGGTTTCCTTATTATAAATAAAGGGCAGATGTGTAGTATACGGCCTGTTTTGTCTAGCAGTTACTAGCATTCCCAACGGGTAATGTTCGATAACAGCAATTATTTTTTGCCTGTCATCGGTTTGATGGTGAGGAGGTGGGTACATAATTAAAAAATACGATAAATTGTTGGAGAAATAGGTGTTTGCGAATGGTTTTTATTAGAGTCCGAACTGTCGCAAATGATGATCTAAGTGCTTGTATTGCATTTTTCCCCATTGTTCTTTGGTAAGGGTGCCAAAGGCCGGATGTGGACCCCAATCGTCTTTGGATCTTTTAGTTTCCACTTCGTTGACCAGCTCTAACAGTGTCGATTTTTCTTTAGATAAGTCACGTTCGTCTTTAATGCGAAAGCGTGCCATGGTAGGTAGGTTCTTCTTCCATAATTTATCACTATACATGGCTTTCTTAAAAAAGATCTTAGCAAACCAATTTGGCTTTAGGTCGTAATCCTCTTTTTCTAGCATGATATTTAATGGTAATTGACAATGATGCGCCATTTGAGCGGGTGTCATCTTTCCCCATTGACGCTCCGAATCTTCAGAGAGTTGATCAATTCTGTTTTTTACTTCGGAAATTGCTTCAGTTTCAAATAATGATTTCATGCCAGACCCAATTAAAAAATGAAGTCTAAGGTACGAACAAATATTTAAGTTTCATATCTTTATACTACTTCTCTTGCTTCAACTCCCGTTGGTTCGTTTCGGATGCCTTTCCGAAGAAAACCCTATACACAGTTTAGATGAAGCAACCTACATCCTCATTTTCTATTAAGAACTGGAATGAAAACGATCGTCCGCGAGAAAAATTAATTCACAAAGGAAAAGCCGCCTTAAGCGATGCCGAACTGCTGGCAATTCTAATTGGGTCGGGAACAAAGAAAGAAAGTGCCGTCGCCTTAAGTCAGCGAATATTAGCTTCCGTAACAAATAACCTAGTCGAGTTGGGAAGACGCGAGCTCCATGAATTGATGGAATTCAAAGGAATAGGAGAAGCGAAGGCGATCACTATTACAGCGGCATTGGAAATTGGAAGACGACGACGTAGCGAACAGGCCTTGGAGCGTAAAAAGATAACTTCTAGTACGTCAGTGTTCGAGCTTATGCAACCCGTGTTGGGTGATTTACCACATGAAGAATTTTGGATCATCTATTTAAATAATTCGAACAAGATATTACAACGATCACAATTAAGTAAAGGAGGAATTACAGGTACCTTGGTCGATATTCGATTGGCCTTTAAAATTGCCTTGCAGCTTGGTGCAGTTGCAGTTATATTGGTGCATAACCATCCCTCGGGCACTTTACGACCTAGTACGGCCGACAAAGAGCTTACTGCAAAGATTCAACGAGCCGGAGCAAGCCTCGATATAAAAGTACTCGATCATTTAATCGTCACCGAAAATGCGTATTTTAGCTTCGCAGACGAATCTTTGCTCTAACCTTGTATGCTGTTAATTTACACTCAAAAACCTAGCTCGCGAATCACCTACAGTGTTAAACATATCTGTACTCGTATACTAGGAATTGAGGTTCAGATCACTTCAGTAATTGAAGAATTGATCTCTTATACCGGTCCAAAACTCTCGTATGGAAAACAGCCGCTAGGAAACGAATTCTTTATTCAAAGTCACGAACTACTCACACAACAGGGTTTTGAAGCGATCGAAATTGTGGTAAAAGATTGGAACGACACTAAATGCTTTTTCGCTGTTAGTGATAAAAGTGCCTTGCCATTCGATATTTTTGCAGCTAGTTTTTATTTGTTAAGTAGGTATGAAGAATACCTCCCACACGTAAAAGATGAATATGGTAGATTCCCTGCTTCGGAGAGTTTGGCATACAAAGAAGGCTTTATACGACAACCAGTGATCGATATGTGGGCCGGTTATTTTAAGGCTGCGCTACAACAAGTTTTTCCGAAGTTGGTATTTCCCAAAAAAGAAATGTCGATACATAATTTAGTAGTGGCTACACAACCATTTGCCTTTAAACAGAAAGGACTTTTTCGATCGGTTGTAGGCTACGGCTACGATATTCTAAAAGGCCGATTTAAACAGCTAGGCACGAGGACAAGAGTGTTACTCGGATTGCAATCAGACCCCAACGATACATTTGCCTGGATGGTCGATGTCGTGAAGCAAAGCAAGACGCCTTTAACGGTTTTTTTTCTATTAGGTGAGACCACACAATTTGAAAACAGCTTGAACACTCACAGACAAAAATTTAAAATGCTAGTGAAGTTCGTTTCCGACTATAAGGAGGTCGGACTTATTTGTTCAAAATCTGCACTCACGGCCTACGAAACACTAAAGTTGGAAAAGAGGCGGATGGAAACAATTACCAATAGAACCCTGGATAGCGCTATAAACGCCGAATTGTTAGTCGACCTACCAGATATTTATCGCGACCTGGTCGAACTAGAGATTAAAAGAGATCATACCATGGTCTACGAAGATACAGCTGGATTTAGAGCTGGAACATGTACGCCTTTTCTGTTCTACGATCTGGATTACGAAATTAAAACACCACTAATTATACATCCTATAGCAATGACCACCCAAGGTCTAAAAAAGGATGATGCTATTGAAGGCGTCGTCGATGAAATGATGCAAACGGTAGAAGCCGTAAAGGGCACCTTTTCCATTTTGTTTTCGAATACCGATTTTTCGAACGCAACGACGCAACAAGAATGGCGTACTATTTTTTCTGAAAAACTTCAACAATATGCTTAAACAATCGATTACCGATGTATTTTTCGATCTGGATCATACGTTATGGGATTTTGATAGAAATTCGCAGTTGGCCTTTCAACGCGTTTTTGTAAAGCATCAAATACAACTTGAGCTGCAAGATTTTATCCGTGCCTATGAACCAATTAACTTACGGTATTGGAAACTTTATCGAGAAGAAAAAGTGACCAAGGAACAATTGCGCCGAGGGCGGTTGACTGAGACATTCCAGCAATTTAGTATCGCATATCCTATAGAAACTATCGATGCCTTAGCTGTAGCTTATATAGACGAATTACCTATAGACAACCATTTGTTAGAGGGTAGCATGGAAGTGTTGGAGTATTTAAAACCCAAATACAAGCTGCATATTATCACCAATGGTTTTAAAGAAGTTCAGCATTTAAAATTGGCCAATAGCAAGATCGCTCCCTTTTTTGAAACGATTACCACTTCCGAAGAAGTAGGCGTAAAAAAACCCAATCCATTGGTGTTCAAGACCGCAATGAAGAAAGCGAAGACATCTGCCGAAAGCAGTATTATGATTGGTGATAGTTTGGAGGCCGATATCGAAGGAGCTGCGGCAGTGGGAATGAACACACTTTTTTATAATTACAGGAAAGAACAACTAATAGACGATATCTATGCAATAGACCAATTAATAGAGATCAAAAACTTTTTGTGAGTATAATAAATGATATCTCGGGTCGTTCATAATAGATAGTCCCCAACACTATGAAGACAAACCTAACAATTCCCGTACTGGGAGTGCTTTCCTTTTTACTTACCGTAGCCTGCGTGAAAGACACCGATTTCGATCAAGCCGAGGAGGTGCTGTTAACTCCAGTGGTTGAGTTAGACCTCATTTATTTTAATCTAGAAGCCGAAGAATTTTACGATGAGGCTACGAATTCTGAAATTTTAACAGTAACCGATACGACCGAGATCCGTTTTTTGGATGATACCGAAATTCAAGAAAGTTTAGTGAAAGCCGAATTTTTTTTCCGTTTCACCAATAGCATTCCAAGAGATTTTACAGTCGATTTCGACTTTCTAAGCGAACAAGGTGAGTTAACGTATAGCACCGGTACCAATGTGTCTAGTGGCGACACTCAGGACCCTGTGATCACCGAATTTACCGAAACAGTAGAAGGCGATGAGATAACGCAACTCACCATGGCCGATCGAGTAGTGGTCTCAGTTACTATTCCGTCGTCTAACGCCTCCTTGCAAGGTGCTCTCAACCTCAAATCGAAGACGACTTACTTTTTAGAGATAACCGATAGAGAATAACTACTATGAGAAGTATGCTATTTGGATTAATGGTCTTTGGACTAACGGTTTCTTTTGCTCAGAACAAACAGGTGCTCTATGGTTTAGAGGAAGTTCCACAGTCATTATTGTTGAACCCGGGTGTTAAGGTGCCCCAAAAAATGCATTTTGGAATTCCGTTCTTATCTCAGTTTCACGTTAACGGAGGTGCATCGGGAGTATCGGTTTTTGATATCTTCGGAAACTCAAGCGTTGATATTAATACCCGTATTCGAAACAAGATCTTCGAAATGAAGAACACCGATTTCTTTACTGCCACCCAGCAGTTAGAATTGATCAATTTTGGTTGGAGAACGAGAAATGACATCTATTTTTCGGGAGGCGTTTATCAGGAATTCGACTTTATTTCATATTTCCCCAGAGATCTGGCCATATTGGCATGGGAGGGAAATAGAGATTATTTGGATTATGAATTTGACCTGGGCGAAGTAAGTACGACCGGCGATCTAACGGTGGTCTATCATTTTGGAGCCAACAAACAACTTACCGAAAAACTTACAATGGGGGTCCGCGCCAAATTGTATTCTAGTATGTTCAGTTATCGCAGTACCAACAATAGTGGAACTTTTGTGACACGGTTTGCGGGTCCCGACAGTCCAAACATTTATGAACACACGGTACAAAACGCCGATATGACAGTCGAAACCTCCGGCTATGCCTCATTACGCGAACTCGATGGTCCGTCTGAGGTAATAGGAGAGGTGTTGGGAAGAGCTTTTTTCGGCGGCAATATAGGAGTGGGGGTAGACCTTGGTGCTACCTACGAAATTACCGATAAACTCACCTCAAGCGCTAGTGTATTAGATGTAGGAACAATTTTTCATTCTAATGATGTTGAGTCCTATCGCGCATCCGGAACTTATACATTGGACGGTATCGAGTTGCTTTTCCCGCCACTATCTGATGGTGAATCAACATTGCCCTATTACGACGATTTGGAAGACGAAATAGAACGTGAGATTCCTATAGACACCTTGAATAATGCCTATACGCAACTTCGACCGGTTAAAGTAAATGCCGGACTTAGTTATAACTTCGGAAGAGTGCTAGGTGGCGGTGAATGTGATTGCAGAAACATGGGTGGTGGATTGGATAGAAATCAGGCGGTCGGATTACAATTCTACAGTATTTTTAGACCCAAAGGACCTCAAATGGCCGGAACCGTTTATTATTATCGCCGCATTTGGGAGTTCCTTTCTGCTAAAGCCACATATACGGTAGATCCGTATTCTGCTTCTAATGTTGGCCTTGGATTAGTTACAGACATGGGAAAGGTCAATTTCTATATTGCAGCCGATAATATACTTCGCTACGGAAATATCGCAAAAGCAAAAAGTGTATCTTTACAATTCGGATTCAATATAAAAATCGACAACGAATGAAAAATGTGATAAGTGTAGCTTGCTTCTTACTGCTAACACTACTTGGATATGCGCAACAATCACTTAATGACTACAGTTATGTCGTAGTGCCGGAGCAGTACGATTTCGTTACCGGGAAAGATCGCTATCAGTTAAATTCTATGACCAAGTTCTACCTTAAAAAACATGGTTTTAATGCCTTTCTTTACAGCGAAGTACCTAATGTTATGAAGTGCGACGGCCTATATGCAGATGTTATTAAAGAGAACGCCATCCTGAACACAAAGTTGGTCTTGGTATTAAAAGATTGTAAGGATAACATTATTTTTAAAAGTAACGAAGGCGTTTCAAAATTCAAAGAATGGGAGGCGGCCTATCAGGACGCCTTACGAGACATATTTAAAAGCTTTAATACCCTTGACGTTTCACAAAAAGATATTGTGGTATACGATCAAAAGGAAACAATTTCGACAGTTGATGATGCTACGACCAAGTCTGACTCCCAAAGCACAGCAGTAGTAAAAAAGAATACTGCAGTGGTCACGACTTCTTCGGATGCCAAAACGACTACATTAGCGCGAATGCCTACAACCCAATATGCGAATTACACCCGTAATGGGAAGTCGTATTTACTAAGAAAAACCAATGACGGATTTTCGCTGTATGAAGATACAGAAACTGCTAATTTGGTCCTCCAAGGTAAGATCTCACTTCAAGAAGCCGGATTGAAATTTACAGACACAGCCGCGAATAGCTACGATGCCTATTTTGACGAGGCGTATAATCTAACCATATTTAAAGACAATACTCCGGAAACATATACTGTTCAACGTTAAAAGTTGTACTTATCTTTCCAAAGCTGGTTAAGGTAGTTTTTTAATTGTTGCTCTTTAGGATTATTTCCCGGTTCGTATAGTTTACTCCCTTCAATAGATTCGGGCATAAATTCATGGGCTACAAAGTTCCCTTCATAATTGTGTGCATAGGCATATTCTTTACCGTAGCCTAGTTCTTTCATTAATTTGGTAGGAGCATTTCGTATCGACAATGGAACTGACAGATCACCGGTTTGCTTTACTAACTGCTGTCCTTTATTAATTGCCATATATGCCGCATTGCTCTTTTGCGAAGTAGCCAGATAAATTGTGCATTGACTCAGCACGATTCGAGCTTCAGGATAACCAATAGTGTTCACAGCTTGAAAGGTCGAATTTGCAAGTACTAATGCCGTGGGATTTGCAAGGCCAATATCTTCCGAAGCCAATATAACAAGTCTTCTCGCAATAAATTTTACATCCTCACCACCTTCGATCATTCGGGCAAGCCAATAGACGGCCGCATTGGGGTCACTGCCGCGGATCGATTTAATAAATGCTGAAATTATATCGTAATGCTGTTCTCCGGTTTTATCGTACAACACTGTATTTTGTTGTACCTTTTGTTTTACCAGCGCGTTAGTGATTGTAATTGTATCCTTTTTTTCTGAAAGAATCACAAGTTCTAAGATATTTAGCAATTTTCGAGCGTCACCGCCGGAAAGACGAATAAGCGCTTCTGTTTCGGCTAATGTGACATTCTTTTCTGAAAGCAACTCGTCCTTTTTTAGCGCTCGGTGCAACAGGGCTTCCAAATCTTGCTTGCTAAATGATTCAAGTACGTAGACTTGGCAACGAGATAAAAGTGCAGGGATAACTTCAAAACTCGGGTTTTCGGTAGTGGCTCCAATAAGGGTAACCCATCCTTTTTCAACAGCACCTAATAATGAATCTTGTTGAGATTTGCTAAATCTATGGATCTCATCTATAAACAGTATAGGGTTTTTAGTTGAAAAAAGCGTATCACTTTTTTTTGCTCGTTCTATCACTTCTCGTACTGCCGCTACACCACTGTCTACCGCACTTAATGTATAAAATGGTCTACCTGATGTTTCGGCAATGATATTCGCTAAGGTGGTTTTCCCGGTGCCCGGTGGGCCCCAAAAGATCATTGAAGAGATCACGCCCGAACTAAGTTGAGTGGTTAATGCACCCTTTGGGCCAATGAGGTGTGACTGACTTAAATATTCGTCAAGCGTTTTGGGGCGAATTCGTTCTGCAAGCGGTGTGTTCATTTGGGTTTAAAATTACGATATTTATGGTTGCAGTACTACTGACAATTTATCATACAAGTTATTTTAGGTGTATTTTTTGAAAGTGTTGTTATATGTCCGGATCTAAAGAATTACCGTTTTCATTGCATATGCTCGTCTATCCCTTGATGATCGTATTCGCTATGTGGTTGGTATATTGGGCCGAGACTCGTTTTAATATGAATTTAAATTATTTGGGGATCCTTCCACAGAAAATTGAAGGACTTAGGGGAATTATTTTTGGACCATTTATACATAGCAGTTTACGGCATTTATTCAATAATTCGGTGCCTATGCTGGTCCTAACTACAGCATTATTTTATTTTTACCGAAATATCCCTTGGCGTATTCTTATTCTAGGAACCCTTTTAACCGGATTGCTTACATGGAGTTTTGCGCGCCCGGCGATGCATATTGGAGCTAGTGGGGTTGTCTATATGCTTGTTGCTTTTTTGTTCTTTAAAGGAATACTGTCGAATCATTTTCGATTAATTGCTTTCTCGTTGGTGGTAGTGTTCTTATACGGAGGATTATTTTGGTATTTATTCCCAATCGATGCAAAGATTTCTTGGGAAGGTCACTTATCGGGATTTGTTGTGGGCGTTGTATTTGCTTTGGTGTTTAAGAATAATACCGTAACAACGAAATTATATGAATGGGAACGCGAGGATTACGATCCGGAGCAAGATCCATTTTTGCAGCAATTTGATGACGATGGGAATTTCATTGAAAAAGCACCTTCGATCGAAAATGAAGCGGAAACAGAGAAAGAGGCCCCGAAATTTGTGATTCGTTATTCAATTAAGAAGAATAAGGATGCTTCAGAATAACGATTAAAGCCTGCGTTGGCGAACGGTCTCATATAGAAACGCGCCACATGCTACCGATACATTTAAAGAATTGATCTCACCAAGCAGTGGAAGCGCAGCGGTTTCATCTACCAATTGTAATACCGACCTAGAGACACCTTTCCCTTCCGAACCCATGATGATTGCTAAGGGTTTATTAAGATCGGTTTCGTAAATGCTGGTATCGGTTTTTTCCGAAGCAGCAATAGTTGTTACACCAGAGCCTTGTAGATAAAATATAGCGTCCTTTATATGATCTACCTTACAAATAGGAATATTGAAGATCGCTCCCGCTGAAGTTTTTACAGTATCACCACTTACGGGGGCGCCTCCTTTTTTCTGAACGATGACAGCATCTACCCCTGTGCATTCTGCGGTTCGTATGATGGCACCAAAATTTCGAACATCACTTATTTGATCTAGAATAACAAATAGTGGTTTCTTCTTATTCTCCAATGTCTTCTCAACAATTTCCTCTAAAGTATAAAATGAAATAGGGGAGGTTATAGCAACAATTCCTTGGTGATTACCGGGTGTTAAACGATTTAATTTTTCGACCGGTACAAAATTGATAGAAGCGCCTTGCTTTTCCAAAGACGCAACAATAGCGTCTATTTTGTCGTTCGCAGAGTCTTTTTGCACATAGACCTTGTCGAATGTCACATCTGATTTAATTGCTTCCTTAACCGGATAGATTCCAAAAATAGTATTTTCTTTTTTGCTCATAGATAAAAAAATCGCTGACACAAAACGGCTTATTCTGTATCAGCGATAAAAGTAAGTATTTTATTTCTTACTGGTTCAACGGCCACTCGTAAAAGTACGCGTGTCGTTCAAAAACTAAAAATGCTTCTAAATTAGAAGGATCATCTACGACATTTCCATCGGCATCTCTACTTCTTCCTCTAAAGTATACGCTGCCGGTATCAAGATCGGATACAGGTACATTTAAAGCGTTAGCTACTGCTTCCTTCGTAAAAATTAATTCGGTAGGGAAGGAGGTTATCGTGGCTAGTAACACATCTGATTCGAGCGGTGCAGTGGAATCGTTACTATCGAAACCAACATACACTTCGTGAGAAACTATGTTGTTGTCTTGCGAATCATATTCGATACGCACTTGGTTGCCATCATTCTCGGCTGTCAATTGAAATGACCAGAAATTATTACCTACGATATCTTCAAGATCTTCATTTCTATCTTGTATTGAAACGTATGGCACTCGGGTGTCATCGTTAAATATTTGATCTCCGAAAAAGCTGTCATCACCTTCACATCCTGTGAATGCGATACTCACAAGGCATATTGTTAAAATTAGTTTTATATAATTTTTCATGGTGTATGTTTTAGAAATTTAGATTAAAGTTAGTTCCTTCTGCCCACCACACTTTTAAGCCAACAGATTCTTTTTGAGTTGCATCAGGACTGTTGTTGTTGTTAACATGTACCGAAGGATACAACATACTGTTGGTGAAAGTTCCCGGTGTTGGGTCCAAAGAAGGTGCAAGATCTGAAGGATAACTGGTTCTTCTGAAATTGTTATAGATTTCAATACCATTACCCCATAGTGATTTGTAATACTCGGTTATGATCACATCTAATTTTCCTTGGTTTCCGCCGGCATCGTTGAATCTAGTTATAGCATCGGCGATATAGTCATCAATATCAGCTTGACTTGGCTCCGGTGCTCCTGCTGGGATAGCACCAGACTGGAAGTTTGTTACTTTATCCATAGATGCGGTTATTCCATTTTCTAACGCTGCTCGTGCGGCTCCAACGTTATTGTTGAGCATAAGTTCTGCTTCGGCAATTAAAAACTGCGTAAAAGCGTTGGTCATTATAATAGATGCACCTGCCCCCATAGCACCATCGGTAGGTGCTCCGGGACCTGTAGATCCGTCGTTATACTTTCCTCCGGCAGGATAAAGTCCGTGAATTGTAATGTCCCGAAACTCGGAAGCAACATTCGGACTAGTATCACCGTGCTCACGGCCAAAAATAGATCCATTTTGAAGATAGAAGTAATAATTAAATCGTGGATCGTCTTCCATTCTTCTTATAAAAGGAGCAGACATATAAATACTCGCTCCGCTAATGTATTGTAGCGTAAATAATGGGTGACGACTTTCTGGAGCTCCAGAAGTTGAGTAATCGAATTGGAAGTCACCATTATTGTTATTTATAAATCCTCCACCGTTAATCACTGCATTTGCCTGACTTGCTGCTTGCGGGTTGTTAAGTCTTGAGTTTACTGCTAATTTCAATAAAATTGAATTTGCTAAAGCTCTCCATTTACTCATATCTCCACCGTAATACAAATCGCTAGGTAGATCAACACTTCCTCCGGCATCTATTTTGGCAATGGCGTCTAATAGCAAGACACGCGCAGCGGCATAAATATCTTCACCACGATCGCGAGCCGGGTCTAGGTTATTTCCACCTTGTAATGCTTCGGAATAAGGTACATCACCAAATGTATCTACCAATGTAACGATAATGTAAGACTCAAGAATTTGCGCTGCCGCAATAATATTATTACCATTTATTTCATCGCTCTCAAGGTCGGCAGCTAGCATTTTAAGCTGATTCAATTCAATCAAACAGTTTGCATAAGCCGTGATCCATGTGCCATTAAATGTGTCGGCATCAAATTGGTTTGCGTAGGTTGCAGAATTTCGCATTAACTCCATTCGCGTGACCTGTGCTTCGCTAAACTGTAAATTTTGAAAAAAGCTATTGAATGCTAACTGACTTTGATTAAAAATAAATGGAATCGAAGCATCGTCCGGATTCAGGTTATTCGGGTTCTCGGTCAGGTCGGTTTCAACGGTTTCACATGAAGAAACCAAGGCGAGTATAAAGAATACTGACAGAAACCTGGTTATTATATTGTTATATGTTTTCATAACTGTGTATTTTTTGTTTTTAAAAGGATGCTTTAATACTTACTCCAACTCTCCTCGATGAAGGGCTCACTCCAAGTTCTATACCTGCACCATTACTGTTAACTCCTGTTCCTATAGAATTGGTATCTACATTTAATCCATCCGGAATATTGATCGCTTTAAAATATAGGTTTTCACCCACTAAAGAAATCGACATATTTCCGAAGGGAGTTCTGTCTAAGGCCTTATCACTAAATCTATAGGTTAAAGCAACTTCCTGTAATCGAATTGTGGTACCATCAAAAATACCAAACTCATCAGGTCCGTTATTGTATAGGTTGAAGTAGGCGTCTCCTGTACTAATCACCACGTCATTTTCCATATTAGTGTCTGTATTAATACCAGGAAGAATGAAACCAGCGTTTTGAAGTCCATCGGTATCGGTTGTTAAACCACGACCTAGTAATGAACGTGCTGTGCTAGAATAAATATCTCCACCTTGGCGGTACTGAAGATTCGCTGTAAGCGAGAGGTTCTTATAATTCATAGCAGTAAAGAATGAAGCCACCCAATCCGGTGTAGGATCACCAATGATGGCAATTTCAGGATCAACGGCGTATTCTCTACCATTGTTCAATAAATTTCCATTCTCATCACGTTGTACGATAGAACCAAGTATGATCCCAACAGGCTGTCCTTTTATAAGGTAGTTACCAAGTTCTCCTGACCCTGCAAATTGAAATTGATCTACATCAAGTTCCGTTACCTCTGAATCGGTTTTGGTGAAGTTACCACCTATGTCCCAACCGAAGTTCTCTGTATCGAATACCTTTACATTTAAATTTAACTCAATACCATCAGATTCAAATTCGTTGATGTTCTGCGGTCCGTTAGTAAATCCGGTAGCAGGATCAAAATTGGTGTTAAATATAAGGTCGGTAGTGGTACGTGTATAATAACTTGCGTCCAACGTAACACGATTATTAAAGAATTTAGACTCTATACCAAATTCTATTTCTTCCACAAGGGAAGGTCCAATCTCTTGGTTTGCTAAGCTGTTGTCGATTGCGTCGATAGCAATTACGTCACCATTAGCTGTGACAAAAGAGTTCGGATTAGAGTTAATTGTTTGAGAGGTCGGGTATATACTTCCCGGCACACTAAATTCGGCAGAACTACCGTAACCAGCACGAAGTTTTAAATACGTAAGTGCATCACCTTTTAGTCCTTCGAAGGCGGCAGTTGGTAAAAACGAGACACCTACACCCGGATAAAATTGAGAATTGTCGATAAAGTTAGAAGTCCAGTCGTTACGTGCATTTCCGGTTATGTATAGGAAATTGTCTATATCGAATGTCGCTTGAGCGAATATACCAGGACGATTGATCGCGAACTGGCTATTGAATCCTTGCGATGCCGTAAAGAAGTCATGATTAAATTGTCCAAAGACTGTTTGTTCCGAACTATTTGCTCCGTCGAATGTTTCTTCATTTCGGCTTACGTCACCACCAATATTGGCTTGAATACCAAACATATCATCTGCAAATCGATTTTCATAGTTTAATAGTAACGTATGGTTGGTAACGGTTTGTCTTCTTGTGGAAGTAGTTAACGCACCATCGACATTTGCACCTCCGGTACTTCCTCTATTTACAAACACTTTGCGTTGTTCAATACTAACGTCTATACCATATCGATAGGTGGCTGTAAAGTTGTCACTAAAGTTGTAAGTGGTAGAGATTTGACCAAAAGCTCTGTTTACTTCTTCATTAATTCCAGAATTGTTCACAAACCAATATGGGTTGGAAGCTCCTGCATCGTTCTGGAAATTAATTTCCTCACCGGTCAATGGGTGTTGCGAAGGAAACCCTGCAAGGTCGATACTTCTAGGGGTGTTTAAAAGACCTGTAAAGATAGGTCCTGTAAATGGAGAAGTAAATTTAGTGTTTACGTAGTTTAAGGTTGAACTTACACTAAAGTTGTTACTAAGTTTTGCATTACCTCCTAACGCAATTGCGTTACGATCTAATTTGTTTCCTGGTAGGAAACCTTCGTCATCTAAATTACTAAATGAGAGGTTATAACCTACGTTTTCTGTACCTCCATTAACCGAAACATTAATATTTTTTACTAGGCCTGTTTCAAAGAAGTTTTCTTGTGACTTGTAATTTCTATAATCCACACGGGCGTCTTCTTGATCTGGAAAGCCATCTACAAAGACGGGGCTGTTCAATGCGTATGGGTGCGAAGTTTGGCCTTGCGCATCTATATTTCCGTAATTAGGTCTTCCAAAGGTGGCACCCCAGTTTCCGAAGAAATTATAATAAGCATCATAATACCCTTGACCTCTTTCATCGGTGAAATCGGGCAGTGAAGCGATCTCGTTTATAAAAGTTGAGACCGTTACCGAAACCTCATTCTTTTTATTGAAGTTACCTCCAAGTTGTCCGGCTTTGGTAGTAATTACGATCACACCGTTTTTACCATCTGCACCATAAAGAGTAGTTGCATTAAGTCCACGTAGAACGTTCACACTAGCTATATTGTTTGGGTCTATATCAAGGGATCGACTCGTACCCGACAACCCTGTTCCATTGGTGTTCGAATTAAAGCGAACCCCATCAACAACATATAGTGGTTGGTTGTCTCCCGTTGTGGAAAGTCCACGAATTACAATACTTGATCCGGCGCCCGAAAGTCCACTGGCATTAATTACATCCACACCGGCGGCTTTACCACGTAGAATCTTCGTGATATCTCCTGTAGCTCGTTGCTCAAGATCTTCAGCGTCTAGTGCTGTAACCGCATAACCTAGCGCCTTTTTCTCTTTTTTAATTCCAAGTGCTGTTACTAAAACTTCGTCAAGTTCGGCGGCACTTTCATCTAAAGAGATGTTTATAGTGTTCGTGTTTTGTGTCACCGGCACTTCTTGTGAAGTAAAACCTACATAACTAAACACCAGTGTTTCGCCAACAGACGCTACAATTGAATAGTTTCCATCAAAGTCTGACTGTGTTCCGTTGGTTGTATTTTTGACAATAATATTTACACCCGGGAGTGGTAAACCATTATTATCGGTTACAGTTCCAGAAATTGTTTTTTCCTGGGCCAATACAATTTGTGTGGCCAGTAACAGAAACACGCTAATGATCCTACATAGTTTTGTTTTCATATTTGGTTGATCTTGATTTATATTCTACAAAAATGCTAATTATATGTTAATAAAGCAATAAAATTTAACATTAATCGTAGCATTCAAAATCAGAGGCCAATTTGGTTAAAAAAAAAGACCGCCCATTGGGCGGTCTTTTTAGATTTATGCTTACTCTGATTAGTAACCAGGATTCTGCTGTAGGTTCGGGTTTACAATGATCGACGATTGGTCGATAGGCAATTGTAATTTGAAACTTCCTGCAGGAAGAACTAGCTCATCAGAAGGAGTGCCATCTCCATCTTCTAGGTCACCGAAATCTGCTCTTGTTACACCAAGACCCCATCTCTTAAGATCGAAGAATCTTTGGTATTCGAAAGCAAATTCCAATCTTCTTTCAAGACGGATCGCATCTCTTAATGCAGTTCCAGACTCTCCAGAAGGTGGGTTCTCGTATCTACGAGTTCTTACTTCGTCTAAAGCAGCTCTTGCAGCAGTTTCTTGTCCTAATTCATACAAAGCTTCCGCCTTGTTTAAACGAGCTTCTGCAGCTCTTAAGATCTTGATGTCTACCAAACCATTAGTTTGACCATCACGCCCTAAGTACTTTTTAATTCCATTAACTGCCAAACCTGAGTTTGTAGTTCCATCGAAAATATAAGCTTCTTTACGGATGTCGTTTCCGGCATCATATAATTGATCTAATTCGTAAGAAGCAACATATTCAGGAATTAAAGCAGTCTGGCTACCCTGACTCCACTGTACACCAATGTTGTTGTTCAATCCTTCGTTAGTGTTAGGGATATAGAATACTAATCCAGATGTATTTGCATCTGTCCATACTCCAACTACGTCACTTCTTGGTGCGATAGGAGCAGTCACAAGGTTCGCTGCATCAACAGCATCTTGGTAACGACCCATGTATAGGTATACTCTAGATAAGATTGTAGCTACTGCCTGCTTGCCCATACGGCCATCAGGATTAGAAGCGTTTATCAAAGCATATGCATCAACAAGGTCTTGAACGATTAAGTTGTACACTTCACCTACCGGTTGTCTTGGGTTTTGTGCTAAAGGATCGGTTTCAGTTTTGTAAACGATACCTAAACTTCCATTTGCGTCACCAGATTGTGTAGGTATTTTTGCAAATACTTTTACATTATCAAAGTGAGCAAGTGCTCTAAGTGCTAAAGCTTCTCCAGTAATGTTATTCTTGGAGTCACCATCAAATCCATCAATAAATTCTAAGATCTGGTTAGCACGGTAAATTACAGTGTAGGTGTCTTGGTAAAGACCTCTGTATCCTGTAGCTGCGTTGTACTGCCAGTTGTGGATTGTAAATTTAGTTCCACGTCCACTACGAGAGAATGTTACATTGTCTGCAAGAACGTCTGGGTTTGCTAGAAAAGCTCCTCCGTAGTACGATCCGCGGTTTAAGGCAGAATAGGCACCACGAATGGCATTTTCAAAATCGGCCGCAGTGACAAATGCGTTTTCAGTCGCAAAAGAGTCAAAGGGAATTTGATCCAATTCGTCATCACAAGAAGTTACTACTCCTGCTACGAAGAGGAAAAGAATTGATTTAATTAATATGTTTTTCATTGTTTTCATTTTTTTTATTAAAGACTAACATCTATACCAAAAGTAACAGACTTCAAAGTAGGGTAGCTATATAGTGTAGCTTCACCTGGAGCAACTGTAGCTGCTTGTGAAATCGTCTCACCAGAAGAGATACCAACCTCAGGATCTCCGAAGAAATCTGTGAAAGTTAATAAGTTCTGTCCTTGAGCATAGATACGAATCGAGTTAAAAGGTGTTCTATCTAAATATCTTCTTGGGAAAGTATAAGATAGTGTTACGTTACGTAATCTCACAAAATCACCTTTTTCTAAGAATCGGTCAGAAGCTTGTTGTGCGTTTGCACCGTAAATCGGGCTAGGTAGTACGTTTGTATCACCTGGTTGTTGCCAGTAGTTGAATGCTCCAACATCTTGGTTGTCATCAACTGCTAAACCGTCACTTAACACATTACTTCTTACGAAGTTGTTGATGTAGTTTCCGAATCGGTATACGAAGTCAGTTCTTAGTCCAAAACCTTTATAGTTTACGGTTGTAAAGAATCCACCTTCGATATCAGCGTTTGGAGACTTGTCTAGCAATACACGGTTTTCACCTTCAGGAAGATCGTCAAAGAACACTGAGTTCCCGTCTGCATCTAAATAAAGTGGACGACCTGTTGCAGGATCTACACCATCATAACGCAATAAGAAATAAGCGTTAATTTCTTCACCTTCTCTAAAGATCGTGCTAAATGTGTTTGGCTCGATATCGTCACCAACACCGTCACCGTCATTGTCAGGTAATTCAACAATCTTGTTGTCTAAGAATACCACGTTACCTCCTAAAGACCATTTTAGATCCTCAGTTCTGATGATGTCTGCAGATAATTCTACTTCCACACCAGAGTTTTCGATCTTACCTAAGTTACTTGCGATAGAGAATCCAGGGATACCTGATTCGTCTGGAGCAGGAACGTTAAATAAAAGCTTGTCGGTTTCTTTCTTAAAGTAGTCAACTACTGCACTTACTCTGTTGTTGAACAATCCTAATTCTAATCCAATATCCAAGATTGCAGTTTCCTCCCATTGTAGGTCAGGGTTTGCAATGTTTACAGGAATAGTAGAAGAACCACCTGGGTACGTTCCGAAACCTACAGTTCCTTGAGACGCATAACGTCCAAGTGCACCACGGTTACCTACCGTACCATACGATCCTCTAATTTTAAGATCATCTACCCAGTCTACTGCGAAGAAATCTTCCTTAGCTACGTTCCAACCAGCACTCGCACTGTAGAAAAGACCGTATTGGTTATCGTTACCAAAGTTAGAAGAACCATCATAACGAACAGAAGCTCCTAAAAGGTACTTCTCTTTAAAGTCATAGTTTGCGAACAAACCATAAGATACAAGTGTTAAACGGTTTCTGTTTGTAGTTCCGGCATCAATACGCGCAGCATTCGTTTGTGTTGTTAGCTGTGCAGATGGGAAACCACTACTACTAAGGCGGTAACGATTTTCTTCGTTAAAGTTATATTCAAAAAGACCATACGCGTTGAAGTTGTGTACTTCATTGTTCAATGTATAGTTCAAAGTGTTGCTAATTGTGTAATCAACTTCTTGGAAACCATTGTCGGTCTTAATTCCAGGGAAGTCAGGATCTCCAACGAAGAAATCTAAACGGTTACCTGGTTGTACATAGTACTCTCTTCTAAAGTTCTCGTGGTTTAATGAGAACTGTAATCTGTAGTTCCAGCTGTCACTGAAGATTACATTTGCATACGAATTGAAGAATGTAAGATTCTGGATCTCATCTTCAGGAGTCGTAGCAATCGCTTCAGTAATCAAGAAACCTGTATGGTTAAAGTTATATAAAGGATCTCCGTTGTCATCAAAAACTACGTTTCCTTGGTCATCCAAAATAAATTCTGGCTCATAAGCATTGTAGTCAAAGATCGCTCTAAACGGGTTCTGAACGTTGTTTCTATCACGTGGCTCATCACTCTTAGATCGAGAGTAAGCAATACTTGCTCCTACATCTAACCAACTTTTTGCGTTGAAGTTAACATTTAAACGACCGTTTAAACGCTCAAATCCGGAAACACCATCGATAATACCAGTGTTTCTGTCATGACCTAAAGAGAAGAAGTAATCTACTTTTTCTTCACCGCCACTAAAGGAGATGTTGTTAGATTGAATGATTGCTTCTCTTAAAACGATTTCTTCCCAATCTACTGCATTGGCAATAAGGAAAGCTCTCTCTGCAGGAGTTGCAGTTGCACCAGGCAAACTTTGAGCTGCCGGTACTCCAGGGTTACCAGTTTCTGGGTTTACTAGGGCAGCCAATTCTGCCTCATAGCGAAGCTTTTCTTCAGCAGTCATAATATCGATATCGGTATTAGCTCTATTAGCTACACCATATCGAGAGCTGAAACGAATTGTTGCGTCTCGGTTCTTTTTACCTTTTTTGGTAGTAATTACAACTACACCATTCGCACCACGCGAACCGTACTGAGAAGTTGTTGCTGCATCCTTAAGGATAGAGATACTCTCAATTTCATTGTTTGGTATAGCGTTAAGGTCTTGCTCATCAATTGGCGCTCCATCAACTATATATAGCGGTGAAGATGCACCTGCTACTAGTGAGCTCGTACCACGAATTCTTACGAATGCGGTAGAACCTGGTTTACCATTGGCAGATGTTACTTGTACACCCGCAGCCTTACCTTGAAGTAAGTTATCCACAGAGGTTGTAGAAACTAACTCCTCTAGTTCTTCTGCTGTTACCAGCGATACAGCCGATGTTAATACATCTTGCTTGCTATTACCGTAACCGGTAATAACCACCTCTTCGAGTACCGAACCAGGCTGTAGAGCGATGTTGATAGCAGGTTGAACACCTACAGTAACTTCTTGAGTTTCGAATCCAACATAACTAAATGTTAAAACCTCACCCACAGCAGCACTGATGGAGTACTCACCATCAAAATCTGTTTGAGTACCAGTATTGGTACCTTTAATAATTACGTTGGCACCGGGCAATGGAAGACCTTGGTCATCCGTCACAGTACCTGTAATCGTTTTTGTTTGCGCAAACGATAGTTGCACAACTAACGCTAGTAATAGCGTTAAAATTCCACTAAACTTTGTTCTCATTTTATAAATTATTTGAATTAGCCAATGCCAAAAGTCACAATAAAAAGTTAATTACACAACTTTTTAAACTTAAAATTTGGTTTTTTTTTAAACTTGGTGTTAAGCTATTACTAAGTTTTTTTAGAATCGAGAAGTTAAGCTAATATGGATTTTTGTATTCGAAAAATTAAAATTCATGCCTTCCCTATTTCCATTGGCAAAATTGATGTTAAATAGTCCTGCTTTACTCTGTAGACCTAGTCCGATTCCAAAACTGTAAAGCTTTTGCTTTAATTCCATAATATCATTTTCAAAATAGCCCAGATCAATTATACTATGAATGTATAGCCCAGGATTGAACATATAGCGATATTCGGTGTTTAATACCGAGAATAGAGAGGCGTCTATGCTGTTCTCGTTGAATCCGCGAATACTGTTAATGCCGCCGAACCTAAATAATTCATTCGTAAGATAGGTGTCACTTAACAATGCTTGGGTGGTATTTTGAATATACAGTGAGTTTTCTGTGTTTAAGTTTATTATGTGATTGGCGGTAAACAAAAGACGAATTTGATCTTCTTGGGTGTCTTTTAATTCACGGGTTCCAATCTCGGTGTCTATCGCCGCGGTGGTCTTTATTGGAAACAAGTTGCTGTTTTGCGGCTTTTCATATGCGGCTCCGGCGATAATATAGTTGGCCGTATAATCTTGTACTGGGTTGCCTACGAGCACTTCGTCTTGTAAATTACTGGATTCATATCCTTTGTATCCTGCATATACAGCGCTTCGAGGAGTGACTTGATAAGTTAATCTCGCTTGTTGGTCTGTTGTGACAAAGGTACTGTCCCTCTTAAAGATCTTTAACTCTAATGCGAGTCCAAAGGGAGTGTTGAACAAATAAGGCAGTGTTGTCTTGGCCCTAAAATTTACTTGCTCATCACCATCGGCTTTATAATTGATCAATAGTTGTTCTCCAAAATTGAGATTGTTGTTTAGTTCCAGGTTTAAGTAGCCGTTAAATTGAACGCGTTGTGTTTCTTCATCGGTGGCAAATCCCAAAATCCCATCGAAGTTGTTGAAGTTCTTCTTCTGAAGATAAAAATAGACAGTAGTCGAATCTTTTTGAAATAATGCTTCCGGTGGTTTTAAGGTGCTAACAAATCCAAGGCTGTTAAGCAATTCGTTTTGTGCGATTAGCTTTTTTTGGTTAAAGAGGGTTTTTTTCTTAATGCCGGCGTAATATCTTAAATATGACTTCGGAAACTTTTCGTACCCTTTTATCACGATCCCATCTATGGTTCGTTGCGATCCGTTTACTAGCACTAATTGTGCTTGGAGTGAGTTGGGGGTGTTGGCGGTTATTTCTGAAAGGCGTAATCTTCCGAAGGCATTTCCCGATGCCGTTTGAAAACTGTTTAATTTTTGCAAGGCAGCTTCTGCTGTTTGGAATGGAAGTGTAAAATATTCGGGCTGTACTTCGGAAGCTATTGCTTGCAGTTCTTTTTTTCTGAAACTTCCTTCGGAATAATATACCTTAATATAATCGATTCTTCTTCCGAAGAAATAACGAGCCGTGTACAGGCTGTCATTTTGCTTTTGAAGCGTACGCAATTCGCTGTTAATATATCCCATGCGTTGCACCTTTTGCAGTAAGGTGTCTGCTTCTTGTTTTAGCGACTCGAAATTGGGGTGGTTTTGCTTAAAATCCAAGGAGTCACGAAATGCTTCTGTGATAGGTGTGACACCCTCTACCGAGAGCTGTAATTCTTGCGCCACACTTTCCGAAGAAAAAAGGGTATATATATTAAGGTATAAAAAAAGATAGCAAAATGCCTTCAAAAGGAGCGGTGTTTGGGTTGTAAAATTAACGTTTCAATGTGGTTTTTAATATCTGAATTTCAAAATAATAAAAAAGCATTGAAAATTAAGTTGGTAACGTTTGATTAATTGATTTTTATTTCTACCTTTGCAAGCCCTTAAAAAGAGGGATTTTATATTTAATAACATATTTTATATGCCAACAATTTCACAATTAGTACGAAAAGGAAGGTCCAAAATAACCAAGAAGAGTAAATCGGCTGCCTTAGATTCGTGCCCTCAACGTCGAGGAGTGTGTACGCGTGTATATACTACCACACCTAAAAAACCAAACTCTGCGATGCGTAAAGTAGCGCGTGTAAGGTTGACAAACGGTAAGGAAGTAAACGCATACATCCCTGGTGAAGGTCACAATCTACAAGAGCACTCGATAGTATTGGTTAGAGGCGGAAGGGTAAAAGATTTGCCGGGAGTTAGATATCACATTGTTCGTGGAGCTTTAGACACCGCAGGTGTTGAAGGTAGAACACAACGTAGATCTAAGTACGGTGCAAAACGCCCAAAGAAGTAATTAAAAACTTTTAAAGAGAAGACATGAGAAAAAGACAGGCCAAAAAAAGACCGCTTTTACCAGATCCGAGGTTTAACGACCAGTTGGTGACACGTTTTGTAAACAACATGATGTGGGACGGAAAAAAATCGGTGGCTTTTAAAGTGTTCTACGATGCAATTGATATCGTAGAAGAAAAGAAAACAGACGACGAAAAAACAGGTTTAGAGCTTTGGAAAGATGCCCTTTCTAATGTAATGCCTCACGTAGAAGTACGTAGCCGTCGTGTGGGAGGAGCAACCTTCCAAATCCCGATGCAAATACGTCCGGATCGTAAGATATCTACTGCGATGAAATGGTTGATCCTTTTCGCGCGTAAGAGAAACGAAAAATCCATGGCCCAGAAATTGGCTGCTGAGATCTTAGCAGCGGCTAAAGAAGAAGGTGCAGCTGTTAAAAAGCGTACCGATACTCATAAGATGGCCGAAGCAAACAAAGCATTCTCACATTTCAGATTCTAAAAAATGGCACAAAGAGATTTAAAATTTACAAGAAATATAGGTATTGCTGCGCATATTGATGCCGGTAAGACCACCACAACAGAGCGTATCCTTTACTATACGGGAGTGAGCCACAAAATAGGTGAAGTGCACGATGGTGCTGCAACTATGGACTGGATGGAACAAGAGCAAGAGCGCGGTATTACGATTACATCGGCTGCAACAACTTGTACTTGGAAGTTCCCATTAGAGAACGCTCAACCTACAGAAGAGACAAAAGATTACAACTTTAATATCATCGATACTCCTGGTCACGTAGATTTTACCGTAGAGGTAAACCGTTCGTTACGTGTCTTGGACGGATTGGTATTCTTGTTTAGTGCCGTTGATGGTGTAGAACCACAGTCGGAAACTAACTGGCGTCTTGCAGACAACTATAAAGTACCTCGAATTGGATTCGTGAATAAGATGGACCGTCAAGGGTCTAACTTTATGGCAGTATGTCAGCAGGTAAAAGATATGTTGAAGTCGAATGCTGTGCCAATTGTATTGAACATTGGTGACGAAGCAGACTTTAAAGGAATTATCGACTTGGTAAAGAACCGTGCTATCATATGGCATGAGGAAACCATGGGTGCTACTTTCGATGTAGTAGATATTCCTGAAGATATGAAAGAAGAGGCAAGAAAGTACAGAGGGTTGCTTATTGAAGAAGTGGCTGCTTATGACGAGAACTTGCTAGAAAAATATATGGAAGATGAAGATTCTATTACTGAAGATGAAGTGCATGCTGCACTTCGTGCTGCGGTAATGGATATGTCTATTATCCCAATGATCTGTGGATCTGCCTTTAAGAACAAAGGAGTTCAGTTCCTATTAGATGCGGTATGTCGTTATTTGCCTTCACCGGTAGATAAAGAAGGTATTGTAGGGATTAATCCAGAGACGAACGAAGAAGAACTTCGTAAGCCGGATGTAACTGCACCTTTCGCAGCCTTGGCATTTAAGATTGCTACCGATCCATTTGTAGGTCGTTTGGCATTCTTCCGTGCGTATTCAGGTCGTTTGGACGCAGGATCTTATATCTTGAACAATCGTTCAGGAAAGAAAGAGCGTATCTCTCGAATCTATCAAATGCACTCTAACAAGCAAAACGCTATCGATTATATCGAAGCCGGAGATATTGGAGCAGCAGTTGGTTTTAAAGATATTAAGACCGGTGATACAATGACCGACGAGAAACATCCAATTGTTTTGGAAAGTATGGACTTCCCTGATCCGGTAATCGGTATTGCGGTTGAGCCAAAGACCAAGGCAGATGTTGATAAGTTAGGTATGGCATTGAGCAAGTTGGCCGAAGAAGATCCAACGTTCCAAGTACGTACCGATGAAGCTTCCGGACAAACCATTATTTCTGGTATGGGTGAGCTTCACTTAGATATCATCGTAGATCGTCTAAGAAGAGAATTTAAAGTAGAGGTAAATCAAGGTCAGCCTCAGGTTGAGTATAAAGAAGCGGTAACGCGTAAAGCACAGCACCGTGAAGTATACAAAAAGCAATCTGGTGGTCGTGGTAAATTCGCAGATATTGTATTTACACTTGAGCCCGCTGAAGAAGGAACTACCGGATTGGAATTTGTTTCTGAAATCAAAGGTGGAAACGTTCCTAAGGAATTTATCCCTTCTATCGAGAAAGGATTTAAAATGGCCATGGTCAACGGTCCGTTGGCTGGTTATGAAGTAGACGCAATGAAAGTTACGTTAACCGATGGGTCTTACCACGATGTGGATTCCGATCAGTTATCGTTCGAATTGGCTGCAAAGCTAGGATTCAAGAATGCTGCAAAAGCTGCGAAGGCAGTGATCATGGAGCCTATTATGAAGCTGGAGGTAATTACTCCGGAAGAAAACATGGGTGATATTGTAGGAGATTTGAATCGTCGTCGTGGACAAGTAAACAACATGGGAGACCGTGCAGGTGCAAAGGTTGTAAAAGCTGATGTGCCACTTTCTGAAATGTTCGGATATGTTACAACATTGAGAACCTTGTCTTCAGGACGTGCAACATCAACTATGGAATTTTCACATTATGCTGAAACGCCTTCAAATATTTCTGAAGAAGTGATCGCAGCAGCAAGAGGAACCGCTAACGTATAATAATTCAGCAATGAGTCAAAAAATAAGAATCAAACTAAAATCTTACGATCACAATTTGGTGGACAAATCTGCTGAAAAAATCGTTAAGACCGTAAAAAGCACAGGAGCTGTAGTAACTGGGCCAATCCCATTACCAACGCACAAAAAGATTTTTACTGTATTGCGTTCACCTCACGTGAACAAGAAGAGTAGAGAGCAATTCCAGCTAAGTTCGTACAAGCGCTTGTTGGATATCTATAGCTCTTCTTCAAAAACCATCGACGCACTCATGAAATTAGAGTTGCCAAGTGGAGTAGAAGTAGAGATTAAGGTATAAGTAACTGTGTTGTGATCTTGAGCAAAAGCTTAGGAGTTACAATAGAAAACATGTCCTCAACGATGGTTGGGGAAAAACGGAGCACAAAATAACATTCAGGGTTGAATTTATTTTGACCCTGTTTTTTTGAAATAGAATTAAATAAGTAATAACTAATAATTAATAAATATGTCTGGGTTAATTGGAAAAAAGATAGGGATGACCAGCATCTTTGACGAGAGAGGAAAGAATATTCCTTGTACCGTAATTGAAGCAGGACCCTGTGTTGTTACCCAAGTCAGAACCAAAGAGGTTGACGGGTATGAAGCGCTTCAACTTGGTTTCGATGACAAAAAGACTGCTATTAAAGCTGCCGAAGGCCACGCTAAAAAAGCAGGAACCGTTGCAAAACGTAAAGTCGTAGAATTCCAAGGTTTCGAAGAGGAGTATAAATTAGGTGATACGATCACCGTAGAGCACTTTACCGAAGGTGAGTTCGTAGATATTTCTGGAACTTCCAAAGGAAAAGGATTCCAAGGAGTTGTAAAACGTCACGGTTTTGCTGGTGTGGGTCAAGCGACGCACGGTCAGCACAACCGTTTAAGAGCTCCTGGATCTATTGGTGCGGCATCTTATCCTGCGAGAGTATTCAAAGGAATGAAGATGGCTGGCCAAATGGGGAATGAAAAAGTGAAAGTTGAAAATTTAAGAGTTTTAAAAGTGGTTCCTGAAAAGAACTTGCTTGTGGTTAAAGGATGCGTTCCTGGTCACAAAAACGCTTATGTAATGATTCAGAAATAATGAAGGTAGCTGTATTAGATATAAACGGAAAAGACACAGGTAGGAAGGTAGAACTTTCTAAAGATGTGTTCGGAATAGAGCCTAACAATCACGCCGTATACCTTGATGTGAAGCAATACCTTGCGAACCAACGCCAAGGGACACATAAAGCTAAAGAGCGTGCAGAGATCACTGGTTCAACCAGAAAGATCAAAAAGCAAAAAGGAACAGGTACGGCCCGTGCGGGAAGTATCAAATCTGGTTTGTTTAAAGGTGGGGGTAGAATGTTTGGTCCAAGACCAAGAAACTATTCGTTCAAATTGAACAAAAACTTAAAGCGATTGGCACGTCGTTCTGCGTTGAGTATGAAAGCAAACGATAAGGCAATTGTAGTGATTGAGGACCTTTCTTTTGATGCACCAAAAACCAAGGAATTCACTTCTGTTTTAAAGACTTTAGGCCTTGAAAACAAAAAATCCTTGTTTGTGTTGGGAGAGTCAAATAATAACGTATATTTGTCGTCTCGTAATTTGAAAAGTACAGAAGTTATAACTAACTCAGAATTAAGTACTTACAAAATTATGAATGCGAACAGCCTAGTGTTGTTTGAAGGTTCTTTGGAAGGAATTGAAACAAACTTAAGTAAATAGAAACGAGATGAGTATCTTAATTAAACCTATAATTACGGAAAAAGCTACAACAGATGCGGAAGTAAATAACCGTTACGGATTTGTAGTAAACCCTCAGGCGAATAAGGTAGAAATCAAGAAAGCAGTTGAGTCTGCTTACGGCGTTTCTGTTGAAAAAGTTCGCACAATGAATGTCCGCCCGGATCGTAAAACTCGTTATACAAAAACGGGGATCCAAACTGGTAAAACAAACGCTTACAAAAAAGCGATTGTACAGGTGGCGGAAGGTGATACAATAGATTTTTACAGTAACATCTAAGTTCGCTTAGATTTAATTAGACAACAATGTCAGTAAGAAAATTAAAACCTATCACCCCAGGTCAGCGATTTAGAGTTGTAAATGGATTTGACGCCATTACAACTGACAAGCCGGAGAAAAGTTTATTAGCTCCGAACAAAAGATCTGGTGGTAGAAACAGTCAAGGAAAGATGACCATGCGTTATATAGGTGGTGGTCATAAGAAAAAATATCGAATTATCGATTTTAAGCGTGACAAAGCAGGGATTCCTGCTACCGTTGCGACCATAGAATACGATCCAAACCGTACTGCGTTTATCGCATTAGTTAATTACCAAGATGGTGAAAAACGCTATGTGATCGCACAAAACGGTCTTCAGGTTGGTCAAAATATCGTTTCTGGCGATAGCGTTGCTCCCGAAATTGGGAACGCAATGACCTTAGCAAATATTCCATTAGGTACTATTATTTCATGTATTGAATTACGTCCTGGGCAAGGAGCGGTTATGGCACGAAGTGCCGGAGCGTTTGCACAGCTTATGGCGCGTGATGGAAAATATGCAACTGTTAAGTTGCCATCTGGCGAGACCCGTTTGGTCTTAGCTGCATGTATGGCGACCATAGGTGCAGTATCTAATAGTGATCATCAGTTGTTGGTGTCTGGTAAGGCTGGACGTTCAAGATGGTTGGGTAGAAGGCCTCGTACAAGACCAGTGGTTATGAACCCGGTTGATCACCCAATGGGTGGTGGTGAAGGTAAATCTTCAGGAGGACACCCACGTTCAAGAAACGGTATCCCTGCAAAAGGATATAGAACACGTTCTAGAACTAAATCGAGTAATAAATATATCATCGAACGTAGAAAGAAATAAGCTATGGCAAGATCGTTAAAAAAAGGACCTTACGTTCACTATAAGTTAGAACAGAAAGTTCAACAAAATGTGGAGTCTAACAAAAAGACTGTGATCAAGACTTGGTCACGTGCATCTATGATTACTCCCGATTTCGTTGGACAAACCATTGCGGTACATAACGGACGACAATTCGTGCCGGTATATGTTACTGAGAATATGGTAGGACATAAATTAGGAGAATTTTCACCAACGAGATCCTTCCGTGGTCACGCAGGTGCAAAAAACAAAGGAAAAAAATAATAGGCCATGGGAGTTCGTAAAAGAGAAAGAGCAGAGCAGATCAAGGAAGCAAAGAAGACACAATACTTTGCTAAATTGAACAATTGTCCTACATCACCTAGAAAAATGCGCTTGATGGCGGATTTAATTCGAGGTGAGAAAGTAGACAAGGCGCTTAATATTTTAAAGTTCAGCTCAAAAGAGTCATCACGTCGTTTAGAAAAATTGGTTTTGTCGGCTATAGCTAACTGGCAAGCAAAGAACGAAGATGCTTCTTTAGAAGATGCAGACCTATTTATTAAGGAGATCCGTGTAGATAGTGGAACGATGTTAAAGCGACTTCGTCCTGCGCCACAGGGTCGTGCACATAGAATTAGAAAACGTTCCAATCACGTAACTGTGATATTAGGAGCTAACGATAACACACAAAGTAATTAATTAAATGGGACAGAAAACAAATCCAATCGGGAATCGCCTTGGAATTATCAGAGGATGGGAATCCAACTGGTACGGAGGTAACGACTACGGTGATAAATTAGCCGAAGACGACAAGATTAGAAAGTATATTCACGCTCGTTTAAGTAAAGCTAGTGTGTCTAGAGTAATCATTGAGCGCACACTTAAACTTGTAACCGTTACTATCACTACCGCTCGTCCGGGAATTATTATCGGAAAAGGGGGGCAAGAGGTAGACAAGTTAAAAGAAGAGCTTAAGAAGATTACTGGTAAAGAGGTACAGATTAATATCCACGAGATCAAGAGACCTGAATTAGATGCTCATTTGGTAGCTGCCAGTGTTGCAAGACAAATTGAAAACAGAATTTCATACCGTCGTGCAATTAAAATGGCGATTGCTGCTGCTATGCGTATGAACGCAGAAGGTATTAAGATTCAGATTTCTGGACGACTTAATGGTGCTGAAATGGCACGTTCTGAGGCGTACAAAGATGGACGTATCCCTTTATCTACATTTAGAGCCGATATAGACTATGCTTTAGTTGAGGCACACACTACTTATGGTAGATTGGGTGTTAAAGTATGGATTATGAAAGGTGAAGTATATGGAAAAAGAGAACTTTCTCCCTTAGTTGGTTTATCCAAAAAAGGTGGTAAAGGCGGTTCCGGACGAGGTGGAAATAACAAACCACGTCGTAGAAAGTAATTTTTTAAATAGAAGAAAATGTTACAACCTAAGAGAACAAAATACCGTAAACAACAAAAAGGCCGCATGAAAGGTAATGCCGGTCGTGGTAACCAATTGGCATACGGTACGTTTGGTATTAAGTCTTTAGATTCAAATTTTTTGACAGCGCGTCAAATTGAAGCAGCACGTATTGCCGCTACCCGATATATGAAGAGAGAAGGGTCTATCTGGATTATGATATTTCCAGATAAGCCAATTACAAAGAAACCTTTAGAGGTACGTATGGGTAAAGGTAAAGGGGCTGTAGAGTATTGGGCTGCTGTAGTAAAACCTGGTAGAGTATTGTTTGAAGTTTCTGGAGTATCTGTTGAAACTGCCAAAGAAGCACTACGCTTAGCTGCACAAAAGCTTCCGGTACGAACAAAATTTATCATGTCTAGAGACTATCAAGCTTAATTTTTTGAACGATGAAACAATCAGAAATAAACGAAGCATCCACAGCGGAACTACAGGAAAGATTAGCCGATACAAAAAAGGCGTATTCAGACCTGAAAATGGCACACACCATTTCACCGTTGGAAAATCCAATTCAATTGCGATCTCATAGAAGAAGCATCGCTAGAATTGCGACCGAACTAACTAAAAGAGAAGTGCAATAGTACGAAGCTGAAAGATGGAAAAAAGAAACTTAAGAAAAGAGCGTATCGGTGTAGTTACTAGTAACAAAATGGAGAAATCTATCGTTGTTGCGGAAGTAAAAAAAGTAAAACACCCTATATACGGAAAGTTCGTGTTAAAAACGAAAAAATACGTTGCGCACGACGAGACAAACGACTGCAACGAAGGTGATACAGTAAAGATCATGGAAACAAGACCTTTAAGTAAAACCAAGTGTTGGAGATTAGTAGAAGTAATTGAAAGAGCGAAGTAATTATGGTACAACAAGAATCAAGACTTAGAGTGGCCGACAACACGGGAGCAAAAGAAGTGCTTACAATTCGTGTGTTAGGTGGTACAAAAAAGAGATATGCTTCTATTGGAGACAAAATCGTAGTAACTGTAAAGGAAGCTACACCCAATGGAAACATTAAAAAAGGTGCCGTTTCTACTGCTGTAGTGGTACGTACCGTAAAAGAAGTTCGTCGACCAGATGGATCCTATATCCGTTTTGACGATAATGCATGTGTCCTTTTGAACCCACAAGGGGAAATGAGAGGAACACGTGTGTTTGGACCGGTTGCCAGAGAACTTCGTGACAAACAATTTATGAAAATAGTATCATTGGCACCAGAGGTGCTTTAATACGAAACTAAGATGGCAAAGCTTAAAATAAAATCAGGAGATACTGTAGTAGTTACAGCCGGAGAACACAAAGGTTCCGAAGGTAAAGTAATGAAGGTACTTCTTGACAAGAACAAAGCAATAGTAGAGGGAGTAAATACAGTAAAGAAACACGAGAAGCCTAGTGCTGCTAATCCTCAAGGTGGAATTACTGAAAAAGAAGCTCCAATTCATATTTCTAACCTCTCGTTAATCGATCCAAAATCTGGAGAAGCAACACGAGTAGGGTACAGAATGGAAGATGGTAAAAAAGTACGATTTTCTAAAAAATCGAATCAAGTATTATAGTGATGGGATATACACCAAGACTTAAAGAAGAATATAAGAACCGCGTATTAGGGGCTCTTACCGAAGAATTTGGTTACACAAATGTAATGCAAGTACCAAAACTAGAGCGTATTGTTGTCTCTAGAGGAGTTGGTGCTGCAGTAGCAGATAAAAAGTTAATTGAGAATTCAGTTGATGAATTATCTCACATTACTGGCCAAAGAGCTGTAGCAACGATCTCAAAAAAGGATGTTGCAACCTTTAAATTACGTAAAGGTATGCCAATTGGTGCGAAAGTGACATTGCGTGGTGAGCGTATGTACGAATTTTTAGACAGACTTATCACTACGGCACTTCCAAATGTGCGTGATTTCAACGGAATTAACGCAACTGGTTTCGATGGTAGAGGTAATTACTCTTTGGGTATTACCGAACAAATCATCTTCCCTGAAATCGATATCGACAAAGTGAAGAAGATAGAAGGAATGAATATTACATTCGTTACGACTGCTGAAACCGATAAGGAAGCAAAATCATTATTAACCGAATTAGGTTTACCTTTTAAAAAGAACTAAGAGATGGCTAAAGAATCAATGAAAGCCCGTGAGGTGAAGAGACAAAAATTGGTAAAAAAATATGCTGCCAAGCGAAAAGCTTTAAAAGAAGCTGGAGACTGGGAAGCACTACAAAAATTACCGAAAAATTCTTCGCCGGTACGTTTACACAACCGTTGTAAATTAACCGGTAGACCAAAAGGGTATATGAGAACTTTTGGAATTTCACGTGTAATGTTTCGTGAGATGGCTAATAAGGGTCTTATTCCAGGGGTTAGAAAAGCAAGCTGGTAACAATATAAACTGGTTGAAGGTTCGATATGCAAGACAGATGTATCGAAAACCACATCCGCAAATACAAATAAATGACAACAGATCCAATCGCAGATTTTCTAACTAGAGTTAGAAATTCGATTAAAGCAGGACACCGCGTCGTAGAGGTGCCAGCATCAAATCTTAAAAAAGAGATCACAAAGATCTTATTTGATCAAGGATATATCTTGAGCTATAAATTTGAAGACGATAATGGGCCGCAAGGAACTATTAAAATCGCTTTGAAATACGATAAGCTTACTAAAGACCCTGTGATCAAAAAGATTCAAAGAATAAGTAAACCTGGTTTACGTAAGTATGCAAGTTCATCTGAACTTCCACGTATTTTGAACGGTCTAGGTATTGCTATAGTGTCGACTTCTCATGGAGTAATGACAGGAAAGCAAGCGCAGGCTGCGAATGTTGGAGGTGAAGTATTGTGTTACGTTTACTAAAAAAAAGACAAAGAAATGTCAAGAATAGGTAAAAACCCGGTAGCAATTCCAGAAGGAGTTACAGTTGATGTAAAAGACAACGTAATTACCGTAAAAGGAAAATTAGGAGAGTTAACGCAGGAATACACTGACGTGACTATTAAAACTGAAGAGAACAGCGTAATCGTTGAACGGTCTTCAGATTTAAAAGATCAAAGAGCAAAACACGGTCTGTACAGAGCGTTAATTAATAATATGATTGAAGGAGTATCCAAAGGATGGACCAAAGAACTAGAGTTGGTTGGAGTTGGATACCGAGCTAGCAACCAAGGACAAAAATTAGACTTGGCTGTTGGATTCTCTCATAATATAGTGTTGGATATCGCTCCTGAAGTGAAAGTTGAGACCGTAAGTGAAAAAGGAAAGAATCCAATCGTAAAACTAACCTCATACGACAAACAATTGGTTGGACAGGTTGCCGCAAAAATTCGCGCCTTCCGTAAACCTGAACCTTACAAAGGAAAAGGAATCAAGTTTGTTGGTGAACAAATTAGAAGAAAAGCAGGTAAATCTGCATAAGCAATAACGTTATGGCATTATCAAAACAAGATAGAAGAAATCGATTGCGTTTCAGAATACGTAAAACTATTTCAGGAACAGAACAACGTCCGCGTTTGGCTGTATTCCGAAGTAATAAAGAGATTTATGCGCAACTTATTGACGATGTAAATGGAAAGACCATTACCGCTGCATCTTCAAGAGATAAAGATATTGATGCTTCCAAAGCAAATAAGTCGGAAGCTGCAAAATTAGTTGGTAAGGCAATTGCTGAAAAGGCACAGAAAGCAGGGGTAGAAACTGTTGCTTTCGACCGAGGCGGTTACCTATACCATGGAAGAGTAAAATCATTAGCTGAAGGTGCACGTGAAGGTGGCCTCAAATTCTAAGTAGTATGTATCAAGATTATAAAAACGTAGAATTAGTAAAGCCAGGAGGTCTAGAATTAAAAGACCGTCTAGTAGGAGTACAACGTGTTACTAAGGTAACTAAAGGGGGTAGAGCCTTCGGATTTTCAGCTATTGTAGTTGTTGGTGACGAAAACGGAGTTGTTGGTCATGGACTAGGTAAATCGAAAGATGTTGCCAGTGCTATCGCCAAAGCGATCGAAGATGCGAAGAAGAACCTTGTTCGTATTCCATTGAGCAAAGCAACCCTTCCACACGAACAAAAAGGAAAATACGGTGGAGCCCGTGTAAATTTATTGCCAGCAGCACCTGGTACCGGAGTAATTGCCGGTGGTGCAGTTCGTGCAGTATTGGAAGCAGTAGGTGTTCACGATGTATTATCAAAATCACAAGGATCTTCGAACCCACACAACGTAGTAAAAGCTACTTTTGATGCACTATTGCAACTGCGTAGTGCACAAACTGTTGCTAAACAACGTGGAATTTCGTTAGAGAAGTTGTATAAAGGATAAAATACGTAAGAAATGGCAAAGATTAAAGTAACAAAGGTGAAGAGTGCTATTAACCGCTCTAAGAACCAAAAGAGAACGCTTGAGGCGTTAGGCCTTCGTAAAATTGGTCAAACAATCGAGCACGAAGACACGCCAAACATTCTTGGTATGATAACTAAAGTTAAACATTTGGTTTCTGTAGAAACCAATTAAGATATACACAATGGATTTAAGTAACTTAAAACCAGCCGAAGGATCGGTTAAATCAAAAGGGAAGCGCGTTGGTCGCGGGCAGGCATCTGGAAAAGGTGGAACTGCAACACGTGGTCATAAAGGAGCAAAGTCTCGTTCAGGGTATTCTAAGAAATTAGGATTTGAAGGTGGACAAATGCCATTGCAACGTCGTGTACCTAAGTTTGGGTTTACCAACATTAACCGTAAAGAATATCAAGGTATAAACATTGATACGCTTCAACAGTTGGTTGACGATAAGAAAATTAAAGATGCAATCGATTTTGATACGATGTTAAGCTTAGGCTTGGTAGATAAGAACGATATGGTGAAGATTTTAGGACGTGGAGAGTTAAAAGCAAAATTGAAAGTTTCAGCTCACAAGTTTACTGCCTCAGCAACAAAAGCGATTGAAGCTGCCGGTGGTGAAGTAGTAACATTGTAATACACGCAGACTAATGAAGTTTATTGATACCTTAAAAAATGTTTGGAAAATAGAGGAGCTGCGAAATCGTATCATGGTTACCTTGGGACTTTTATTAGTGTACCGTTTTGGAGCACAAGTAGTACTTCCAGGTATCGATGCATCAAAACTTGCTGAGTTTGCAGGAAAATTTGAAGGCGGTGGAATTGGCGCGTTACTAAATGCATTTACAGGAGGGGCGTTTGCCAATGCTTCTGTTTTTGCGTTGGGAATCATGCCTTATATCTCGGCTTCGATCGTGGTGCAGTTAATGCAAATAGCTGTTCCTTACCTTCAGAAATTACAGAAAGAAGGAGAAAGCGGAAGAAAGAAGATCAATCAAATAACACGATGGTTAACAATTGGAATCTGTTTGGTACAGGCGCCAAGTTACCTCGTAGGTTTGGAAGCTTTAGGTGTTCCTGCCGAAGCCTTTATATTAGGTAAGGACGCAATGTTCTATTTTTCATCGACCATTATCCTGGTAACAGGATGTATCTTCGCGATGTGGTTGGGAGAAAAAATTACCGACAAAGGAATTGGAAACGGTATCTCTATTTTAATTATGGTAGGTATCATTGCAACATTACCACAGTCGTTTATTCAAGAATTCGCGGCGAGAGTATTCGAATCTAATGGAGGATTGATCATGATCTTGATCGAATTGGTCATCTGGTTTGTAATTATATTGCTCTCTGTGTTGTTAGTAATGGCGGTTCGGAAGATCCCTGTTCAATACGCACGTAGAACAGCAAGTGGTGAGTACGAAAAGAACATTTTTGGCGCAAGACAGTTTATTCCATTAAAGCTGAACGCTTCTGGAGTAATGCCAATTATCTTTGCGCAGGCAATTATGTTTGTGCCGTCTGCAGTAGCCGGTCTATCAGATAGTGAATTCGCTAAAACGCTTCAAGCTAATTTTAGTGATATCTTCGGACTATGGTACAATATTGTATTCGCGATCTTGATTATTATCTTTACGTATTTTTATACGGCCATTACGGTTCCAACGAACAAAATGGCAGATGATCTTAAACGTAGCGGCGGATTTATTCCCGGAATCAAGCCTGGAACAGATACGGCAGAGTTTTTGGATAGAATCTTGTCCCAGATCACATTGCCCGGATCGATTTTCTTGGCATTGATCGCAGTGTTCCCTGCATTTGTTTTTCAATTGATGGGAATTCAGCAAGGCTGGGCACTATTTTACGGTGGTACCTCACTATTAATTATGGTAGGGGTAGCTATCGATACAATGCAACAAATTAATTCGTACTTATTAAACCGCCATTATGACGGTCTAATGAAGTCCGGTAAAAACAGAAAAGCAGTAGCATAATTATGGCAAAACAACCCGCAATAGAACAAGATGGAACTATAGTAGAAGCATTGTCGAATGCAATGTTTCGTGTAGAACTGGAAAACGGTCATATTGTGACTGCGCACATTTCGGGTAAGATGCGTATGCACTATATAAAACTATTACCCGGAGATAAAGTAAAATTGGAAATGAGCCCGTACGATTTAACAAAGGCTCGTATAACATACAGATACTAATAGCTATGAAAGTAAGAGCTTCAGTAAAAAAGAGAAGTGCCGACTGCAAGATTGTTCGCAGAAAAGGCAGATTATATGTAATTAACAAAAAGAACCCAAGGTTCAAACAAAGACAAGGATAAGTTATGGCAAGAATCGCAGGTGTAGATATCCCGAAACAAAAGAGGGGTGTAATCGCGTTAACGTATATCTTCGGAATCGGTAAAAGCCGAGCAGCTGATATACTTGAGAAAGCCGGAGTTGATCAAGACAAAAAGGTTAACGAATGGGACGATGATGAAATCGGAAAAATTCGTGAAGCCGTTGGGTCTTTCAAGATCGAAGGTGAGCTACGTAGTGAAGTTCAATTAAGCATTAAACGTCTTATGGACATTGGATGCTACAGAGGTATTCGTCATAGATCGGGTCTTCCGCTTCGAGGACAACGTACTAAGAATAACTCGAGAACTAGAAAAGGAAAACGTAAAACTGTTGCTAACAAGAAAAAAGCAACTAAATAATACCTAGAGATATGGCAAAAACTAGCTCAAAAGGCACTAAAGGTGCTAAAGGTTCAAAAAAGCGTAAAGTGAATGTGGAGTCTGTAGGTGAAGCACACGTAACAGCCTCTTTCAACAATATCATCATTTCGTTAACGAATAAGAATGGAGATGTGATCTCTTGGTCTTCAGCCGGAAAAATGGGCTTTAGAGGATCTAAAAAGAACACTCCTTATGCTGCACAGCTGGCAGCTGAAGATTGTGCCAAAGTTGCACATGAAGCAGGTCTTCGTAAAGTAAAGGTGTATGTAAAAGGTCCGGGGAACGGAAGAGAATCTGCGATTAGATCGATCCACAATTCAGGGATCGAAGTAACCGAGATCATCGATGTTACTCCAATGCCGCATAACGGATGTCGACCTCCAAAAAGAAGAAGAGTTTAATTATAATTAATATCAATCTGAAGGAGATATAGAACGCTAGAGGATTAACGTAAGACCTTAATTTAGTGTTCCCTTCAAAATCAATTTAAAATGGCAAGATATACTGGTCCAAAAACTAAAATCGCCCGTAAATTCGGTGAAGCGATCTTCGGAGAGGATAAATCCTTCGAAAAAAGAAATTACCCTCCAGGACAGCACGGAAACAACCGTCGTCGTGGGAAGAAATCTGAATACGCTATTCAGTTAGCTGAAAAGCAAAAAGCAAAGTATACGTACGGTATCCTTGAGCGTCAATTCAGAAATATGTTTAAAAAAGCAACAGCAGCGCCTGGAATTACAGGTGAGGTATTGCTTCAATTGTGTGAGTCACGTCTAGACAACGTAGTATACCGTATGGGTATTGCGTCTAGCCGCCCTGCTGCAAGACAGTTGGTGTCTCACCGTCATATCACCGTAAATGGTGAAAAAGTTAACATTCCTTCTTACCAATTAAAAGCAGGAGATGTGGTAGCAGTTCGCGAGAAATCAAAGTCGCTTGAGGCTATTCAGAATTCATTAGATAACGCAAGTCAGGTGTACGAATGGATCACTTGGAACGGTGATAAGAAAGAAGGAACCTTCGTTTCTGTCCCACAACGTATCCAAATTCCTGAGAACATCAACGAGCAGTTTATCGTCGAATTATATTCTAAATAATAAAAACACACGAGTCACACTATGGCAGTATTTAGTTTTCAAAAGCCTGATAAAGTTATAATGATTAATTCAACCGATTTTGAGGGGAAATTCGAATTTCGTCCCTTGGAACCTGGTTATGGATTAACAGTTGGTAACGCATTAAGACGAGTATTACTTTCTTCTTTGGAAGGATTCGCAATAACTTCGGTTCGTATCGAAGGTGTTGACCACGAGTTTTCAACCATCGCCGGTGTTGTGGAAGACGTAACCGAGATCATCCTAAACTTAAAACAAGTACGTTTTAAGAGACAGATTGATGAGATCGATAACGAAACCGTAACCGTATCGGTAAATGGAGCAGATCAATTAACAGCAGGAGATTTCCAGAAATTTATTTCCGGATTTCAAGTGTTAAACCCAGACTTAGTGATCTGTAATATGGATGCTAAGGTAAACCTTAACTTCGAGATCACTATCGAAAAAGGTAGAGGTTACGTTCCTGCAGAAGAAAACAAGAAAGCAAATGCTCCTTTGGGTACGATTTTTACAGATTCTATCTACACACCAATAAAAAATGTGAAGTATAGCATCGAGAATTTCCGTGTAGAACAAAAGACAGATTACGAAAAATTAGTTTTCGAAATCATCACCGACGGTTCTATTCACCCGAAAGACGCTTTGACAGAAGCTGCAAAGACGTTGATCCATCACTTCATGTTGTTCAGCGATGAGCGAATTACACTTGAAGCCGATGAGATCGCTCAAACTGAAACATACGACGAAGAATCGTTGCATATGCGACAGTTGCTTAAAACAAAATTAGTAGATATGGACCTTTCGGTACGTGCGCTAAATTGTTTGAAGGCTGCAGAAGTAGATACCTTAGGAGACCTTGTTTCATATAACAAGAACGACTTGATGAAGTTTAGAAACTTCGGAAAGAAATCCCTAACCGAATTAGAAGAATTAGTAAATGTGAAAGGCCTGAACTTCGGTATGGATCTTTCAAAATATAAATTAGATAAAGATTAATACATCATACCCCGCCTGTCGATATAGATAGGTTTTGCTCCTCAAAAAGGGTCGAAGCAAGATGATGATTAAAAACAAAACGTCATGAGACACGGAAAAAAATTCAATCACTTAGGTAGAAAAACAGCCCATAGAAAGTCTATGTTGGCAAATATGGCTTGTTCCCTAATCGAACACAAACGAATTAATACAACCGTTGCAAAAGCAAAAGCGTTGAAGCAATTCGTAGAGCCAATGATCACTAAGTCGAAAGAAGATACAACGCACAATCGTCGTATCGTCTACAGAAAATTACGTCAAAAAGAAGCAGTTGCAGAACTGTTTCGTGATGTAGCTGCCAAGGTGGGTGATCGTCCGGGAGGATATACACGAATCATTAAATTAGGAAACCGTTTAGGAGATAATGCCGACATGGCAATGATCGAATTGGTAGACTACAATGAGCTGTACAATGCCGGGAAAGCGACCAAAAAGAAGTCAACTCGTCGAAGTCGACGCGGTAGTGGTTCTAAATCAACTGCACCTGCAAAACAGACCGAAGCGAAAAAAGAAGAAGAATAAATGAAAATTTATTGCTAAAATATCAAAGGGATGAACTTTTAAAGTTTATCCCTTTTTTTTTGAAGTTTCATCAACAAACCGGATGCAAATTGTTGAGAATTTATTTTTCCTAAATTATTATAAACGCATCAATTAAAGTATTTTTGCCAAACATTTCAGCACTATGAAGTATCAAAAACGAAAGAAAGCCCTTATTTTATTAGCAGATGGTACTATTTTCCACGGTAAGGCCGTTGGAGGAAAAGAAGGGTCCGCCTTTGGAGAGGTGTGTTTCAATACCGGAATGACAGGATATCAGGAGATCTTTACCGATCCGTCTTATTACGGACAGCTAATGGTTACCACCAATGCACATATTGGAAATTACGGTACCAATAAGGATGAGGTAGAGTCGGAAGGAATTAAAATTGCCGGCCTTATTTGTCGTAATTTCAGTTATCAATATTCACGTCCGGCGGCAGATGATTCGCTAGAGGATTTTCTAGACCGAAACAACCTGCTTGCCATTAGCGATGTAGACACAAGAGCATTGGTGAGCTATATTCGAGACAATGGAGCGATGAACGCAGTGATCTCTACAAGAGTAGATGATATCGAAGGTCTTAAGAAAGAATTGGCAGCAGTGCCCGATATGAATGGTCTTGAGTTGGCTTCAAAAGTGTCAACAAAGGAGCCTTATTTCTTCGGAAATGAAAATGCTACCTATAAAATTTCAGCACTCGATATTGGAATCAAAAAGAATATACTTCGCAATCTTGCTGAAAGAGATTGTTACATAAAAGTATTTCCATACGATGCATCGCTTTCAGATTTAGAAGCATTCGAACCGGATGGCTATTTCTTGTCAAATGGGCCGGGAGATCCTCAACCGCTTAGCAATGCGATCGACCTTACAAAGCATATCATCGAAAAAGGAGCTCCTTTATTCGGAATTTGTTTGGGGCACCAAGTATTGGCCTTGGCAAACGGAATTTCTACGTATAAGATGCACCACGGTCATAGAGGGATAAATCATCCTATCATGAATTTGTTGACCGGGAAAGGAGAGATCACATCTCAAAATCACGGGTTTGCAATTAATAGAGAAGAAGCAGAAGCACATCCCGATATCGAGATCACACATCTACACTTAAACGATAAAACGGCAGCTGGGATTCGTATGAAGAATAAACCTGTGTTTTCGGTTCAGTATCACCCTGAAGCCAGTCCAGGTCCACACGATGCTACCTATTTATTTGACACCTTTATCGACAACATAAAGAAGCATAAGACCGAAACAGTTCATTAGTTAAAATAAGTATGAATGCTAACGCGCTCTTTTAGAAACAATACTGAAAAATAGCCTTGGCAACAACCATAAATAAATTTCATGAGTATCATTATAGACATCCGCGCCAGACAAATATTCGACTCTAGAGGTAACCCTACCGTAGAAGTCGATGTAATTACAGAACATGGGTATTTAGGTCGAGCAGCGGTGCCTTCGGGTGCTTCAACAGGTGAACACGAAGCAGTAGAACTACGTGATGGTGGTGATGACTATATGGGAAAAGGTGTGCTTACTGCTGTTGAAAATGTAAATGGAAAGATCGCGGGAACTTTGTTGGGAGTCTCTGTTTTTGAGCAAGCTTTGATTGATCAGATTATGATCGACCTTGACGGTACCCCTAACAAGTCGAATCTGGGCGCTAACGCAATCTTAGGGGTTTCCTTGGCGTGTGCTAAAGCTGCGGCTAACGAACTAGGCATGTCCTTGTATCGATATGTTGGCGGTGTAAGCGCTAAGACTTTACCGGTTCCTATGATGAACATCATTAACGGTGGTTCACATAGTGATGCTCCTATTGCATTTCAGGAGTTTATGGTGATGCCGGTCAAGGCAAACAGTTTTACTCATGCCTTGCAGATGGGGTCTGAGATCTTTCACAACCTAAAAAAAGTCCTGCACGATAGAGGTTTAAGTACCGCTGTTGGCGATGAGGGTGGATTTGCGCCAACATTAAAAGGAACCGAAGATGCATTAGATACCATTAAACAAGCCACCGAACTAGCAGGATATAGTTTGGGAGATGAAGTGTTGATCGCCTTAGATTGCGCAGCTGCTGAGTTCTATAAAGACGGGAAGTACGATTACACCATTTTTGAAGGCGAAAACGGTACAATTAGAACGTCTAAAGAACAAGCCGATTATCTAGCAGAACTTTGCGATTCGTATCCTATTATTTCCATAGAAGACGGGATGGATGAAAACGACTGGGACGGCTGGAAATATCTTACAGAAAAAGTGGGTGATAAAGTGCAGTTGGTTGGTGACGATCTGTTTGTTACTAATGTCGAACGACTTTCTAAAGGTATTTCTGAAAGCATTGCGAATTCCATTTTAATTAAAGTAAACCAAATTGGGACACTTACCGAGACCATATCAGCTGTAAATATGGCCCATAACGCAGGATATACGTCGGTAATGTCGCATCGTAGTGGTGAGACCGAAGATAACACCATAGCCGATCTTGCAGTAGCACTCAATTGTGGTCAGATCAAAACAGGATCTGCCTCTCGAAGTGATCGTATGGCAAAATACAATCAGTTATTGCGAATCGAAGAAGAATTAGATACCGTTGCTTACTATCCCCAACGCAACGCATTTAAAGTATAAAGGACGAAGTACATACAATTTTAAGAGTGTATTATTATTCGTTCGCATGATTTAAGGATTTTTTAACCTAACAAGCGTTCGTTCTTCCCTAAAAGATCGTCCAAGATTTTGTATCTTAGCGGTCCTGAAATTTATTAAACCAAATTGAATATATGTCTAGAATAGCAACCCTCGAGATCGACGGTAAAAAATACGAATTTCCTATTGTTGAAGGCACAGAAAACGAAATCGCCATTGATATTAAATCGCTGCGTGGTAGCACCGGCGGGATCACTACCTTGGACCCTGGATATAAGAACACAGGATCTTGTGAAAGTGCGATCACATTTTTAAATGGGGAAAAAGGAGTGTTACGCTACAGAGGCTATTCGATTGAAGAACTAGCCGAGAAGGCAAATTTTCTTGAAGTAGCGTATTTACTGATCTTTGGTGAATTACCTACCAGAGCACAATTAGATAAATTTCATTCAGACATAAAAGCACAGTCCCACGTAGATGAGGATGTGAAGAAAATATTAGACGGATTTCCAAAATCGGCACATCCAATGGGTGTGTTGTCTTCTCTAACATCTGCATTGGTTGCATTTAACCCTTCGTCTGTAAATGTAGATAGCGAAGAGGATATGTACAATGCTATTGTTCGTATTCTTGCAAAATTCCCAGTACTTACCGCATGGGCATACCGTAAGAGAGCCGGATTACCACTAGATTATGGTGACGACTCATTAGGATACGTCGATAATTTCTTGAAGATGATGTTCAAGAAACCGAATGGCGAGTATGCTTCAGACAAAAAAGTGGTAGATGCCTTAGACAAGCTGTTGATTCTACACGCAGATCACGAGCAAAATTGTTCCACGTCTACCGTGCGTATCGTTGGCTCATCACATGCAGGTTTATTCGCTTCACTTTCCGCAGGGATCAATGCACTATGGGGCCCTTTACATGGAGGTGCTAACCAAGCAGTGATCGAAATGTTGGAAGCAATTAAGGAAGATGGTGGAGATACTAAGAAATTTATGGCCAAGGCTAAAGACAAAGAGGATCCATTCCGCTTAATGGGCTTTGGGCATAGAGTGTACAAAAATTTCGATCCTCGTGCTAAGATTATTAAAAAATCGGCCGATGAGGTACTCGAGAGCTTGGGCATTCAAGATGAAGTATTAGACATTGCCAAGGGCTTAGAAAGAGAAGCCCTAGAAGATTCTTACTTCGTCGACAGAAAATTATATCCAAATGTAGACTTCTATTCGGGTATTATATATCGTGCATTAGGAATCCCAGTAGAAATGTTCACGCCAATGTTCGCATTGGGTAGACTTCCCGGATGGATCGCACAGTGGAGAGAAATGCGATTGCGTAAAGAACCAATTGGACGTCCGCGTCAAGTATATATTGGTGAAACGCAACGTTCTTTTAAGCCTATAGAGAACAGATAGGTTAGAAAACATTACTTGTAAGCATCCACCCTATCAGGTGGATGCTTTTTTTATATTTGTAGTATGATCAATTTGAATATCAACGACGAATTTTCACAACTTCAAGCGGTAATCTTAGGAACCGCCAAAAGCAATGGTGACACCCCCAGATTAGAAGACGCCTATGATCCTAAATCGGCAGAACACATAAAAGCCGGAACCTATCCGTTAGAAGACGATATGATTAGAGAGATGGACGCGGTGAACGCTGTATTCGAAAAATATGGGGTAACCGTCTATCGACCTAAAATAATTGAAGACTACAATCAGATATTTACACGCGATATTGCCTTTGTGATAGAGGATAAGTTCTTTAAAGCAAATATCTTACCTGACCGCGAGAATGAATTTGAAGCCATAGAGCATATTTGGTCCCAAGTTCCAAAAGAAAAACGCATACGTTTTCCCGAAGATGCGCATATCGAGGGTGGTGACGTGATGCCTTATGGCGATCATATTTTTGTAGGGACGTATTATGGTGATGATTACTCTAATTTTATCACAGCGCGAACCAATATGAAAGCAGTTCGTCATTTACAATCTCTTTTTCCGAATAAGAAAGTAAAGTCTTTTAACCTTCGAAAATCGAATACAGTGGCGCAAGATAATGCGTTGCATCTCGATTGTTGCTTTCAGCCTATTGGTCATGGCCGTGCGATTATCCACAAGGAGGGATTCTTAAATGAGGATGAATATGAATGGTTGGTGAATTTCTTCGGAAAAGAAAATTGTTTTCATATTAGCAAACTGGAAATGTATCATATGTTCAGTAATATCTTTTCTATTTCTGAAGATGTCATTGTTTCAGAAAAGAATTTTACCCGACTCAACAATTGGCTACGCGAAAAAGGGTATACCGTGGAGGAGGTGCCTTACTATGAAATTTCCAAACAAGAAGGACTGTTGCGTTGTACAACGATGCCGTTGCGACGTGCGTAATGTAAGTTTCATGCGCTTTTCTCGTTCTAACCATGTACCTAATTCGTGGATCAAATGAAATACACGCTAGCGCTAGTAACTGTTTTATTTTCAACCTTCTCATCCTATTCTCAAGGCAGGATCGATGGATTTTACAACCCAAAAGGAGCTGCTACTTTCGTTCTTGGTGCGGGACAGGAAGACACCAATCATTATTATGCAGGCACTACTAAGACCGATATAGAACGCCAATTGCAATATATTAGCGTGTATGCCGCCTATGGAATAATTGATAATGTTGAGGTATCAATAGCGATTCCGTACCTTAAGAGTGATGAGAATACCAATTTTCAAGACCTGTCGGTTTTTCTGAAATACCAGTTCGCTAACCGTGATTTTTCGAACAGCCAGTTGGCGTTTTCGGGAGCTATTGGAATGTCGACACCCATAAGCGAATATGCGATTGGAGGTCTTAATGACATTGGCCAACAAGCTACCATCATAGAAACTCGGTTGATGACGCATTATAAACTAGACTCAGGATGGTTCGCTACTTTGCAAAGCGGATTTTCGTTTAAATTGGAAGAAGTTCCAAACAGCATTCCTGTCGTGTTTAAAGCAGGTAAAGCCCTGTCTAAATACTACTTCGATATTTATTACGACTTTCAACATTCCTTTGGGGGGATCGATTATTTAGGAACACCACCGCCTCAAAATTTTAGAAGGTTTGGTGTTGATTATCACAAAATTGGAGGTACGTTCTATTTCGTCCTTTTTAAAGATTTTGGCGCGTATGTAAGCGGTTCTTACGTGCTTGGAGGTCGAAATGTCTTTGCCGGGCCGGGATATGGCGTCGGATTGGTTTATTCGCTTCGGAAGCAGGATCTATAAAAGTTAAGATCTTTCCGAAGTTATAAAAATGAAAAGAATAGTGCGCTTTAGATTCATTTTAAAACTGTTAATAAACTTTAACTTCGACCTAAAATTTCCACTTTCAAGAGTCGTTATTGAGACAAAAAAACCAGTACATTTACAGTCCAAAATTTAACCACATTGACAAGACAAATTACCGATACTATTTTAATGATTCGACCCGTTGCCTTTCGTATGAACGAAGAGACGGCCGTGAATAATTATTTTCAAGAAGACTTAAATTTAAAGAATGCAGAGATCAATGCCAAGGCTCAAGAAGAGTTCGATCGCTTTGTAGAGAAACTTCGAGGAGTAGGGGTTAATGTGATTGTTGAAAATGACGATAAGAAGATGGACACCCCAGATTCGATCTTTCCTAACAATTGGATCACGACGCATGAAAATGGAGACATCGCCATCTATCCACTATTTGCAGAGAACAGACGAAAAGAACGAAGAGAGGAAGTATTAGATCGTTTTGAAAAAGAAGGGTTTAAAATAGCCAATATTGTAGATTATACGGCTGCTGAGGAGGAAGGGTTGTTTCTAGAATCGACCGGTAGTTTATTGTTAGATCGGGTAAATCAGAAGGCCTATTGCGCCTTATCACCAAGAGCCGACGAAGAATTGTTGATCGAATTCTGTGAAGATTTTGAATTCACACCGGTGATCTTTACCGCCAATCAAACTGTAAATGGAAAACGGATGCCTATTTATCACACCAATGTCATGATGTGTTTGGCAGAAGATTTTTGTGTGATCTGTTTGGACAGTATAGATGATAAAAAAGAAAAACAAAACGTCGTACAACATCTAAAAGCCGACGGAAAGGAGATCATCAAGATCACCGAGGGACAAATGCATCATTTTGCCGGTAATATGCTACAAGTACAAGGCAAGGATGCGAAGTATCTTGTAATGAGTGCGGCTGCTCATGCAAGTTTGACGAACGATCAATCTAAGGCAATCGAAAAACATTGTAAAATCCTAAGTAGCGATCTGGAGACCATCGAAACTTGTGGTGGTGGTAGTGCACGCTGTATGATGGCCGAGGTATTCTTGCCTAGAATCAATTAATTTGTTTTCGCAATATTCCGTATCATTCCGCCAAAAATAAAATAGTGAAACGGTAACATGGTGTACCAATATATACGTCCCCATAGACCTAGCGGTCGAAAGGTCGCTGTTTGATGTAGTACATTGTTATCATCGATACAGAATTCTAACCAGGCCTCGCCAGGAAGTTTCATTTCGGCAAATAACAACAGTCTCCGATCCTCTTTATTGGCATAAATTACACGCCAAAAATCTAAGGCATCTCCTGCATAGATCTTATCGGGATGCGTTCTGCCTCTTCTTAATCCAACCCCTCCTACCAGTTGGTCCATAAATCCTCTCAGTTTCCACAGCCAATTGCCATAATACCAGCCTTTGGTACCACCAATTGACCAAACATTTTGAATTACTTGGGTTGGATTCGATACTTTTATTTTTTTATCGTCTTTTAAACACCCGTAAGACGGCACCTGTATGTAGCCCTTTAAATTTGAAAATCGGCCCGCTACCAACGAATCCTTCCAACTAGAGGTTACGAGATTCTGTTCGATCTTAATAAAAGCCTTACGTATGGATTCTTCGTACGAAATTGGCTCGATTTCAATGATCTCTTGTATTCTGTTATCGCTGGCAACCACTTCCATTTTCATGCTGTCCACTAAATTCACCGCCAATTTGTAGGTAGTGGAAGTGACAAAATACAGCCAGTAAGAAGATAGTCTCGGCGACATGACCGGTACCGAAATGATCCATAACTTCAATTTACGAACCTTTGCATAGGTAAGTAACATTTGTTTGTAGGTAAGAATATCCGGTCCGCCAATATCAAATGATTGGTTATAACATCGCTCGTTGAGCATGACACCCGATAGATATGAGATCACGTCGCGAATGGCGATTGGTTGAATCTTTGTTTTAAGCCACTTAGGAGCGATCATAATTGGTAGTTTCTCACAGAGGTCGCGAATAATCTCAAACGATGAACTACCACTTCCAACTACGATTCCTGCTCGTAAGACCGTAAGTTTGTAATCTCCCTCGTACAATATTTCTTCAACTTTCTTGCGTGACGATAGGTGTTTCGATAACTGTTCTTCATTCACAATACCACTTAAATAAATTACTTGTTGAACCGAAGTTTCTTGTAAGTAGGTGTTGAAATTTTTCGCTGCTTTTGCTTCGAGTTCCTCAAAATTGCTCGTAGATACACTCATCGAGTGAATAAGATAATAGGCAACATCGAACTCCTTAGGAAAATTAGCCGTGTCAACTTCCTTGACAAAATCGACCTCTACAATTTCCACTCGTTTTAAGGTGTCGGCGTCTAAGGGAATTCGGTTCTTGTCTCGAACACAACAAATTACTTCATGCCCCTGCTCTAATAAAGCAGGTAACAATCGCATACCAATATATCCGTTTGCGCCGGTGAGTAGTACTTTCAATATTTTTTGTTTAAAGATAACTATTAAAGATTAAACGTAGGTTAAAATGCCGTTAATCCTTCAATGGGGTTGCTGTTATATTGACTACATTTAAATTTCAACGAAACTTAAAAATTATGAAAGTTCTAAAATTTGTGTTACTGCTGGTAGGTGTCATCTTGATTGCAGTTGGTTTGTACAATGCATTTGTTCCACAACAGGTATTAGATATTGGTCCGGTGGAAGTTTCAGCTAAAGAAGGTTTAAGCAATCAAACGTTAGGAATGATTGGTCTTGGCGTACTTGCACTCATAGCAGGCGTATTTATAAAGAACCGAAAATAACTATAGATCTTCGGGTCGTATAGGCGTCTGCTCGGCTTTGGCCGAAAGTACTTTCGACATGAATCTATGAATCGAACCATCTTTAGCACCTGCCTCGATCTTTATATAATAATCATCTTTATAGATGGAATATTCCTCCGCCTTTCCTTTATAAAGCACCAATTTATAATAGGGAATTACCAGAGCATACGACTCTAACAACGATCTAAATCCTACGATTATCCCTTTAGGTCGCATTTCTATATTACACTGGTTTCGATTGTTATCTAAGATCAATAGATTATTGATCTGAACACTGGTATCGGTAATAATTAGCTTGGTCGAACCAATGCCGCGCATCTTAAAACGTGTAGCCAAACTAAAAGGAGGACCTACCTCCGCATCAATTTTTTGCTTTATCTGCTTATTGTTATACGAGACGTTCAGTAGCATTTATAGTTCTTTTCCAAATTTTATCATATTGCCATCTGCATCCAATACCGCAAATTCTCGCATACCCCAAGGTTTGTCCTCTAAACTGCCATTAGGGTGGATTACATCGGTTTTTTGCAACTCTTTGTAAAGCGCGTCTATATGCTCGACATGAATATAACAACTTGTATTTTCGGGATGGATCTTATCATCACATTTCCAAAAATGTAGTTCTATAGCGTCACGACCTACTATGGCGTAATTTTCATCAGTATACCCTTGTTTGTCAAAACCTAATCGATCTTTATAAAAGGCAACGGTCTTAGTAATATTTAAAGAGGCTAGAACAGGAACGGCACGCACTAAGTGTTTCACTTTTTTCTTTTAAAGATACGCATTTGCAATGAAGTCAGACTTTAAAATTCTCGTATCTTTGCCAACGCTTTTCAGAAGCAATTATATACGTATAAAACCGGTAAACTACTATGAATTTGCAGCAAACGCTTTCAGAAAAAATTATTAAAGCGGTACAGGATCGATTCGATGCCACCTTAGAAACGGTAGAGTTTCAAGCGACACGGAAAGACTTCGAAGGCGATATTACCGTTGTGGTTTTCCCAATGTTGCGAGTGGTGAAAGGCAATCCGGTGCAGATTGGTGAAACCATTGGAGCCTATCTGGTAGAACATGTGGACGCGGTAGCCGATTTTAATGTAGTAAAAGGATTTTTAAACTTGGTGTTAAGTGATGCGTATTACTTGACATTCTTTAATTCTGTAACCGATTTTTCTCACTTCGGAAGGCATTCGCAAGCTGATGGAGCTGTTATGGTCGAATTTTCCTCTCCCAACACGAATAAGCCACTGCATTTAGGGCACATTCGAAACATTTTGCTGGGGCATAGTGTTTCACAAATAGTGGAAGCCGCCGGTAAAAAAGTGTACAAAACTCAGATCATCAACGATAGAGGGATCCATATCTGTAAAAGTATGTTGGCTTGGAAACGCTTCGGAAACGGAGAAACTCCAGATTCAACCGGGTTAAAAGGTGACAAGCTGGTAGGAAACTACTATGTAAAGTTCGATCAAGTATATAAAGAAGAAGTAGCACAAGCCATCGCGCAAGGCACACCCGAAGAGGAAGCCAAAACTACAGCACCATCCTTAGTAGAAGCTCAAGAAATGCTCCGCAAATGGGAAGCCGGAGATCCGGAAACTGTGGCGCTGTGGAGCAAAATGAATAGTTGGGTGTACGACGGATTCGCAACTACCTACGATTCTTTAGGGGTTGATTTTGATAGTTATTACTATGAGAGTCAGACGTATTTACTAGGGAAAGACAATATTGAAGAAGGGCTCGCCAATGGTGTGTTCTTTAAAAAAGATGACGGTTCTGTATGGTGTGATCTTACCGATGAAGGCTTGGATGAAAAACTGGTCTTAAGAAGTGATGGTACTGCGGTCTATATGACACAGGATATAGGAACGGCCATTCAGCGCGTAAAGGATCACCCCGATGTAACGGGAATGATCTATACCGTTGGGAACGAGCAAGATTATCACTTTAAAGTGTTATTCTTGATTTTAAAAAAATTAGGCTACGCCTGGGCCGAGCACCTCTATCATCTTAGTTATGGAATGGTGGACCTGCCTTCGGGTAAAATGAAAAGCCGTGAAGGTACAGTGGTCGATGCCGACGATCTAATTAGCGAGATGGCGAATACAGCCGGAGCTATTTCCGAAGAGCTTGGAAAGATCGACGACTTTTCCGAAGAAGAAAAACAAAAACTCTACCACACCATTGGGTTAGGGGCTTTAAAATATTATATACTTAAGGTCGACCCAAAGAAGAGGATTCTCTTTAACCCGGAAGAAAGTGTAGACTTTCAAGGGAATACCGGTCCATTTATTCAATATACCTACGCACGTATTCAATCAATTTTACGTAAGGCCGATGAAACTTCAGTTTCATTTGAGACACATAAAGCTGTAGACCTACATCAAAAGGAGAAGGAGCTGTTAAAGCAGTTGCAGCTTTTTCCGGAGACCATACAGCTGGCTGCCGAAAACTACAGCCCGGCATTGATCGCAAATTATACCTACGATCTTGTAAAGGAATTTAATTCGTTCTATCAAAATGTGCCAATTTTCGCGGCAGAAACAGAAGAAGAAAAACAGTTTCGTATACGGTTATCGGGCGCAGTTGGGGAAGTGATTAAAACGGCCTTTTCATTGTTGGGTATCGACGTGCCCGAACGTATGTAATCAACATTTTTACCTACCATTAAAAGCGCGAATTAGAACAATACCTGAACCGATACGTTGGGCGTTAGTCCAAGCGATTTTTGTTCAATTTGGTTGATGCGTGTAGAACCGTTTTCATTTTCTAAGCGCGCGTACCGAATGTTCAAGGTGTTGTCGGTATCCAGGATATTTAGAATTGCCACGTTGATCTTGGCGTCTATTTTTTCTGAAACATTCCAACGATATTCGGCAGAGAGGTCGGTTCTAAAATAATCGGGTAAGCGTTTGCTATTTGGGGTGTCGTACAAGATAGGATCTGCTGGTTCATTCGAAGCATTTTGTCCGTCAGACAATGGAAGCGTAAATGGTTTCCCGGTATGCCAATTTATACCCAAGGCCACCTTAAACCGGTCTAGCGTATACGATCCGGCCAGTGATGCTGCATGACGAATGTCTAAGTTATTTGGAAATTCACTGGGAACAAGAGATGGAAATTCATAATCGTTTTGTGCATAGGTATAACTGATCCATGAACTAAAATCCCCCCATTTTTTGTTTACCGCCAATTCGAGTCCATAGTTGGTGTAACTTCCAATCGCTTCTACAAACTGAAATTGATTCTGAAATCCCTGATTTCTACTGGAGATTCCGTTCACAAATTTATAATAGGCCGTTGTTTCAATAAACCACTTTTTACGTTGATAGATAACTCCAAAACTACCTTGTTTGCTCTGTAAAACCGGTATCTCGTCTCCCGTAGCTAGAACCCATCTCCTTTTTTCAACCCCTAAGAAATCACTTTCAAAATCGATACGTTGAGTGGTGGTCTGACTCTTAAATTCTCCCAGAAGTTCTATGGCGAGTCCGTTGCTTATTTTTTGATGCACGCTCAATCGGGGTTCTACTAAGACCTGATCAAGTTTGGTGAAATAGTTTAAACGAAGTCCGGCATTAATGATCGTGTTCTTTTCTTCGGAAGTGTAAGTAGTTCGGCCAAAAACGGAATGGGTTCGCAACACGTCTTTTTCAAAATTTCGAAAGCGTGGTAAATTCACATCCTGGGTATTGGCAATGCCTGTTTCGGTAAAATGATATCCCGACCGTAACTGAAACTTTTTAGAAATAGCATACAAGCCTTCTACTTTTACTCCGGTTTCTATTACTTCGTTCTCTTGACGTAACTCTTGAGTAGTAAAAATGTCACGATTGAGCGCATCTAAGGCATAATACGTTCCATAGGTCATGAGGTAACTCTTAAAAGAGTCATTCCAGTTTCGTTCCCAGTTCACTCCGCCCACCAAGCTACGTTGTGATAAACTACTTGTTTCAGATTGCTGCGAGTTTGCAATGGTTTCGGTAAAATCTAAGCGATTGTCGATGGTTAAAAAGTTAAACCGAACTCGATCTTTTTCCGAAGCATCCCATAACAATTTGGTGCTAAAATCGTAGAATCTAAAATCTTCATCGGCCGTGATCATAGTGGCATCGTTCGAACTGTTAAAGATCTCTGTATCTTGAAAAATTCGTGAGGAGTAGGTGTCGTAAACAGGTGTTTCTAACAGGTCGTTCAACGAGCGTCTTCCACTAATTTGCAACCCTACCTTCTTAGAGATGGGCATACGTACAAAAGCGCTTCCATTTATAAAGTTAAAACCAGCTCCTGCGGTAAGATCGCGCGTAATGGTGTCATCAGACTTCATGTGGATCACACTGCTTACACTTTCTCCATACCTGGGTAGTGTTCCATTTTTATAGATCGAAACGCTTTGCGTTAGATCAGGATTAAATGCGGAAATAAGTCCGAAGAAATGACCGCTTTGGTACATTTTGATATCATCCCAAAGAATAAGGTTTTCTGCATGTGTTCCCCCTCGAATGTTTATGTTCGAAATAGTTTCATCCACACTTTCTACACCCGGCAACGCCTGCACAATTTGTAAAATATCGTTGTCCACCTGCCCGGGAATAAGTCCGAAGTCGGAACTATTTAAGACGATAGAACCATCGTTCAACTTATCGATACCTTTGGTAAAATAGCTTGTAATTAGCACCTCGTCTAATGTAGCGATGGTGGGCAGCATGAGCAAGGAAGTACACTCTTTAGTTAGCGTCCCCACCGGGATAGTTAGGGGCGTAAACCCAATAAAAGTAACGGTGAAGGCTTTGGTCCTGGCTGCTTCAGGTATAAAGAACTCACCTTCAGTATTAGTAGTCGTTGCAAAATCGTTCGTATCGGCAATTACGGTAGCTCCAACCATTGGTAATCCGGTGGAGGCATCGATGATCTTTCCGCAGTACAAATTAGCTGTAGGGGTTTTAACTACGGTTATATAACGCGTGTCTATTGCGGTAAATTGAAAGGGCGTAGTGCTGTTGAGGTAAGCGATCGCTTCGGTTAAAGACAGGGCGTCAGACGGGGTAGCTACCAGCACATTCTGGATATCATTAGGAGCATACGAAAAGCTTACACCATAAGTGTCTTCAAGCAATTTAATAATATCGATGAGAGGTTCTAAAGTCGTATTTTGGCAATAGGAGACCGGTCCACTAAGAAATGTGAAAAAAAGAAACGCAGCAATAATTGCGTGCTTACGGGCTGCCTTTTGCATAAATTGTTACTTCCCCTTCATTTATACTATATGTTAATTGTAGTGGGTCGCAAACCGATGTGAGTGCCAGCTCGAGATCGGAATGGGTAAAACTCCCTGTAAATCGTTTGTTGGTTCCTTGTAATTGTGTGTTTATTGTAATTGGGTATTGGTGTTCCAACTCGCTAATCACAGTTTGTAAGGTTGCATTTTCGAACGAACTTTCGTTCTTGGTCCAGTTTGGAACCGTATTACTGGTGGTATTGTACATAACTAACGTACCCTCTTCCACTTTTAGTTTAGTGCCGGCCGGTAATTTTATCAAAGTGTCATTAAATGCCACACTTACCAAACCTTCGTAACAACTTACATTAAAAAAACGATCTCGTGAATATACGTTAAATTGAGTTCCCAATACACGAACATCGCCCAGCGAGGTACTTACTTGAAATGTACTTCCCTTATTTACTTTAAAGAATGCTTCTCCGTTGAGCGTAACGTTTCGCTCATTCTCCCAATTACCCTTAGAATAGGTGATCTCTGAATTTGCATTTAAAATTACTTCGGAAGCGTCTGGAAGCGAAACAGAAATTTTTTCTCCAATCCCGGTGCTCATGGAAGTGTCCATGGTGCTTATAAACCAATACCCAACAGCTAGTACGGCGATCGCAGCAGCTACTTTAAGGAATGTTCTCACTGGGTTTAAATTGCGCACCTTGCTTGCACCGGCAATACCGGCTTCGATCTTGTTCTTGTTTTTTTCGAAATTGAACGCAGGTGTATCGAATGTTTTCGCTGTATCTGCAATTCGTACATAGGCGGCGTATTCGGGATCTGCTTTCAATGCAGCGATCTCGTCTTTGGTGGCCTTGCCGTTTAAATAACTATGTAGTAAGTATTTTTTTTCCATGATGTGGTCTATTCATGCTTAAAACAGTTCTATAGCTGTTTACCCTACTTTTATTTTAAATTGAATCGATCTCTTTCCGAAGAGAGGCCAATGCTAAACTCATTCGTTTTTCCACTGCCTTTACCGAAATATCTAATAATTCTGCGATCTCACGATATTTTTTTCCTTCAATCCTGTTGAGCAAAAATGCAGTGCGTTGCGCTTCTGTGAGATTGGCGATCGCATTCTGAAGTTTATCTTGAAATTGCTTTTCTTCCAGAATAAACTCGGGCGATTGGTGGTTGTATTTGTCGGGCTGTTGTTTGGCATGTTTTAACACTACCTTTTTGTGTGCTACTTCATTTAAAAATGCATTGTTGGTAATGGTGTACAAAAACGATTTCGATTTTTGAACCGTTACCTTAGCACAATGTTGCCATAATTTTATAAAGGCATCTTGAACCAGATCATCGGCTTGCGCTTCGTTTCCACATTTAAAGAAAATAAAACGCCACAACGATTGTCCGTGATCGTCGTAAATTTTATTAAAGATTTGTTCTTCGCAAACGTTTTCTTTTTCTTTCATACATTAGCAATGGTCAGGGTCCAAATATAAACGAAAAACTTTTTATCAATTTAGGTAGGGGATTTTTAATTATAACTGTTTTATTAGTGACCAAGGCTTCAAATAGCCACTACAATGAAACAAAATAGACACTTAATCACTTTATTACTGCTCTTTTTTATGGTGCTACTCGCTGGTTGCCAAAAGGAAGAAGAAGAGTTTATAGACGAAACAGATGATGAAACGATCACTGCAAATTCTGTCTTGGGCGACCTGTTGGTGCGTAGTGCCTTACAAGCAGGGGAATTAGACAATATTATAGATGGCAGCGATTGTGTCACCGTGGTGCTTCCAATCACCGTTTTTGCGAACGGCCAAGAGGTGCTCATTCAGGATGAAGATGATATCGAGCAAGTCGAAGCGATTTTCGATCAATTTCCAAATGATACCGATACCTTAGAAATACAATTTCCAATTACCGTTATATTGGCCGATTTCTCTCAGGTCGAAATAAATTCTCAAACCGAACTGGATACGGTCATCGCGAATTGCGAAACCGATTTTGATGAAGCCATTGCGTGTGTCGATTTTGTTTACCCCATTACTTTTTTCACCTACAATCAGGCGCAAGAACAAACGGGTACGGTAACGATTAATAGTCAGCCACAATTGTACGATTTTTTAAACAATTTAGACGATGACGATTTTATTGCTGTCGATTTTCCAATTACAGTGCTGGTTAACGAGCAGTCGGTTCAAGTAACAACCAATGCCGAATTGCTTACCGTTCTTTCCGAAGCAAATTGTGAAGACGACGATGATCCAATCGATACCACACAACTTGAAGATGACCTAACCACAGGTGTTTGGTATATCACATATTATTTTGACGATACCGACCAAACCGATGCATTTCAAGGGTATGAATTTAGTTTTGCTGCAAATAACACAGCTCAGGCCTCATCCGATACGAACACGGTGAACGGTTCGTGGATGTTTACTTCGGAAACACCCGTAGAATTAACACTGTTCTTCGGAAACAATGCTCCTTTCGATGAACTGGATGAAGACTGGGAGATCTTGGAAGCAACCGATGAAATATTCCAACTTCGTGATCTAAGCGGCGATGGCAGCACCGATTTCCTAACTTTTGAACGCACTCCAAATAACGACGGTTCTAATGAAGAAGTAAACGAATTTATTCAAGATCTAACCACCGGTACGTGGTTTGTAACACTGTTTGATGATAGCGGCGACGATGAAACTTCAAATTACGAAGGTTTTGAGTTTACCTACTTTGCTAATGGAACAGCGATCGCAGAAAATGGGAACAACAGCATCGATGGTTTTTGGAGCGTGGAGAACGACAATGGTAATTTAGCCTTGGTGCTTAATTTCGACAGTTCAGGTAGTGGAAATCCATTGGGAGACCTAAATGACGATTGGGATGTGTTAGAATCGAATGATAGTATAATTAGGCTACGAGACAACGATGACTTTTTAACTTTTGAACGTGAACCAACGGGCGGTGGTTCAACGCCAGATCCACAAGAATTGCGTACAGTTATGGAAGCGGGAACTTGGTACGTAGATACCTTTTTAGATGATGGCGATGATGAAACTTCCGATTTTAACGGATTTGATTTTACGTTCAATACAAATGAAACAGTGAGTGCGACAAATGGTAGCGAGACGGTCACGGGAATTTGGATCGTTACCGTAGTAGGAGAAGAACTCAATTTCGAGTTCGACATGGATAGTCCGCTAAACGGAGCAGATGATGATGCCTATAAGGTGCTACAGTTTAACGATACTTCGGTCACTTTTATCATTCGCGATAGTAATGGTAATATTGAAGACACCCTAATTATAAAGAAAAACTAAAGAACATACCTATGAAAAAGAGTATGATGTTGTTTTGTTGATGACCTGTGTGTTGCTTTTTGCTGCGTGTACTAGCGTGGATAATCTTAATCCCCAACCCAACAACACGAATGCAAATATTATTTGCAGCAATTGCAAGAAGCGGCACATGGGAAATTACGCAATTATAGCGCATCAATAAAATGTAACTCCCTTATTTTATCTTTAGTTGTAAGTCCGATGTATCCTATATATCGGACTTTTTTCTTCGGAAACTTTTTCTTAAATAAAGTCGCTGGCAAGGTAGGGTTTTTTACATCTGGATTGTTTTATACATACAAACCCAAAAAATATGAAAATGAAAACCAAACTAACAAAAAGCATTATATATTGCTTCCTATTAAGTGTCGCGATAGTGCTTTCATCTTGCACTAGAAATGAAGATGATTTTACCGATCAAGATCAAACTGTTGAAACCATAGCAACAGGATCGCAGTTGTACAATCTATTAGTAAGTGTGTCACAGGACACTTCAGAAAATGAAAATGCGATAGACTGTGCAGGCTTCGATTATCCAATCACTATACTAATCTACGATGAGAACGGAGACCAAACCGGTACCGAAACTATTATAAGTGATTCGGATTTGTTTCAATTCCTATCAGGACTTGGTGACAACCAGTCCATTTCACTACAGTTCCCTGTGTCGATTATATTAAACGACGGTACAACTGTGGAAGTGACAGATAATTCAGAATTGCAAAATATCATCACTAGCTGTACCGAAGATGAAACTAGTAATACCATAGATACACAACAACTCGAGACCGATCTTACGACGGGTGTTTGGTATGTTACTTATTATTTTGATGACGTAGAAGAAACCGACAATTTTGGAGGCTACGAATTTACTTTTAATACCGATCAAACGGCCCAAGCAACCAATGGCTCCAACACGGTATCCGGAAATTGGAGTATAAACGATGACGATACACCGGACCTTGTACTATTCTTTGGTGAAACAGACCCTTTCGATGAATTGGACGAAGATTGGGAAATCCTAGAAGCCACCGATGAGATCATTCGATTGCAAGATATAAGTGGTGATGGCACCACAGACCTACTTACCTTCGAACGTACACCAACTACGGGTGGCGGAAACAATGACGTAGATCAATTTAGCCAAACGATCACAGACGGTGCATGGTATGTAAATGTATCTAACGACGACGGTGATGACGAAACCTGCGATTATGCAGCCTATGAATTTAATTTCAATGCAGACGGAAGCACTACGGCAGTTAGCAATACAGATACGGTTAATGGAACGTGGAGCGCAATTATAGATGACAATCAATTAAAACTAGTATTGAGTTACGAGTTTTCCGGACAAGATGATCCTTTTGAAGATCTGAACGACGATTGGGATGTACTTGAGTTTGATACGCAGCATTTTAACCTACGAGATATTAGTGGCGGTAATGGTGGAACTCATTTGTTGAACTTCGGAAGACAACCCGTTACAGGATGCAACGGTGGAGGAGGAAACGATGTTCAGGATCTAATGGATACCTTGGAAGACGGTGAGTGGAAAGTGGCAAGTTACGTAGACGACGGTAACGACCAGACGGCAGATTACACCGATTTCGTTTTCGATTTTAACTCCGATGGTACTGCCACGGCAACTGATAGCAATGGTACGACCAATGGAACATGGAGCGTGATCATTGACGATAATGAACTGAATTTGGTCCTGAACTTTGGTACGGCCTTCCCATTAGATGAACTCGAAGATGATTGGGATGTACTCAATTTCACCGATGTGCTTGTTGAATTGCAAGATATAAGTGGTGGAAACGGAGGAACCGATTCACTAACATTCGAAAAATTGTAACAAAGTATTGGGCATTCAACAACAAGGATTCATTGCAGTTGCTCAACATAGTTGAAATAAATCGCTAAAGCGGTTATAGCTAACAAAAACTAATAAACTGCCTTGGAAGAGATCTGTCTTGAATGCCTTATCTAATTAGATTGGTTAGTAATAGAGCAATTCACTTTTGCTCCAAATAAAAAGCCGACTGAGAATAACTCAGTCGGCTTTGTTTGTTTAACTCCTTGCTTATCGTGTAAAAAGCAAGTCGTTACTTTCCTTGTGTTTTTTCTGTAGGGAATAGTTGGTAATTCGTAGCGCTTGTGATTAGTTACTATATAATTTTTTACCGGTCGCTTCGTACTTGTCTCCTTTGGTCCAAGTAGGTGTTTCCGGATTATTGGCTATGGTTCTCCCTGCCAACACATAGGCGCGAAAAAATTGAAGCATATAGTCATAATCAATACTATCTGCATGATCTCCCGGCCTGTGGTAATATTTTGTCACATCTCCGTTAAAGGCTGTAAAACCAAGCGAAAATGTGGGCGCCGGAATTCCTTTGGCTGCGAAATGTACGTTATCACTTCGGTCAAAAAGTCCTTGTTCCGGTGCAGGATCATCCACGGCAGTGAGTCCGAAGGCAGTGGCTGCATTCTTAATAGACTGCTCGGCCGTGGTACGAGGTAACCCTATGATAGTTGCCAAAGAGGTGTCGTTGTAGCCGGCATTGTCGCTGTTAAAACAATACACCATCTGCTTTAGGGGAAGTACCGGGTTTTCGACATAGTATTTGCTACCTAGTAAGCCTTTTTCTTCCGCAGTAAATAGTATAAATAGTGCCGAACGTTTGGTAGGATATTTGGCTAGATTTTCTGCCATACTTAAAACGGTGGTTACGCCTACGGCATTGTCACGAGCGCCGTTATAGATGGTGTCACCCGTTGCGTCCGGCTGTCCTACGCCAACGTGGTCGTAATGGGCGGAGTATATAATGTATTCGTTCTTTAATTTTGGATCGGTACCTTCTACGATTCCAATTACATTTTGAGAACTTGTGCGTGTTTTCATTTCACCACTCGACATAAGATCTGCGGTGATGCTTCGTGTCGTCTCTAGTTCTTTTGCATAACTTCCATATTCGTCATGTACCCAGATATGGGTAAAACCGTTAGATTTTTGCTTTTCGTTAGACGCTATTTCAATTCGATCTGCATTAAAATTATGATCGATAAAGTTCCAAATATTCGCATCGGCTTTTAGAAGCTCAACGATCCCGATCGCTCCCGCTTTTTTTGCTAAGGCAGCCTTCTGCTCACGTAATGCATACGCCGCTTGTGCGTCTTTTGTGTCCGGTCCGCCTGCTTTTATAATAATTAGTTTTTTGGCTACCTCTTTTCCATTGTAATCGTCCTCAAGGCCATAACCAAGGAATACTGCCTCGCCTTTGTAAGTGATGCGTTGTCCTTCTAATGCAACTTTTTTCTTATAAGAAGTCCCATTTACGGAAAGTGAAAATTGCTTTGCCGGTGATACTTTCTGAAGGTCAAATCTTTGATAATAGGTGCCTGTTTCCGGATTTGGTTGTACACCATAACTGCGAAGTGTATTGGCCAAATAGGAGGCTGCGATCTTATTCTCTTGGGTGCCGGTTTCTCGTCCTTTTAAAAGGTCGTCTGCTAAAAAGTAAATATGACCTTTAATGTTATTTTTGTCTACGGTGGCCTCTACTAACTCTTTATCAGATTGGCCGAATAGGGTAGTACATCCTATTAAAAATGCAAGGGTAAAAAGGTATTTCATGTTTTTAAGTTTAAGTGTGAAGATAACGAATAAATGAAGGTGATCATTACTCATCGAACATCTGGTTAAGGTGATTTAGACAGGGGGTTACATCAAAATATAGTGCTTCTACCCCTTGCTCATTCTCAGCAAGTGTGAGTCGGTCGTAATGTTCTATAAGACTTTGCTCGCCACCAAACTGAAAACCAAATACATTCAATAATTGATATTCATGAGATGTGTTTATGACATAAAATGCTGTTTCTTTACTCACTCCATTACCGCTACTCATTAATGTTTCCACTATCATTCCTGCTTTTTGGCTCAAATTAGTAACTGCAGCATTGTTGTTCAACATGTCGTTGGCGAAGAGCTGCATATTCATAGCTTCAAGCGAAAATGGATCTTGTTTTAATAGGGAGTCAGAGAATTTCAATATAGTGCGATAATCACTTTCGTTTAAACTGTCCTTGCTCCACATGGGACGAAGACTGTCTTCATAACCAGAGCGACCGTATGGGTCGTATTCGGGCTGAAATGTATAGCCATAATACAAATGCCGGCGCTGTTCCATGGTCAAAGTCGTGTCAGCCGCAGTAAATCGATCCATAAGATCGGAATAGTAGAAATCTGAACTCTCTTTTTTGATATTCTTTTCGATCTTTTTGTAATCGGGTTTTTCAAAATCCCAGGACTGGGCATGAACGCCTAAAAAACTACTTAATAACACAAGTAGCGTGAACTTTTTAATCATAGTAAATAGTATCTAAATAAAATTTCGAGTAATATACTATTTCTTTCCTAAAGGTTTAAGAAACCTGAACAGTCTCTTTTAGTGAATTGTATGTTATGCGATCACTTCAATATAGAGACATGTACAATTTGAAATTATAAGTTGCTTTTGCACAAGCAACTAAAACGAGAATTCGTTGTCCTTGTTTCTAGTTGTTAAGTAGTTTGTTTTTTTCTGAAAGCTTGCCGCAAATACAATTAATTTGTTTGTCAATACAGACAAGCGTAATACTACGAAGGATCTGCACTTACCATCCACTGAACTCCAAAACGATCGGTACACATTCCGAAGTAAGATTCCCAAAAAGTGTTCTCCATAGGCATAGTTGCTTTTCCCTCCTCGCTTAATTGAGCATAGAGTTTATCTGCTTCTGCCTTACTTTCCGCAGTAATGCTTAAAGTTACATTTGTGCCGAAAACTGCTTTTCCGTAATGCTCACTCGTATCGCTACCCATAAGTGTATACCCTTTTTTAATGGGTAGGCTTACGTGCATTATTTTTTGTTTATCGGAGTCTGACATGTTGAAGTCTGCACTTTGTGGCATCTCACCAAACCTACTCAAGGTTTCAAATTCGCCACCAAAGACGCTTTTATAAAAATTAAAGGCAGTTTCACAATTGCCGTTAAAGGTCAAGTAAGGATGTATAGCAATCATAAAGTTCTATTTTAGTAGATGCCCTCAAATCTCATAATTTTCGGATCATTTTCCGAATTTCTTTATCGCTCGTGTAAATAGTGATACGTGAACAGGCCTCCTGCTCGAAGGTGTTTCGTTTGTTCTCTTCATATTCATAGAGCGTAATGCGATCTACGTTGTCAACATTTAATGCCTCGATAAGCAGTTCCACATCCGGATTTTCATTTAGATCTAACACCAACCATTTGGTCTTAGAATAGATCAAGCCGAATTGTATAGGACAACCGCACAACTTGCGATCGGTGCTTGTTCCGGGAGTTATAGATGCTTCTGCGTTCGACAAAAATTTTGAATCTTCATGGATCTTATCCTTGATCTGCACCAATTGATCATCCATGGTTGCTGCTTTCTTGTATTTTTTTATCCAAGCCTTGTTCATTTCACGCAAGTCACAATCTGACGAATGTATTGCTTGCCCGAAACTGCTTCCGAAGAAAAAAACCGATAAAAAAAGGATTAGTAATTTTGTTTTCACCCCAACTATGTTTTTAATGGACCGGTATTCCCCCGTACCGGTTTTACAGGAAACGCATGCACATAGTAGGTGATTGGAAATCAATAGGGTATATCAAATATAGTTAAAAATTAGATTGCTTGTAGGAATGTTCGTAAAAAAAATATGTTAAGACGCATCTGTGCGCATGCAAATGAATATCAATGGGTTACATAAACTCCCGTGAATTTTACAAAACAGCAAGAAAATGTTTGCGCTCTAAAAAGTAAAACAGTCGATTAGGAAATTGTTACGAGCGTAGAATTTTTTCCATGGCCTTACCTCTTGCAAGTTCATCAACCAGCTTGTCGAGGTATCGGATCTTTTGCATGAGCTCATCTTCGATCTCTTCCACACGATGGCCACAAATAACTCCTGTGATCTTAGTGACGTTCGGATTTAATTGTGGTGCTTCTGCAAAAAAGGTTTCAAAGTCTACTTTAGTGTCTAATTGTTTCTGAAAAGACTGTTGGTCGTAGCCCGTAAGCCAAAAAATTATCGTGTCCACTTCCGCTTTGGTCTTTCCTTTTTTTTCCGCTTTCTGAACATAATAAGGATAGACACTTGCAAAAGAGGTTGTGAAGATGCGATGTTTGGCCATGTTAGTGAACATTTAAGCGTTACTAAGGTATTAAAACATTTTAAGGAAATAAAGAGTTGACCTGTCTTTTAAACTAAAAAAGCCACCTTCATCCAGGTAGCTTTTTTTTAAATCCTTAGACTTACACTAACCGTTTAACGCCATAACAGCTTTTACGTTTACGAATTCTTTAATTCCGAAACCGCCGTGCTCTCGACCGTAGCCTGAATTCTTAACCCCTCCAAACGGCATATTGGGTTGCGCCAGTCCGAATGAATTTATAAAAACCATCCCTGTGTCAAAGTACTTTTGAGCCAGTTCGAAGGCTTTATCGGTGTCTTCACTAAAGATACCCCCGCCAAGACCATACCTGCTGTCATTAGCAATTCGCATCGCATCCTCACTGTCCTTAGCACGTATCAAAGAAGCTACCGGTCCAAACAACTCATCGTCATAGGCAGGTTGTCCGGGGGTCACATCGGCTAGTACGGTTGCCGGATAAAAGAAACCTTTCCCATCCGGAATTTCACCTCCGCATAAGATAGTAGCACCTTTTTCCACGCTTTTAGTTACTTGTTCATGCAGGTCTTTCCGAAGGTCTTCGCGCGCCATTGGGCCCAAACGAGTATTTGGGTCGGTGGGATCCCCGTAGGTAACGCCTTGCATCCGTTTTACAAATGCTTCCTTAAACTCGTTGAATACCTTGTCTACCACAATAAAGCGTTTGGCGGCTACACAGGTTTCACCGTTATTATAGACTCGTCCTGTTACGCACTGTTTTACAGCCTTGTCGATATTCGCATCTTCTAATACGATATAGGCATCATTACTTCCCAGTTCTAATACCGCTTTCTTTAAATTTTCTCCAGCTTTTTTACCTATGATGCGTCCTGCATCGGGACTTCCGGTAAGAGTAACTCCGCGAACTAACTCGTGCTCGATTATTGCATCCGATTGATCATGACTAATAATGAGTACTGTGAACAAGTGTTCTGGCAGCCCAGCTTCCTTAAAGATCTTTTCTAATAATTTTGCGCAGCCTGTTACACTTTCGGCATGTTTTAATAAAACTCCGTTTCCGGCCATTAAATTGGCAATTGCATAACGAACTACTTGATAGGTTGGAAAGTTCCAAGGTTGTATGCCGTAAATTACACCAATCGGCGAATAGGTAATGATACCTTTTCCGCCGTCAGGAAGTTCACGTTCTTCATCGATCAATTCTTCAACACCTGTTTGAGCTGTGTAATCACAAATACCCGCACATAGGTCAACCTCTTGTTCACTCTGTTTTAACAGCTTTCCCATTTCTTTGGTCATAAGCTGTACCAATTCTTCTTTGTTCGCTTTTAAGGCATTTCCCACTGCTTGAATACGTTCTCCTCTATCTTTTAACGACTTGTGTCGCCATTCTAAAAAAGCTTTATGACAATTTCGTACCGCTGTATTGGCTTCTTCTTGCGTCATATAGGCATAGGTTTCAATAGGTTCGCCGGTGGTCGGATTTATCGTAGTTATTTCTTTTTCTTTTGTTTTCATAGTTTTTAATTTTTTAGGCTTGTGGAACGGATGCTTCACTAGCCTTTGGTTCGTAATCTAAATACCCTTCTTTGCCTTGTGTGTAAAAAGTATCCTTATCCCAAGCACTAATAGGGGCGTCTGTCTTAAACCGCTCTACTAGATCCGGGTTTGATATAAAGAGTTTTCCGAAGGCAACAAGATCGGCATCTCCTCTGTTGATGACCGCATTTCCTTTTTCTTGATCAAATCCGCTGTTTATCATCAAGGTGCCTTTATAGATAGGGCGATAGCGTTTTGCGATCTCTGTTTCGGCATGAGGAACATCATTCACATCGTTAAACGGTTCGCTTAGATGTAGGTAGGCGAGGTCGTAGGTGTTTAACTTTTCGATTATGTAATCGAAGGTAGGGATGGTCTCGTCATCGAGGGTCATTCCGAAGATACCATGTAGCGAAGGGTTCATGCGAATTCCGATTCTATTCGTCGGAATTTCCTTTTTCATTGCGTCGAGTACTTCAAATAAAAATCGGCCTCTGTTTTCAATAGACCCGCCGTATTTATCGGTTCGTTGGTTTGACGTTCTATTGAAGAATTGGTGAAACAAATAGCCGTTACTTGCGTGAATCTCAACACCGTCAAAACCTGCCTTAACAGCATTTCGTGCTCCGCGAGCAAATTCGGCAATGGTTTCGTCAATTTCTTTCTGCGTCATTTCCTTTGGCGTAACAGTATCTTTCATGCCTTCCGGTGTGAACGATTCAGCATTCGGATTGATGGCCGAAGGTCCTATCGGCTTGTCTCCGTCGTGAAAATAAGGATGAGACATACGTCCAACATGCCAAAGTTGTATAAATATTCGTCCACCGGCCTCATGCACTGCCTCGGTCACTTTTTTCCAGCCGTTCACTTGAGCTTCGCTATGTATTCCCGGCGTATGAATATACCCGACACCCCGTGGCGATACCTGCGATCCTTCAGTAATGATGAGCCCGGCTGAAGCACGTTGTTTGTAGTATATTGCATGCATGTCGGCGGTAGGCGATTTTTCAGCATTCGTGGCTCGACTTCTTGTCATTGGGGCCATGATAACGCGATTTGGTAATTCGATTTCACCAAGTGTATAAGGGGTCAGCAGGGATTGTTCTTTCATAGATCTTGTATTTTTAATTTTTCTTTTAAAGGTACTGCTATACTTCGGTATTTAGCCTATACTGCGGCTTAAGCCTTTGTTAAAGAATGGTAAGTTTTTCATAAAAGTAAGTTTTGATCAAGTCGATCTATGTGAATAAACATCATGAAAATAAGTGTGCTTTGGGACAAGATATTTCACAGGTTTTTTTCTGAAAGTTATTAGTTGTTTCAACACTAAATTCTTCTTTGTTACTCCCTCTTCAATTAGTATCTTTGCGCTTTGGGCGTGAACGCCTGAATTCTAAAAAACTGTAGTAAGCATATGTTCGATAATTTAAGCGATAAATTAGACAAAGCGTTACATGTTCTTAAGGGGCATGGTAGTATAACAGAAGTAAACGTAGCAGAAACGTTAAAAGAAGTGCGCCGTGCACTTTTAGATGCCGATGTTAATTTTAAAATTGCCAAAGAGTTTACCAATACGGTAAAAGAAAAAGCCTTAGGTCAAGATGTATTGACCACGCTTCAGCCTGGACAGCTTATGGTAAAATTGGTCAAGGATGAATTGACCGAGCTTATGGGAGGTGAGACTGCCGGTATTAATTTAAGTGGTGCTCCAACGGTCATTTTAATGGCTGGTCTACAGGGTAGTGGTAAGACCACCTTCTCCGGAAAACTTGCGAACTTCCTAAAAAGTAAAAAATCGAAAAAGCCTTTATTGGTTGCGTGTGATGTATATCGTCCGGCAGCGATCAATCAGTTGCATGTTGTTGGTGACCAGATCAATGTTGAGGTGTATAGCGAAGAAGGGAATATGAATCCTGTCGAGATCGCAACCAATGCTATTGCTTATGCAAATGAAAATGGTCATAATGTGGTGATCGTCGATACAGCGGGACGCCTTGCGGTCGATGAAGAAATGATGACCGAGATATCGAATGTGCACTCGGCAATAGAGCCTCATGAAACCTTATTCGTCGTGGATTCGATGACGGGTCAAGATGCGGTGAATACAGCAAAAGCGTTTAACGACCGACTTAATTTTGAAGGCGTTGTGCTGACCAAATTAGATGGAGATACTCGTGGTGGAGCGGCGATATCGATTAAAAGTGTTGTAGATAAGCCCATTAAATTTATTGGTACAGGGGAGAAGATGGACGCCATCGATGTGTTCCACCCAGCTCGTATGGCAGATCGTATCCTTGGGATGGGGGATGTGGTTTCCTTAGTAGAGCGTGCGCAAGAACAATTTGATGAAGAGGAGGCGCGAAAGCTTCAGAAGAAAATAGCAAAGAACCAATTTGGGTTCGACGATTTTATAAAACAGATCCAGCAAGTTAAGAAGATGGGTAGCATGAAGGATCTCGTCGGAATGATCCCTGGTGCCGGAAAAGCGCTAAAAGGAGTTGATATTGACGATGATGCCTTTAAAGGGATTGAAGCGATTATCCATAGTATGACGCCTCAAGAACGATCAGAACCCTCTGTTATTAACGGAAGCAGAAAGAAGCGTATCGCCAAAGGAAGCGGTACTTCGGTACAAGAGGTAAATCAGTTGCTAAAACAGTTCAATCAAATGAGCAAGATGATGAAGATGATGCAAGGTGGCGGTGGTCGTAAGATGATGCAAATGATGAATAAGATGCGTTAATCATTCCGAAGAAAAAACAACAAACCAAGAATAAACGAATAGCACAAATCGACAAACCTAGCCACATGACAATTCTCGACGGTAAAAAAGTAAGCAACGATATTAAGAATGAGATCAAGGCGGAAGTCGATAAAATGAGAGATCGTGGCGAGAAAGTTCCACATTTGGCTGCAGTAATTGTGGGTGATGACGGAGCGAGCCTAACCTATGTAGGGAGCAAGGTTCGTGCCTGTGAACGTGTGGGGTTCGAGTCTACTATGGTGCGCTTGCCTCATACGACGAGTGAAGTTGAGCTACTCCATAAGATCAAAGAATTAAATGCCAATGACGATATCGACGGATTTATCGTACAATTGCCCTTACCCCCACAAATAAATACGCAAAAAGTATTAATGGCCGTAGACCCAAGTAAAGATGTGGATGGTTTTCATCCCGAAAACTTCGGAAAGATGGCTTTAGATATGACCACCTTTATTCCTGCTACGCCTTTCGGGATCTTGGAATTATTAGAGCGATACGATGTGGATACCAAAGGAAAACACACCGTGGTCATTGGTAGAAGCCATATCGTTGGACGACCTATGAGCATATTGATGAGTCGTAAGGGATGGCCGGGTAATAGTACTGTAACCTTGACTCACAGCAATACTAAGAACATAACACAAATCACCTCTCAAGCCGATATTGTGATTTCGGCCCTGGGTGTCCCAAATTTCTTAAAAGCTGAAATGGTAAAAGATGATGCTGTGATCATAGACGTAGGAATTACGCGTGTTACAGACGAAGATCATCCAAAAGGATATGTGATTACCGGAGATGTAGATTTTGAAAATGTTAGTAAGAAAGCTAGTTTCATTACTCCTGTACCGGGAGGTGTTGGACCAATGACCATTGCTATGCTCCTAAAAAATACCTTGCTCGCGCGCGAACAACGCAGGGCATAATAGTATTAGGTGTTACTCTTAAATACCTTGACCTTGTTCGACCTTCCAATCTAAATAGCGGTGCAAATCGCTTTCTATCCAACCAACGCCAATCGTTAGGATCGCAATATCGTCTATATACCCAATGCCCGGAATAAAATCGGGAACAATGTCCATTGGATTTAAAATATATAAGAAGGCCATTACAATAGTGGCGATGGTAAACCATGGTACTTGTTTGTAGTTGCCTTTTTTGGTGTCCTTTAACATTTGCATCATGATCTTACCTAGCTGAACATATTTTGAAAGACTGTTGCTGCCGCTAAATTTCTTATCGATGTCTTCTTCACTATTAAGAACCACTTCTACATCGGCCTCATCTATTTTGTCTACTTCTTCGGAAGCATACGATTCGGAGACACCGGTATCTCGGTTTCCTGGGTTAAAGTGAAGTTTGTTTTTCTTTTTTCCGAACATGCGTTAGATTTTTAGATGCTTAAAGATAGGAATAGCGCTTCAGAAATTATTTTAAAGTTTTGTTATAAAACAATCCATAGCACACAAAGTATTGCTAAAATGAGCAATACGTAGTACAACCAATAGGGTCGACTATTTTTTGGATCCTTTCCGAAGCAAAAAACAGTGAGTTTATAGAAGAAGGAGCGATGTTTGGCAATAAAGTTATAACTGTGATCGCTTAACTTGGTAAACACGGGAAATCGTTCGTACCAATCGTGCCAAGGCCAATGTTTTTCTTCGGAATAGGCAAAACTGCGATAGGCCGAATCGGGACCGCTATAGACGCTGCCGTTCGGTTCAATTAGTCGCGAAGCCTTTTTAAATTCTTTTAATGGAATGTCCTTGAATTGGGACGCAACTTCTTGATAGGTCTTGTAGGTAATGCGATCGCCAGTGTACATTTTCCAACGTGTTACCCAATATTTGCAAAACCCACATTCGCCATCCCAAACCATCATTGGTTTCTCGGTAGGAGGGTAGTTGGTCCTGTTGAACTTAGTGAACATCCTTACACCTTGTTGTTCTCTTTGCCGTATTCCTTGCGATAAATGCGTAAAACGATTAAGAAGAGACTAATTAGTAAGGGCCCAAAAATCAATCCGATAAACCCAAACAGCGGTACACCAACGATCACACCTATAAGGGTGATAAGTGGATGTACATTGTCGAGTTTCTTTAATACGTAGAGTCGTATAATATTATCGGTGGAGCCAACAACTACAAATCCGTACAATAGTATTCCCCATGCTTGAAATGTATTGCCGGCAGAAAGCGTTAATATAAAAACGGGTAAGATCCCCACGAGGGTTCCCACAAAAGGGATCATCGACCCAATGGTAACAATGACGAACCAAAAGAAGGGGTCTTTAATTCCAAAAATAAAGAAACCGATAAGAGCGATGATACCTTGCGCCAAGGCTACTAATGGAATTCCCAACGCATTTGACCGAACCATTGCTTGCGATTCGTCGCCTATAATTTTTAGATTATCTTTGTCTATGGGTATATAGTCCTGCAGTGATTCTCGTAATTCTCTTCTATTGGTAAACATATAGTACAACATAAAGTACATAAGTCCAATTGCAATAAACATATTAAAGGTGCCTCCGGCAAAGCTTTGCAAATTGCTTGACAACCAACTAGAAACTGCTCCTGCATCTATTTGTGATGTAAGATCGTAGCCTATCTCACTCTCGATCTGTCCCAACTGATCTTTGGTTGCTTTCACTACTTTTTCTGAATTTTGAACCGCAGCTCCTATCTTATTGCCTAGCATAAGCACAATTCCTGTGACTGGCACCAGTATTCCAATAAAGGAGGCCAGCATTAGCAGTGCCGCAGCCAGATCAGGATTCCAACCTCGCTTTACCAATTTCACCATCCACTTTCGCATCAATACGTAAATAGTGATAGCGCCAAGCACACCCGATAAGTACGGAAGCATTTCTCTAAAGATCAATGTTCCCATTAAAAGGATGAGTAGCAACACGAACATTTGCCGGATTATTTTGGGTGGGATGGTCTTCATAAAATTAGGTAGCGAATAATTGATTTCGGTCGGCAAAAGCCTTAAACTCTAATGCATTTCCAGACGGGTCTTTAAAGAACATGGTGGCTTGTTCGCCAGGGAGTCCTTTAAACCGAATGTAAGGTTCGATGATAAAGGTAACGTTTTGCTTTTTTAATTTTTCTGAAAATTTTGTAAAAGTATCCATGTCTAAAACGACTCCGAAATGAGGAATTGGTACTTGTTTTCCATCTACCGGGTTGGCGTCTGCTTTTGCGGAAGTAGCACCATTTTCCGATAGGTGTATAACCAATTGATGTCCAAAAAGATCGAAATCGACCCAGTGGTCGCTACTGCGACCTTCCGAACAACCAATGATATCACGATAAAAATCACGACATTTTTCAAGATCGTGGACAGGAATAGCGAGGTGAAAAGGATATTTGTTTTCCATATAATTTTAGCTGTTAACTTTATAGAATTCTTTTAGGAAGTTACTGTTGTTTTCTTTTAACTGTTCGATCGATGCTTGGCCGTTATAGTCTAAGTAGTGTGCCATAAAGACTAGACGGTCCTTTACAAGTAATACGTTCATTGCGATTGCCATAACCTTATCCACCGTATCTGTTGTTAGACCCATAAGGACGATGGCTGTACTACTGTTATTGTACCCTTCGTATTTTTCTACCAATGTGGGCTGTCCAATTTCGAGCGGTTTGTTCGAGTTTTTGAAATCTTCATTTACTTCGGCTACGGTGCTGTTCATCATACCTCCGGTCATACCACGCATTACCTCTTGTACCTCGACGGGTTTCATCTCGTAATTTTTAGCCATATTAGAAGTGTAGACCTTGTAATAATTATCGTAGGTGATAAATGCGAGACTATCCCGTTGTTTAAAAACGGCGGTTGGCACATAATAGGCAAGTATAGTATTTTGAGGATCATCAAATTCATCGGCTTTGGCCTTTATAATAGGATCGTCATAGCCTTGGGTCATACCTTCTATTTTTGGTAAACAAAATGTGGTGTCTCCAAATGCTACCGTATCTACACAATCTGTGGTATCGCTAGCAGCAACCAATTGGTTATCGGTCTCTTGGGAGGACTTGGTGTCTTTACATCCAAAGCAAAGAAGAATGGTAAGTGTAAGCAGGAGTATATTTTTCATAATTTGTGTTTTATAATGAGTTCCAAATGTCGAGATATATTTTCCAATCGCCATCCACCTTTTTCCAAATAACAACGTATTTTCCTTTAAATGATTTCTCCTCACCTGTAGATCGGTTACTGCCTTCGTAATAGCCATAGTCATAGGCATAATTATCAATAATTGTAATTTCTTTGGCGGTAAACGTATGAGCGATGGGTGTCGTGTGTTCAGGTAGGGTCCATCGTGCTTCAATTGCGGCGGTTCCGGTAATAATGTCAGTGTTGTTTGGAAAGATTTTAGCGTCGCTCGTGTAGAAGCTTGCAATAGCATTGGCATCTTTCCGAAGATATGCTTCGGAAAAAGCCGTTGCTTTTTTCATAATCTCCATTTTATCTGAATCTGATGTGCGCTTGGTACAATTTATTTTCCAAGTGGGGTAACTGAAGCCCTCTCCTAGATCAACCCATTCCCCGATCCAATTGAAGCCGTTCTCGCTAATGTCGTTGAAAGTGAGTCGGTAGTATCCATCGGTGCCATTAGGCGCTTTTTGTTCTCGATAAAGGACAATGCTGTCACCGCGTTTTGTTCCTTCCCAAGTAGGAAGGGAAGGCGTATTCCCGGTGTTGGAGTAATAGTGAACATACCATTTACTGCTATCGGCATTAAACTGTCTAATGCTTCCAGAATGGCTTCCATCTTCTTTTAGTGTTTCATCCTGAACCGCATGACCGTTCATGATATACTTGAAGGTCCATGTCATTTTTTGAGGTTCTCCCCAAGTTTGATCGGGCTTTCGTGCTGTAGAGATGCAATCACAAACCCCAATTAAGGGGGCAAAATCGGCTACTTGTTTTGGTGCTTTCGGATTTAACGTTCCGAAGGGATGCTCGGTATTAGGTTCATATTTTACATACTCTTGTGCGCACAACAAGCTGGAAGCTAACACGAACACTGTTAGTATTTTCATTTTGGTTGGTTTGGAAAATTAAGATACTACTATTCCGCTAATTAAAAAATTAACGGTTGTTCGCATGATAGCTTTTCTTTGAATCATTAGTTGGATCGCAGTGCAGAAATAAGCTCATCCTTATTCATGCTAGAACGACCGTCTATACCAACATTTTTTGCTTGTTCGTATAGTTCCTCTTTGGTCCACTCTTCATAAGGTGGAGCTGTCCCTCCTTTTTTGCCGGAATCTGGAGTATTGGCGATTCTAGCTGCCTTCTCTTTGCTATATCCTTTGTCTCTAAGAGCTTCGTATTGCGATTCATTTTTTATTCTTGGATCTGGCATAATAGTAATTTTTGTGTTTAATTTAGCCGTCAGATTCGGCTGTATCTGTGTCTTTGCGGTATTTTAGAAGGCCGATTCCTGCAAAAAAGAACACAACCCCTAAAATTATTAAAGCCCATGGGCTTAATCCTATTTCAAAACTACCAAAGGCTCCTAATACGCCCATAATTAAGGCGATGGCGCCTCCAATCGTTAAAATAAACCCTAAGATCTTTATCATAATACTGGTTTTTAGTGTTGTTAGTACCCTAAAATTAAATGATAGGGTTCAATATCCTGAGACACTTAACAAAACCTTGATACAGTTTTTTGATAAAATTATAAATCCCGCACTATGGCGGGATCTACAATGTATTAATATGTGAGAATAAGATTACTCTAGCTCTTGATCCCAACCAATCATAAAATACTTGAATGTGGCATCATCGGGAATTTGAGTGGCTTCAATTGTTGCGCTCGGGTCGTATCTTAGGTTTTCGGGCAATTCTTTTTTAGATATGGTTAGGTAGATGTTGCTGTCTTTTAAGAACACTACAATAGAGTTGATCGTGGATTCAACACCGTCTATTGTATAATTCGCTTTTACATCTTTAAAGGTACTGCCTAAATGCAACCCTTTTTCAGTTTTATAACGTTCATCAAAAACTTGAATATTAGTAATTAGTGCATTGGGATCACTTTCATCCTCTGGAGATAAAAGCAACAGTTTGTTTCCTCCTTTTTCATAGATCTCCACTTCACCTTGAGTGCCAAGTGCATTTTCGATCGGATTCAATTTTACGATTGAATCTTCTGCATAGATGGAGTCGATCTGTTTCATTTGAACTTTTTTGGTGAGCGGTCCAATACTTGAATCTGTAATTAGGTATGGGTCGCTATCGGTACCACATTGGGTAAAAAGTAGTGCGGTAATCGCACCTAGTACTATTGTTTTTTTCATAATTGTTATTATCGCATTAATTTGGTTAAAATGCCCAGTACACTCCGTATTACCGTTGGACTGGATAAGGCTTTAACAAACGGATTCTGTTTGCTTCTTCGTCTTCTCGATGTAGTTCTTCTTGAGCTACTCTGTTTTACGGCCTCTTTTTCTTCTTTTGCTTTTTGTATTGCTTCTTCTTTTTCGGCTGTTTCAATTTTTTCGGTTAACAATTCATAGGCGCTTTCACGATCTATGTTTTCATTGTATTTGTTTGCAAGTTTGGAGGTATCAATAAGCTCGGTAAGTTCCTTGTCTTCTAATACATCCATCCTGCTCATAGGCGCTCGCAACATAGTAGCCGCAAGTGGTGTTGGAATTCCTTTTTCATTTAAGGCAGTAATCAACGCTTCTCCAATTCCGAGCGAAGTTAATACTTCTGACGTCTTATAATAATCGGATAACGGATAATTTTCTGCGGTAAGCTTAATGGCTTTTCGATCCTTGGCAGTAAACGCACGTAACGCATGCTGAACTTTTAATCCTAACTGACTTAGTACCTCGTCCGGCACATCGGTAGGGTTTTGAGTCACGAAATAGAGCCCCACACCTTTAGAACGAATTAATTTTACGATACTTTCAATTTGGTCGAGCAATGCATCGCTGGCTTCCTTAAATATTAGGTGGGCCTCGTCTATAAAGATGACTAGCTCGGGTCGGCCGCTGTCCCCTTGTTCGGGAAAGGTGGTATAGATCTCGGCTAACAAGGATAGCATGAAAGTGGAGAACAATTTTGGTCGATCTTGAATATCGGTAAGGCGTACAATATTAATATATCCCATTCCCTCATCATTTACGCGAAGCAAGTCGTCTGTATCGAACGACTTCTCGCCAAAGAAAAGATCACCTCCTTGTTGTTCTAATTCTACCACTCTTCTAAGAATAGCACCTGTGGAAGCAGGAGAGATGCGACCGTATTCTTTCGCTATGGCTGCTTTCCCTTCATTTGTGGAATACTGTAATACTTTTTTAAAATCTTTTAGGTCCAATAACGGAAGCTTGTTATCGTCACAATATTTAAAGATGACAGAGATAATGCCGGCTTGGGTTTCACTCACATTTAAGATTCGCGATAGCAATACCGGCCCAAATTCACTAACCGTTGCTCGCAATCGTACACCGTTCTGTTCTGAAAGTGTTAGGATTTCTACCGGAAATTTTTTGGCTTCAAACGGAATTCCAATTTTTTCATGACGCTCATCGATCTTCGGATGCCCCGGACTGGGTTGGGCGATCCCACTCAAGTCGCCTTTCATATCCATTAATAGCACAGGAACACCTTTTTCTGAAAGGTTTTCGGCCAAAACTTGTAAGGTCTTTGTCTTCCCCGTCCCGGTGGCCCCTGCAATTAGACCGTGTCGATTTAACGTTTTCAATGGAACTTTTACCAGCGCGTCGGTTATGGTTTCTCCATCTAACATAGCGGCTCCTAGGGTAATAGAATCTCCTTTAAATGTGTTTCCCGAAGTGATATGATCGAAAAAAGCCTGGGTGTCTGCCATCGTTTAAATTTTTGCTAAAAATAACAATTGTAATAATGCTACTGAAATATTCCGTACTTTAAAATCGTAATTCTCTTAAAGGCGATCTCTTATGGCACCATTCATTAAAATCCTGGTAATCTTTATTTTCTGCTTCGGAAGCATTTGTTGTACCGACACTGTTACTACTACCGAAACAGCTTCCGAAGTAAATAAACTAGATAGTACAGCTGTTAAGACACCAATTTTTCATAGATCGCACGAGCCGAGAAAGCAATCGGCGCCCTTTAGTGATGTGGTTCAAATAGGGGAGCTGTATCTATTATCGGGACAAATTGGTATGGATCACAGCACCAGAGAATTGGTGACTGGAGGCATAGAAGCAGAGACCAGACAAACCTTAGAGAATATCAAGTCGGTGCTTCAGCAGCACAATCTCGACATGCGAGATGTGGTCAAGGCTACTGTGATCTTAGAAAGTATCACCGATTTTGAAGCCTTCAATGCGATTTATACAACCTATTTCCCCCAACGACCCGCGCGCACTACTTTTGCTGCTAAAGGACTAGCAAAAGGAGCTAAGATCGAGATCGAAGTAATGGCGATACGTTCTAAGTAGATTAAGCGAAAAGAACACGGCAGCACTTACTTAATTATTGTATTTTTGCAGCTATGCAAAAAGAGATTGAAACGTTGGTGGATAAAGGTGAGATGCTTCCTTTAATGGAAGAATTCTACACTATTCAGGGAGAAGGATATCATAAAGGCACTGCAGCTTACTTTGTTCGAATTGGAGGTTGTGATGTGGGTTGCCATTGGTGCGACGTAAAAGAAAGTTGGAATGCCAAGTTACACCCACCCACCGAAACCAATGCTATTGTTGCTAATGCCGCGGCATCTTCAAAAACAATTGTAATTACAGGCGGTGAACCATTAACGTGGGATATGGGCCCTCTTACGTCCAAGTTGAAAGACAAAGGAATGCAGGTGCATATTGAAACCTCGGGAGCATATCCGCTAACCGGAACTTGGGATTGGATCTGTCTATCACCAAAGAAAATAAAACTGCCAACACCCGAGATCTATTCGGTTGCCAATGAATTAAAGGTGATCGTCTACAACAACGATGATTTTCGATTTGCCGAAGAGCAGGCAGAAAAGGTAAATAAAGATTGCATCTTATACTTACAACCGGAATGGAGTAAACGAGAAACTGTCATTCCGAAGATAGTGGAATATGTAATGAAAAACCCAAAGTGGAAAGTTTCGTTACAAACCCATAAATACCTGAATATCCCATAAAAAAAGATGCTTTTTAGCATCTTTTTCCATTTAGTCTTGCGATGTTTAAGAGCTTAAATGCTTTTAAAAGGGATTTCTACATAGGTAGAGTCCCATCCTATCATGAGCGTGGTGCCATCGTTCTCGGGACGAAACACCATCGATAAGGATTCGGTAGGTGCTGCTGCATTTCGAGTTTCTACCGTCATGCGTGCAATGTCTTTTTCTTTTTTATAGGAGTAGCTTCCCCATACATTAGTATCTCCATTTATGATTATAACCCATTCATCTTTCTTCGGAATGGTATAAAGTGTATACGTACCGGGATCAAGTTTGGTGTCGCCAAATAGCATTGGCTTGTATAAAGTGAGTTCGGTGGCTTCATTGGCACCGGTGCGCCATACTTGATCGTAAGGAACTAATTCGCCAAAGATCTCGCGGCCTTTTTTTGAAGGTCTACTATAAATGACACGAGCTACCGGAGGTGTGTTTCTGTCGGCTCGAGCCATCGCGAGGTCCATCGGACTTGCATCCATGGTAGGGAAGGATTGTGCCAAGGTTGCATCGGTTGATAATAGAATGGTAAGGGTGATTGCAATACAAGTATATACTGTTTTCATAGCGTATTTTTTAGCTTAATTGTGCTTAACTAACGAATTAATGGTCGCGTTTAGTGTATTATTCTTACAAGGGAATACTGAATCTCGAAAGTACGAGTTAAAACCTAATTTTTTTCACAAAAATTTGTTAATAACTTCACAGCTATAAAATGCCGAAACCCTATATTTTATAAGGGGTTTTGTTATATTTGTTCGTTACGAAATTATAGCAAAACAACCTATTTTATATGAAGGACGAAAAAGATATTAAAGTGTACGGCGCCGATAGTATTCAGGCACTGGAGGGGATGGAGCATGTGCGCATGCGACCATCTATGTATATTGGAGATGTTGGAGTGCGTGGACTGCATCATTTGGTCTATGAGGTGGTAGATAATTCTATCGATGAGGCCATGGGTGGATATTGTGATACCATCGATGTTTGGATCAACGAAGACAATTCTATTACCGTTAAGGATAACGGTCGTGGAATTCCGGTCGATCTTCACAAAAAAGAAGGCGTTTCAGCATTAGAAGTGGTTATGACCAAGATTGGTGCTGGTGGTAAATTTGATAAAGATTCGTACAAAGTATCCGGTGGTTTGCACGGGGTGGGTGTTTCTGTAGTGAATGCCTTATCTGAAAGTCTAAAAGCAACAGTCCATCGAGATGGTAAGATTTGGGAACAAGCCTACGAAAGAGGTAAGACCTTATATCCGGTTAAGTCGGTTGGAGAAACCGATTACCGTGGTACCGTGGTTACATTTAAACCGGATTCTGAAATATTTAAACAGTCTCGAGAGTACAACTATGATACCTTAGCCAGTAGATTGCGCGAGTTATCCTTCTTGAACAAAGGCGTGACCATTAGTTTGACCGACAAACGTGAAACTGATGAAAAAGGAGAGCATCCTAGAGAAACTTTTCATAGCGACGAGGGATTAAAAGAGTTTATTCGTTTCTTAGACAGCAACAGAGAACCACTTATCACCGATGTCATTGCGATGGAAGGGGAGAAGAACGACATTCCGGTTGAGGTGGCTATGATCTATAACACTTCGTTTAACGAGAACCTACATTCGTACGTAAATAATATCAACACTCATGAAGGTGGAACTCACCTATCCGGTTTTCGACGCGGACTTACCACGACACTAAAGAAGTATGCAGATGCTTCAGGGATGTTGGATAAGTTAAAGTTCGATATTGCCGGAGATGACTTCCGAGAGGGACTTACAGCTATCGTATCCGTAAAAGTAGCCGAACCGCAATTTGAGGGGCAAACCAAGACCAAGCTAGGGAACCGTGAGGTGACTTCTGCCGTAAGTCAGGCTGTTTCTGAAATGCTTGAGATCTATTTGGAGGAGAATCCGAATGATGCGAAAACCATTGTTCAAAAAGTGATCCTAGCTGCACAAGCACGACATGCCGCACGAAAAGCACGAGAAATGGTGCAACGTAAGACGGTTATGAGTGGTGGCGGATTACCTGGAAAATTAAGTGACTGCTCTGAGCAAGACCCGCAAAAATGTGAAGTATTCCTGGTCGAGGGTGACTCGGCAGGAGGTACGGCCAAGCAAGGACGTGACCGAAACTTTCAAGCGATCTTGCCACTACGAGGAAAGATATTAAATGTTGAGAAAGCCATGCAACACAAGGTGTTCGAAAATGAAGAGATTCGAAATATCTTTACGGCACTAGGTGTAACCATTGGTACAGAAGAAGACAGCAAAGCATTGAATCTTGAAAAACTTAGATACCACAAGGTGGTGATTATGTGTGATGCCGATGTTGATGGTAGCCATATTGCTACGTTGATCTTGACATTCTTCTTCCGTTATATGAAAGATCTTATTGAGGCCGGTTATGTGTATATAGCAACACCTCCACTATACCTTATAAAGAAAGGTGCTAAAAAGGAATACGCATGGAGCGATAAAGAACGAGATGCGCTAAATGAGCAATTTGGAGGAAGTGCCAGCATTCAACGTTATAAGGGTCTTGGTGAGATGAACGCAGAACAACTGTGGGATACCACTATGAATCCTGAGTTTAGAACTTTGCGACAAGTTACTATTGACAATGGAACAGAAGCCGATCGTATCTTCTCTATGTTAATGGGAGACGAGGTGCCGCCACGTCGTGAGTTTATAGAAAAGAACGCAGTTTACGCGAATATCGACGCATAAGATTATTCGTTAAATATTATATAAAAACCCGCAACAGTCGTTGCGGGTTTTTTATTTTGTCCTTAAAAATTGACCCATGAAGAAGATATCTTTATTTTTAATGGCAGCCGTAGTGCTACCATTAACCGCCCAAGAAAACCTTGAAGATCTCTTGGCAGCAGGTGTGGAAGATGCCAAGCGCTTTTCTACAGCGTATATTTCACCGGCAGCCGAAGGAATGATGTATAACACAGCCAATGGCTGGGTACAGTCGGCACAAGTTAAGAAACCACTCAAATTTGAATTTTCAATAATTGGTAATGCAACCCTTATCAACGACTCGCAACGATCCTTCACCTTAAACACGGCCGATTATAACAATTTACAGTTTCGCGATGGTAGCAATAGTAAGGAAGTGGCTACCGCCTTTGGCGAAAATGACCCGGATATTGTAGTGTTTTCTGAAGTAAATAATGGAGTGTTCAATGAAGAAGTTGAATTTGTCTTACCACAGGGGTTAGCTTCAGTAAATGTGAATGCGCTTCCTTCGGCTTTCTTGCAAGCGAGATTAGGCTTGTTTAAAGCAACTGAAGTTAAAGTAAGGTACTTTCCGAAGATAGAACAGGAAGATGTAAAGACTGGATTATTTGGTGTTGGACTAAAAGTGGAATTTACTGAATGGTTGCCTGCCGAATCGGTCTTTCCGGTAGCGATCGCAGGAGTGGTCGCCTATACCAACCTGACTGCGAATTACGACTTTACAGACGATATGATTATAGAAGGTGAAAATCAGCAGTTCGATGTGCGACAAAACAGTTATTTGCTCCAATTACAAGCCTCGACAAAATTACCGGTTATAAACTTCTATGGTGGAATTGGGTACGTGGCCGGTACTTCCGATTTTGATGTACTGGGAACCTATCGCGTTCGTGCAGGAGTACCGCTGTTTGAAACTACCAATGAATTTAACGATCCGTTTTCAATTCGAAATAAGATATCCGGAGTTAGAGGAACCGTGGGCGCAAAGCTTACGTTGGGTTTCTTCGGAATGCACGCCGATTACAATTTAGCCGAGTACGACAATATTTCGTTGGGCGTCCATTTCGGAATTTAATAGGCTAATTAGCATATAATTAATGCATATAATTGTATTTTTGCAACTCGAAAAATTAATCATTCAAAAATAGATATAATGAAAATTACCGTAGTAGGAGCAGGTGCTGTAGGTGCAAGTTGCGCCGAGTACATTGCTATTAAAAATTTTGCAAGTGAAGTAGTGTTACTGGACATTAAAGAAGGATATGCTGAAGGAAAGGCGATGGACTTAATGCAAACTGCTTCGTTAAATGGTTTCGATACGCGTATAGTTGGAACTACTGGAGACTATTCGAAAACGGCAAACAGCGACATTTGCGTAATCACTAGTGGAATTCCAAGAAAACCAGGAATGACACGTGAAGAGCTCATTGGTATTAATGCCGGAATTGTAAAAGAAGTGTCTTCTAACTTGGTTAAAAATTCACCCGATACAATCATCATAGTCGTGAGTAATCCTATGGATACCATGACGTATCTGGTGCACAAAACAACCGATCTTCCGAAGCACAGAATCATTGGAATGGGCGGCGCGCTAGATAGTGCTCGTTTTAAATACCGTTTGGCAGAAGCCTTAGAAGCGCCAATAAGTGATGTTGACGGTATGGTGATTGGTGGACATAGCGATAAAGGTATGGTACCCCTAACACGATTGGCGACTCGTAACAGTGTGCCTGTTACCGAGTTTATTTCCGAAGAGCGTTTATCTCAAGTAAAAGAAGATACCAAAGTTGGAGGTGCAACGCTTACGAAATTGTTAGGAACATCGGCATGGTACGCACCCGGAGCAGCAGTATCAGGTTTAGTGCAAGCTATCGCTTGCGACCAAAAGAAAATATTTCCTTGTTCAACGATGTTAGAGGGTGAATACGGCTTAAACGATATTTGTATTGGAGTGCCTGTAGTACTTGGACGCAACGGTATAGAAAAGATCGTAGCGATCGAGTTAAACGATGCCGAAAAAGAACACATGAAAGAAAGTGCTGAAGGGGTAAGTAAAACCAATGGATTGTTAAGCATATAGCAGTCATTCTTATCATATTGAAAAAGGCCGCCTTGTGCGGCCTTTTTTTGTTAAACTTTTCAAAAGAAAATAATTGTCATTTCCTTTTTGAAAACCTATATTTGCACGTTTTTAAAATTATCTAAACAAGCTAGCATGCAAAATAAAGGACTCATTACAGTATTTGCGATCCTCTTCGGATTGGTAAGTTTGTACCAATTATCGTTTACATATATCGCAAACAAGGTAGAAGATGATGCAAAGGCGTTTGCAAAGAATGCATATCCTGAAACTCAGCCCGATGCGCGGGCGGCAGCCGAGGCTAGATACCTCGATTCGATTAGTGGAGAAGAAATCTTGCTGGGAATCGATTACAAGACTGCAAAAGAAAAAGAATTAAACAAAGGGCTCGATCTTAAAGGTGGTGTGAACGTGATTCTTCAGGTGTCTGTTCAGGACATCCTAAGAGGGTTGGCAAACAATACCAAGGATCCTGCGTTTAATCAAGCATTACAAAATGCAGAAGAGCTTCAGAAAAATTCGCAAGAAACCTACCTAGAGTTGTTTTTTCAGGCTTTTGAAGAATTGCCGGGTGAAAATAAACTAGCTTCTTCAAATATCTTTTTTAATAAGAATTTAGAAGAGGATATTAATTCTTCAATGACCAATGAAGAAGTACAGCCAATTATTTCAAGAAAAATAGATGAGTCTATTACCTCGGCTTTCGAAGTGCTTAGAAAGCGTATCGATAAGTTTGGAGTAACACAACCAAACATTCAGCGTTTAGGAAATTCGGCCCGTATCTTGGTCGAACTGCCTGGAGCAAAAGATGTAGAGCGTGTGGTTAACTTAGTAACTAGTACTGCTCAATTGGAATTTTGGGAAGTGTATAAGTTCGATGAGATCCAAAACTTTTTATTTGAGGCAGACCAAAAACTAAAAAATTTAGTAAAAGAAGAAACTCAGGAAGAAGTAGCACAAGATTCTACGCAAACTGAAGATGAAGAGATCAACGCACTGTTAGACGGAGAAGATGCAGAAGATGCGTCACTAGATGCAGAAGTTGCAAACCCGATCTTTTCGTTGATGGTATCACCCGGAGCACCGGGTCAACCTGTATTGGCAACCTTTGCGGTCCAGGACACAGCTAAGATCAATAGTTATTTACGTATGCCGGAAGTACGATCATTACTTCCAAACGATCAGCGCTATACAAAGTTTGTATGGGGCCTTTCAGAATACAATGAAGAATTAGAAGAAGAACTTACAAGTCTATATGCTTTACGTGTTGAAAATCGTGACGCCGAACCGCCATTAGGTGGTGGTGTCGTTGTAGATGCACAGCAAAGCTTCGACCAAGTAGGTCGCGTGGTAGTCGATATGCAAATGAATGGAGTTGGAGCACGTATCTGGGAAGACATGACCGGAAAGGCCTACAACAACCAAAGTCAGATCGCAATTGTTCTTGACGACATCGTATATTCTGCTCCTGGTGTGACCACAGGTCCTATCGCCGGAGGAAGAAGTCAGATCTCTGGAGATTTTACCATTACCGAAGGTCAAGATCTTGCAAATGTATTACGTGCAGGTAAGTTACCTGCTTCTGCCGATATTATTCAGGCGGAAGTAGTAGGACCAACCTTAGGTCAAGAAGCGATCAATAGTGGTATTTTATCGTTTGCAATTGCCTTAGGCTTTGTGCTAATATGGATGATCTTCTACTACGGTAGAGCCGGTTTGTTTGCCGATGTGGCTCTTGTGGTGAATATTGTGTTTATCTTCGGAATCCTTGCTGGTCTAGGTGCAGTATTAACGCTACCTGGTATTGCAGGTATCGTATTGACGATTGGTATTTCGGTCGATGCGAACGTGCTTATTTTTGAGCGAATTCGCGAAGAACTTGCCAAAGGAAAAGCACAAAAAGACGCTATCAAGGACGGATTTAATAATGCCTTGTCATCAATTCTCGATGCGAACATTACAACCGGTCTTACAGGTCTTATTTTATTGGTCTTCGGAACGGGTCCTATTAAAGGATTCGCAACGACCTTATTGATTGGTATTGCAACCTCATTGTTTACAGCGATCTTTATTACGCGTCTGTTCATCGATAGCTATACTAAAAACGGAAAATCATTACCATGTTCTACGGCTGTTACCAAGAACTTGTTCAAGAATGTAAATATCAATTTCCTCGGAAAGCGTAAAATAGCCTACGTGATTTCAGGTATCTTATTGGTATTGAGTATTGGTTCTTTATTTACTGTTGGTCTTAACCAAGGGGTTGATTTCGTTGGTGGACGTACATATACTGTTCGATTCGACAAGGACGTAAACGCACTTAATGTGCAAAATGACCTAATTGAAGTGTATGGAAGTGCCGAAGCGAAAACCTACGGTGGGGACAATCAATTAAAGATTACTACAAAATACAAAGTTGAAGAAAGCGGAACTGAGGTTGATAATGAGATCGAACAAATGTTGTATGACGGATTAAAACCTTACTTGCCATCCGGTATGACCTTCGAAGACTTTAAAGAAGATGACGATAGCAAGGTTGCTGGTCGAATGGAATATTATAAAGTAAGTCCAACCATTGCCGATGATATTAAAAAAGCATCGTTCTGGGCCGTATTAGGTTCCTTAATCGTGGTATTCTTATACATCCTCCTTCGATTTAGAAGATGGCAGTTCAGTTTGGGTGCGGTAGCCGCCGTATTCCACGATGTGTTGATCGTATTGGGAATCTTCTCCCTTACACACAATATCATGCCGTTTAGTATGGAGATCGACCAGTCATTTATTGCTGCGATCTTGACCGTTATTGGTTATTCCTTGAACGATACGGTGGTTGTATTCGATAGGATTCGAGAATTCTTTAACGAACACAGCAGTTGGAAAATGAACCGTATAATCAACAGTGCATTAAACAGCACCTTAAGTCGAACCTTGAATACTTCGATCACGACATTGATCGTATTGTTGTGTATCTTCTTTATTGGTGCAGAATCGATTCGCGGACTTATTTTCGCATTGATCGTTGGTGTACTTGTAGGTACCTACTCATCGTTGTTCATCGCAACGCCGGTGTTCTACGATACAGTTAGAAAAAGAGGAATCGATCTTTCAGAAAAGAAAGAAGAAGAATTAGAAGAAGCTGTTAAATAAGCAGTTCTTCGGAAATAAAAAAAAACGCCGGGTCATCTGATCCGGCGTTTTTTTTTATGTCTAACTTTTAATTTTTATTCTGAAGTATTGGTCCAAGTTATATAATCACCCTTTTCCAAGCCCCATGCATCACTTAAGCCTGCGTTAACTTCTAATACATACTGCGCGGGTCCTTCCGAAGGTAAAGATGTAGGGTCGAAAGGCTTGGCATTTTTTTGAATATTTACGATCTCCTTGTCTTTGTTAAAGAAAATTATATCTATCGAAAACTCGGTGTTCTTCATATAAAATCCACGGGTAAGTTCCTCGTCGAAAATAAATAACATGCCTTGGTTGTTTGGCATCGATTTTCGATACATCAAGCCCGTTTCGGTTTCATAGGCATCATCTGCGATCTCAATATCAAGTTGCGCGACGATCGAATCGGTTTGTGCTTTTTTAAGGGTAAGTTCCCCTTCTTTAGTAAAAGTTACCTCTTTGGTTAGTACGGGGCGTTCTTGCTGCTTGTCTTTACAGCTTATAACACCGCAACATAGAGCTGCGACTGCAGCCGAAATTATTAGTTTCTTCATTTATACATAATGTTTTTTGGAAGCACGTACCATTAAATAAATTCCTATTAGTATAAACGGAATACTTAGCCACTGTCCGGTATTCAGTGCCCATTCGGCACGTTCTTCTACTTGTGCTTCTTTTACAAATTCTACCAAAAAGCGTACCAGCCAAAGCAATACCAAGAAGACACCAAAAAGATATCCTAAGTAGTTCCTTTTGTTCGTTTTCCAATATATAAACCAGACGATAAGGAATACGATGATATACCCTGCCGATTCGTACAATTGTGCAGGATGGCGTGGAAAATCTTCTCCTAATTGTTTAAAGATGACGCCATAATCACTGCCTGTTGGTTTGCCAATGATTTCTGAATTTATAAAGTTGCCAATTCGAACGAAAATTCCGCCACAGGCCACAGCGATAATAATACGGTCTAAGATCCAAAGTACGGGTTTCTTTAATACCCTTTTACTGTAAATGAACATCGCGATTATAATGGCGATAGCCGCTCCATGACTCGCTAATCCTTGAAAGCCTGTAAATTCAAATTCCGGTTTGGTTTGTATGGGTAGAAAAATGGATAGTGGGTCTTGTGTGATCAATTCCGATTGGTAGAATAACACATGTCCTAAGCGGGCCCCAACCAAGGTAGCTACGACCATATAAATAAACAAACTATCTAATTTCTCTAAGGATTCGCCTTCATTCTTAAAGATACGTTTCATGATAAACCACCCTAAGACAAAGGCGATCACAAACATCAAGCTGTAATAACGAATAATAAAAAAACCAAGATCGATTCCTTCCGAAGGATCCCAAACAAAACTTAAATAGTGCATACTGTGTTTTTATAGACGAGGTAAAGATAACAAAATACCTCCCGCGAGCATCGACCACTTTCTTACTTTTCCGAAGTAGATGCAAAAGTAGGTGCTAACTTGTTGGTTTTTCATCATTTTCGGGTACGGGATCGTAACCGGAACCGCCCCAAGGATGACAACTGCCAATTCTTTTTACTGCTAACCATCCCCCTTTAAAAAGCCCGTGTTTTTGAAGTGCCTCAACCGTGTAATGTGAGCATGTTGGTGTATAGCGACATGTGGAGGGTGTAAGAGGAGAAATAACGATTTGATAAAAACGTACCAACAAAATAAAAGGGTATGTAAGTATCTTTTTCAACCTTAATGTAATGAGTAGGTCGTCCCTTCTTTTCCGTCTTTCAATTGAATACCCACCTCTTGCAAGGCATCGCGAATACGATCACTAGTAGTGAAGTCCTTGTTGGCTCGAGCCTGATCTCGAAGTTCGATTAGTAATTCTACCGCACTACTTAGTTTGTTCCCGTCTTCTGAAGTTTCATTTATCGTATCGGTAAGCCCTAGCACCTCAAAGATAAAATCATGCATAGTAGTCTTTAAAAGCGTTTTGTCTTTTTCTGAAATTGCTTCAGTACCCTCTTTCAGCCCATTGATCCATTTGGTAGCTTCAAATAACTGCGCGATCAAAATAGGGCTGTTAAAATCGTCGTTCATGGCATCATAACATGATTGTCGCCAAGCCGCAACGTCTACTGTGCTTTTTTCCGAAGTAATTAAACCATCGATACTACTATACGAATCCATGAGTCGGTTAAATCCTTTTTCTGAAGCGACCAGTGCATCATTCGAAAAATCGAGTATGCTTCTGTAATGTGCCTGATACATAAAGAATTTTGTCACAGTAGGAGAGAAGGCCTTACTAAGAATATTGTTGTCACCGGTGAACATCTCATTTGGGAGGATAAAATTCCCGGTCGATTTAGACATTTTCTTACCGTTCAGCGTTAGCATATTGGCGTGCATCCAGTAATTAACCGGCGATTGTTTGTTAGATGCTTCTGCTTGAGCGATCTCACATTCGTGGTGTGGAAATTTAAGGTCCATTCCACCGCCATGAATATCGAACTGGTTGCCCAAGTATTTTGTGCTCATCGCAGTACATTCGAGATGCCAACCCGGAAAACCATCACTCCAAGGTGAAGGCCAACGCATAATATGTTGGGGCTCAGCTTTTTTCCACAGTGCAAAATCTTGTGGATTCTTCTTTTCACTTTGAGCGGCAAGTTCTCGTGTATTGGTGATCATGTCTTCGAGATTCCTACCACTTAATTTGCCGTAAGCATTATCCTCATTAAACTTCATAACATCAAAATAAACCGAGCCATTTTTTACGTAGGCATATCCTTCAGCAATAATAGACTCCACAATAGCAATTTGTTCGAAGATGTGTCCTGTTGCTGTTGGTTCGATACTTGGAGATAATGCATTGAACTTATCCATAGTTGTATGGAAATCGACCGTGTATTTTTGAACCACTTCCATAGGTTCGAGTTGTTCGATACGCGCTTTCTTTAAGATAGGGTCATCGCCGCTCTCGCCATCATTCTCTAAATGACCGGCATCGGTAATATTCCGAACATAGCGAACTTTAAATCCCAAATGCTTTAGATAACGAAACACCAAATCGAACGACAAGAATGTACGACAGTTTCCTAAGTGTACGTTGCTGTATACCGTGGGTCCACACACATACATGCCAATTGCTCCTTCATTTATAGGAGTAAATTTTTCTTTAGACTTCGTAAGGGAATTATAAATCGTGAGTTCCTGCTGTTCGAATAATTTCATGAGTGTTTCAGAAATAAGTATTAAAAATCGGTATCGAGATTGATGTAGTCCAAAAATTCTCGGCGCGTTTCAGGCTCCTTGAATTTACCGCCAAACTCACTCGTTACCGTGCTGCTGTCTATATCGCGAATTCCTCGCGAATTGACGCAAAGATGCTTGGCATCGATCACGCAGGCAACATCGTCTGTATTCAATACTTGTTGTAATTCTTTTACGATCTGCATCGTTAAACGTTCTTGAACCTGTGGTCTTTTTGCGAAGTAGTCGACCACGCGGTTCATTTTACTAAGGCCTACCACCGTGCCGTTCGAAATATAGGCGATATGAGCCTTTCCAACGATAGGTAATAAGTGGTGTTCGCAAGTAGAGTATAGTGTGATGTTCTTTTCTACCAACATCTCACCATACTTGTATTTATTGTCGAAAGTAGAAGCCTTAGGTTTGCGATCGGGATGAAGACCACCGAAGATTTCTTGCACGAACATCTTGGCTACACGTGTAGGGGTTCCTTTCAAACTGTCATCTGTGAGGTCAAGCCCTAAGGTGTGCATTATACTTTTTACATCCTCTTTGATGCTCGCAATTTTTTCTATATCGCTAAGGTCAAAAGCATCTGTTCTTAAGGGCGTGTCGGTTGCAGTACCAACATGGTCATTTCCCAATGCTTCTATTTCCTTTAATTGTTTCTCTAAATCCATAATTATTAAGTGTGTATTGTTACATACAGGCTGCAAAGATACGGATTCGTGATATGCCATGAAAAAATGGTGTCACTATTTTTAAAGGCAATGTTATACCGATTTCATAAAAAATTCTTAAATTTCGCGCACATACCTATGAATTATGAAGAAAAATTCCCCCTACATTGCCTTAGTAATCCTACTTATTGTTCCATTTCTAGCCTTGGCACAAGGTCCAGGTTCACTCTTTGTTGATGCCGGACCCGATGTAACAATCGACTGTACTTCAGGTAGTTGTACAAATATTACAGCGACCTTTTTAGAGACATTCGATACTTCCGGCTCGAATTACACAGTGGATGCTGTGCCTTACAATCCTCCCTTTCCATTTGACGGATTGGCGAACCAATTGAACCCAAATCAAGACGATCGCTGGTCGGTAGTCGATAATTTGCCTTTCGATTTTTGTTTCTTCGGAAACTTGGAAACCGAATTTCAAGTTGGCTCGAACGGAGTACTTCGATTTGACGTGGATCCGGGAGATACTTCCAACGGTTGGTCTTTCTCTGAGAACCTTCCCAATAATACCAATCCAACACTAGGAGAAGCCAATGTGTTTACACCTGTGCACGATATCGATCCATCGGTGGGAACTACCGAAGAGATTGGGTATGAAGTGCTAGGGACTTTCCCAAACCGCGTTTTAGTGGTTTCATACTTTAACGTACCCTATTTTAGTTGTAATAACTTGACCGCGACCCATATGGCCGTGTTCTATGAATTTTCTAATGTAATTGAGATCTACATTCAGGATAAGCCTGTATGTACGACTTGGAATAGTGGAAATGCAGCTGTAGGTATCCAAAATGATGCAGGAGATACTGCTTATGTACCACCGGGAAGAAACACTTCCGATTCACCATGGACAACGAACAATGAAGCTTGGAGCTTTAGTCCTGTAGGACCTCCAACATATGTTTTTGAATGGTTAGACTCTACGGGAACTGTTATTGGTACTTCACCTACATTAAATGTATGTGTATCCGGGACCGAAACATTTACTGCCCGTGTTACCTATACGAATACTTGTAACGGAGATGTTGTTGTACTTACCGATGATGTGAATGTGAGCTCTGTGGCGCCTTTTAGCGTTGATCTTGGGCCGGACATTGATACTTGTGACGATTCGGATATAGTGTTAAACGCTGATGCCGGAATGCCGGGTATTTCTTATGAGTGGTTCTATAACGGAGTGTCGCAAGGACCTAGTACAATAGACGATTTTACATTTACGGTTACGGCTCCAAATTCGGGAACTTATACAGTTGAAGCCTTTGATCCGGCAGATCCTACTTGTCTTATTTCAGATAGTATAGAAATCAACTTTTTTCCACAACCGGTAGCCAATCAGCCTGACGATCTGTTCCAATGTGACGATGGTACCAATATGGGCATATTCGATCTGACGCTAAATAATCCTGTAGTTCTAGGAGCTCAGAATTCGGCGCAATTCAATATTACGTATCACAATTCTGCAGCAGACGCCGGTACCGGGAATGCACCTATCACTCCCGACAATGCGTATCCAATAGCGACACCACCTCAGGAAGAGATATTTGTGCGAATTGAAGATTTATCGGGTAACTGTTTCGATACAAATTCGTTCTTTATAAGATTTGAACCTGCAACCGCAGGTCCAATGACCGACATTGATGATCTTTGTGATGAAGATTCTGACGGATTCGTATCTTTAAACTTACCTTTGTTAAAGGATGCTGAAGCGCTTAACGGACAGCCGGCATCTCAGTTTACAGTGACCTATCATAATTCTCAAATGGAAGCTGATTCAGGAGCAAATCCATTGCCTACACCTTATGATGTAGCGGCTCCTTCGGAAACAATTTTCGTACGAGTGGAGAATACAATGAGTCCTGGAGCTTGTTTTGCGACCGATAGTTTTGTCGTAACTATTTTTGTGGCTCCAAATGCTAATGTGCCAACACCTTATGAAATATGTGATGACATTCCATATGACGGGTTTGCAGAATTCGACCTAACCACAAAGGATAACGAGATCACCGGTGGTGATCCAAACGCAGTTGTTATCTATTACGAAACATTTGCGTTAGCACAAGCAGGAACAATTGCAATTGCGAACCCTACCACTTATACTAATGGAGTAGCCGGTCAAGATTCGGTTTTTGCACGTGTGGAAAATATAAACAGTCCGGATTGTTTTAATATCGTTGAACTTATACTGCGAGTCAACCAATCTCCTGAGATTTCAGATCCTATTTCTGATTATTTTATTTGTGACAATGATCAGGATGGTGTTGAGGAGTTTGATTTAACGAGTAAGGATTCGGAGATTTTGGGTACGTTGGTCAATGTAGATTTGACCTATCACACCTCTCAGGCTGATGCTGAGGGAGGAGTTGGTGCGATCATGCCTGCCAACAT
>NZ_QOLC01000021.1:15000-33901 GCF_003333325.1 Candidatus Ulvibacter alkanivorans | reverse complement strand
TTAAATTTCTTTAATGAAAGAGCTTTTACGCTATTACTGTATAGATACGAACTGTAACGTGTGAATCTGTAATTTTTTACAGATACACATGATTTTTTATGCGTTGTTTTTTCTGAAAAGTTATTTGGTGCAACTAAATGTAAAACTAAATACCACTTTTTATGAAAACGAAAATTTCCACTTGCTTATTAGTAGCACTACTCTTTTCGAGCCTTACTGCTTCAGCACAAACCGAACAAAACTATTTTAATGCCATTACGCCTGCCGATTCAGAAGTGCTGAAAGAAAAGGCGGTGTCTAATAGCAATGCGTTAGAAGAAAAGAAAGAAATTAAACGAGTAAGAGCACTTCGAGATCGTTACACCAAGGTAGCCAAATTAAAAAAAGCTTCCGAAGCAAAAAGAAACGCGAATCCTTATGCCACAATGAAGGCGAAAGATGGATCTCCAATGATCCAGAACAACTCGACCTCACTCAGTTCTGATCCTACGTATTATAACGAAAATAATTCTTCAGCAAATTCTTCCATTTTAGATTGGGAATTAGAACGGCTACGTGCAAAGGCAGAACGAGACAAAGTAACTGAGGCTGTTAAACAACGGCTTACACAAGTTCAATCTCCAGATCGAGAACGTAAAAACACGACTCTACAATCAGAAACTACTGTGAAAACTCAAACCTTAATTAAAACGCAAGCTGAAAAAGATGCATTTATTCGAGAAAACGGGGCCAAGCAATAAGACATCGACAGAGGTGATCACCTCCCTTGATATTACACTATCAGTTTAAAATACTAACACCATACAATTATGAAATCATCTATACATAAAACCATCGCATTGCTGTCGTTACTGATTTGCTTTTCGGTTTCGATCAATGCACAAACAACCACTTGTGGGAATGCTCCCGAAGCAATTCCTGCCGGAGCACCTGGGGCTTCCTCTGGTGCAATGAACCCCTCGATTGCCAATGTAGCGCAACCCGGTATTATAGGTACAAATACCTTGATCGATAACGTCCAAATGGATATTAATCACACCTTCGATGGCGATCTAACCATCACGTTAACCTCTCCTAATGGCACGCCTCTGATCTTAGCAGATCAAATAGGTGGAGCAGGCCAAAACTTTTCGGGGACAATATTCGAAGATGGCAACCCAAATATAACCAGTGGTGCACCACCATATAGTGGTACATTTGAACCACAAGGGGGTACTTTACTCTCTGCTTTTAATGGCGAGCCGGTAACCGGAAATTGGACATTGGATGTTCTCGATAACCTTGGAGGAGATGTAGGACAGCTAAATCAATACTGCATTACTTTTGTACCGTTTGATCCAAATCCTGTTATAGCAGGAACTGGGGCAGGCGACTTTTTTGAAGTATTTATTGATGGTAATGATGTAGTGGTAGAACAGAATACCGTTGAAGTATTAAGACAGCCGGCAGCACCCACATTATCGCTTACAATAAATGCCGGAGATGGTAATGATACCGCAGAGATCGATTTTGGTGGTGGTGACTTTAATTTCCCTATAGCCTTTAATGGAGAAACACAATTTAGCGCTCCGGGAGACATTATGACCATGACCGGAGGCGGCACTTTCGATACGGTTACCCATACATTTGTTAATGAGAATGATGGGAGCGTAGATGTAACAGGAAACAACACAATAACCTATACAGGGCTAGAGCCTGTAGTAGATAATTTAGATGTCAACAACCGGGTCTTCTCCTTTACGGGAGGTGCAGAAATAATAGTATTAGATGCCGGAGGATCACTAGATAACCAAATTGATTCTACCTTGGGTGAATCGGTAGACTTTACCAACCCAAACGTATCTTTAACGATTAATACAGGAGCAGAAGGTGATGTGGTAAATGTTGAAGGGATCGACGCTGCTTTTGATGCAGATGTTACAATCAATGGCGATACTACAGACACAATAAATTTTGGAGTGGCCTTATTCGACATAGGATCTGGGGATCTAATAGTTGAAGGTGCTACTATAAATGTATCGCAAGCTGTAACTACTACAGGAGTAGGAACCTTGTCACTTACAAGTCAGCGTGAGGTGGCGATTGTGGGCGCAGGAGCGTTATCCACACAGACAGGTGCTATTACTATCGATTCGAATAGTGCTGCTACAGCAACGGGAGGAGCATTTGATGGTATCACAGTCGATGGTGGAAGTATAAGCTCACTAGGAGGAAACATCAGCCTTACTGGTGTTGGTCATAGTGATGGGACAGGGGATCTTCATTTAGGAATAAGTCTGTTGAACGCGGCAGTTGTGCAAACAACAGGCACAGGAGCAATTGATATTACCGGAACTGGTGGTCCTGGAGTAAATGCCAATCAAGGAATGCGTATAGAAAGTGCCGGAACATTGGTTTCTACAGTCGATGGAACTATTACGCTAAACGGAACTGCAGGTTTGGGTACGGGAAATAATAATGAAGGTGTTACCATAATTTTAGAGGCGCTCATTCAAACAACAGGCACAGGAAATATAGATATAACAGGGTCTGCTCCTAATGGAGTTAATAATAATAAGGGGATTGTCTTTTTTGATGGAGATGTTACCACTTCAGATGGAAATATAGTCATGAATGGTTCCGGAGGTGGATCAAATAATTTTAACCCTGGTATTAGTTTTGAAGGTGGGTCAATAATTCAAAGCACCAATAACGGAGATATAACGCTAATTGGAGATTCTGTCTCTGCAACGGGTAATGGTAATTATGGAGTAGTCATATTTGGTGACTCACAAACTATTACTAATAATGGAATTATTGACATTACGGGAACTTCTTCCATAGCCACTGGAACCGGAGCAAATATGGGAATTCGTGTTACAGGTGGTGCGACTGTGGTTCAGTCGACCAACGGAAACATTCTTTTAGATGGAACAGGGGCTACTTCAGATGGGAATTCAAATTATGGTGTATTTATAGATAATTTTGCAACTATAACCACTTCAGGATCTGGTAATGTCTCGTTCGTAGGACAAGGCGGTACCGGAACGGGGAACTTTAATATTGGAACACTAATTGGTTTCAACGCTATTGTAACGACAACCGGAGCTGGAGCAATTCAGATAAATGGAACAGGTGGTTCTGGAGCCGTAGCATCGTATGGTGTATTATTACAGACGGCCGGCACACAACTTTCATCTAATGGAGGAGGTATAACTATTAATGGTCAAGGTGGAGCTGCAACAGGTGATTTTGCCGTAGGAACCTATATACTACAATTAACCGTACAAGACCTAAATGGCGGTGATTTTTCAATTTCTGGTACAGGAGGCACAACTGGGGGAGACATTGCACCTGGTGTGTGGTTCAATACAAGCACCACTAATGTTGTCACTTCTACCGGAAATATAACTGTAACAGGGACTTCAACCGATACATCAAACTTGTTTAATCAGGGGATTGTCTTCGGAAATGATGCTACAATCAATTCAACTTCTGGAAATGTCAATTTAATTGGAACTGCTTCTAATGCCACATATGCCGCTATAGAATTTGATCCAACCAACTCAGTTACTAACATTACAACCGGTGGAGACATAACTGCAACTGCGAATGTTGGTCCGTTAAATACACCAAATGGGATACCCGCAAATGCTGTGATCGACGCAACTAATAATACGTTCAATGGTACAGTGGCACCCGGTCGATTGATCGGACAGTTTCTAATGAATGGAAATTTTGCTATGAGTTCTGGGGATATCTTAGAACTCGAGGTAGACGACCTAATTACGGCAGGAACCGAATATGATCAAGTTTCTGTAAATGGAACCGTAGACATAACGGATACGACTTTAAATCTAGTGGATAATACTGCGAGTGTGGGGACATTGGGCGATCTTCTTATCTTAATTGATAATGATGGCACCGATGCAGTAACAGGAACTTTTTCAGGACAACCTAACGGTAGTGATGTCCCATTCAATGGAGAAACTTGGCAGATATTTTACGATGGAGGCGATGGGAATGATGTTGTGCTAGCATTTATGCCGGCAGTGATTGGTGAAGTATATGTGAATGATGACTTTAACCAACCTAATGGAACCTTTATAACCGATGCTGATACTAACACGGCTGGTGATCAAAATGCAGTAAAAGGAGTCACAGCATTTCTAACTATACAAGAAGGAGTGGATGCAGTGGATATTGCCGGAAATGTATTTATTACAGATGATCTTTCCGCCGATGGACCTGGAACTTACTTAGAGAATGTAACCTTACCTAAAAGTGTAAATATTATAGGTACCGAAGGTGATCCAGCTGCCGTATTAGCAGATGGAAGCTCCGCTGGTCGAGTGTTTACAGATGCTTCAGGGCCGGCATTAGATATAATCTTGGATGGTATAACCGTTCAAAACGGACTTACTGGTGGGCTTGGTGGAGGAGGTATTTTCATCGACGGAAATAGTACCTTATCAATTAACAATTCAATTTTTGACAATAATGGAGCTAATAATATTGGTGGCGCAATTTATCACGTAAATACCGATCTAACTGTTACAGGAACCGTATTTACCAATAATACTATCGGTTCCGATGGAGGGGCTGTATTTAGTAATGGGGTAAATGCTGTTAGTTTTACCAATTCTACATTTCAAAATAATACGGCAGGCCGTCTTGGTGCTGCATACGCCAGTTTTTCTGCGTTGCCTGTCTCATTTACTAATTGTACTATAGATACCAATACTGCGAATATAGCTGCAGGCGGAATTTTTATAAGTTCTGGGATGTTTACCATGACGGGTGGATCAATTTTAAATAATTCAGCACAACGTGGTGGAGGGTATTTCAATCAATTAAATACTTCAAGTTCCACCTTTAATGCTGTGATTATAGATGGTAATGCCGCTACGGGCGGAGAAGGTGGCGGACTAAGAGTACAAGGAACATCAACGATTGTAGATGCTACGGTAACAAATAACTCTGCTACGAGTACAGGAGGGGGAGTTTTTAATACTGATGGCACTCTTACAATAGACAACAGCATGGTGAATACTAATTCGTCATTACTGGCTGGAGGTGTGCGTGCCAATGGAGGAACAACTTTAATAACTAACGGTTCAGTTGTGGATGGGAATTCTGCAACTCAAAACGGTGGTGGAGTAATCCTTGCCAATGGTACACTAACAATTGATGATGCAACAATAACAAATAACACGGCCGGTCTCTCTGGTGGTGGTATCCATAGCTTTATTGGAGCAAGTACACTAAATATTACCAATGCACTAATAGATGGCAATACAGCAAGCGGTAATGCTGCTAATCAAGGTGGAGGCGGAATCTCCTTAATTAACGCTAGCCTGTCCCTTGATGCTACAACTACTATTTCTAACAATATTGCTGATGGGACTTCCGGTAGCGGTGGTGGAATTTTACTTGTAGGTACAGGTACTTTAACTGCAACCGGTACAACGATTACCGGAAACCGAGCCAATAGAGCAGGGGGAGGAATTGAAGATAATACTGGTGCTGGTTTAGGAGTTACACTTACTAATGTTATACTTAATAATAACAATGCAGGTGTTGCACCTGCGACTGGTAACCCCGGAAACGGAGGGGGATTACACATAACAGGAGCTGGTGATATTTCTATAACCGGCGGAACCGTAAACGGAAACACAGCATCACTTGAAGGTGGTGGTCTTTGGAATGGTACTGGTACAATGACTATTACAGGAACAACCATAGACGGTAATGATGCTCAAGGAGGAGCAGCCGACGATGGTGGTGGTGGAATATTTAATAATGGCGGGACATTGACCTTAGTTGGTAATGCTGTCCTAATTGCAAACAACACAGCTTCCGGTACATCTGGTAGTGGTGGTGGAATATTTAGTACAGATGGTACACTAACTGTAGGTCAAGCGATTATCGAAGACAACTCGGCGAATCGCGCAGGTGGCGGTATCGAGATGATCGATGGAACTATCAATGCAACAGGAACTCGTCTAAGAGATAACGACGTAAGCGGTGGTGCAGGAACTCCTAATCCGGGTAACGGTGGAGGATTCCATGTAACCGGTGGCGCTACAATAAACTTTAACAATTCAATTGTGTCTGGAAATGAAGCTGCAGCTGAAGGAGGAGGTCTATGGAACCAAACTGGAGCCACTATGAACCTTATAGCGACACAAATCGTAAACAACGAAGCACAAGGACCGGCCGCAGATAACGGTGGTGGAGGAGTCTTCAATAACGGAGGTACTTTAAATATTTCAACCGGAGCAGGACCAACAACCTTGATCAATAACCGCGCGACCGGAACTTCAGGATCTGGTGGTGGATTATTCTCAACAGATGGTACTGTCACAATAGGTGCTTCAACTATAATTACCGGTAATAGAGCAAATCGCGCAGGTGGAGGAATTGAAATCATAAATGGTTCCCTCGACCTAACCGATGTTACTTTAGACAATAATAACGCAGGTGTTGCACCCGCAACAGCTGCTCCAGGTAATGGTGGTGGACTTCATGTTACTGGAACTGCAACTATCAACGTCACGGGTGGTACGGTAGATGGAAATATAGCTGCTTCCGAAGGGGGTGGACTATGGAATAGCACCGGAGTTATGACTATTGATACAGTACCAATTACAAATAATACTGCCAGTGGTAATGGAGCCGATAACGGCGGAGGTGGAATCTTTAACAATGGAGGAACATTAGATGTATTGGCAGGAACACTAATTACAGATAACACAGCCGATGGAACTTCAGGATCTGGTGGTGGAATATTTAGCACAGATGGTGATGTAACTATTACGGCTTCAACAATAACTAACAATGGCGCGAATCGTGCCGGTGGAGGAATTGAACTAATTGAAGGCACACTCAGTTTAAGTGGTGTAACCTTAGATGCAAATGAAGCTGGTGTAACTACCGGCCCGGGTGCACCTGGGAATGGTGGTGGACTTCATATTACCGGAGCTGCGAATTCAACCATAACTGGAGGTACAGTAGATAGTAATATTGCTGCTTCGGAAGGTGGAGGCCTTTGGAATGGAACAGGAACTATGACGATCGATGCAGTTCCCGTTACAAACAACACTGCCAGTGGTGATGGAGCCGATAATGGTGGAGGTGGTATCTTTAATAATGGAGGTACGCTCGATATCCTTGCTGGATCTACGATTAATAACAATATGGCGAATGGAGTCGCCGGTTCAGGTGGAGGAATATTATCTACCGATGGAACCGTGACTATAGGAGCCATTAATATTTTCCAAAACTACGCAAACCGTGCAGGTGGGGCGATCGAAATTATTGATGGTCAACTAAATATCGATGGAACTACCATCGCATTTAACGATGTAAACGGTACTGCCGGTACCCCGGCACCAGGAAATGGTGGAGGTATTCATATTTCAGGCGTGGCGACAACACTTATAAACGATGCAACGGTTTCTGCCAACATGGCCTTTAACGAAGGTGGTGGATTATGGAATCAGGCAGGAAGTAGTATGAATGTATTTAATACTATGGTTAATTTGAACACAGCTGTAAATGGACCCGGTGGAGGAGGTATTTTTAATAATGGGGGTGACATGGGAATAATCGATGGAACTATTCAAAGTAATACAGCTACCGGAGCTTCAGGATCGGGTGGAGGACTTTTAACAACCGATGGGACCATTAATATCATCGATGGTATGATAGATGCTAACGCTGCAAATAGAGCAGGTGGAGGAATTGAAATCGTTGATGGTACATTGAACATGACGGGAACGTCACTCATTAATAATAATGTGGACGGTTCTGCCGGAACACCTGCGCCAGGAAATGGTGGAGGAATGCATGTTACTGGTATCGCAAACATCATGATCTCTAGTGCCATTATTACCGATAATGACGCGGCTAGTGAAGGTGGAGGTCTGTGGAATCAAGTAGGAAGTACTATGACCGTAGATGGATCGCAATTGGATAATAATACCGCAGGTGGCGACAATGCCGATAATGGCGGTGGTGGAATCTTCAATAACGGAGGTATCCTTATGGTTCAAAATTTCACAACGATTACAAATAACGTAGCTACCGGAACATCCGGATCGGGTGGAGGTATCCAAAATGTTGATGGAGGTACAGTAACCGTAAATAATACTACAATCGCAAATAATAGTGCGAATAGAGCAGGTGGTGGAATAGAAGATAATTCGACGGCTGCTGTAGGAACTATAACTTTATTCAATGTGAATTTGAATAACAATTCAGCAGGAAGTGCTCCCGGAAATGGTGGAGGACTTCACATGACAGGTCCGGGTACTTCAACTATAACGAATGGTACTGTTAATGGTAATACAGCTGCTCTTGAAGGTGGCGGATTGTGGAACGGATCAGGAACGATGACGGTTGATGGTACTACTATCGATGGCAATATTGCCAGTGGTAACGCTGCCAACGAAGGTGGTGGAGGTCTGTTTAATGCAGGTGGAACACTTACAATTTTAAATGCAACTGTTTCAAATAATACCGCCGACGGGGCCGCTGGTTCAGGTGGAGGTATTTTGAATGATGAAGGATCTCTTACCGTAACCGATTCAGAAATTAACGGAAACACTTCAATGAGAGCTGGTGGTGGAATAGAGGAGAACTCAGTAGCCGGAAGCCTATTAACGTTGACCAATGTCGACTTAATGAACAATAGTACTGCTGCTGCTCCCGGAAACGGTGGTGGACTGCATATTACAGGTCCGGGTGATTCTAATATTACCGATGGTACTGTAAGTGGAAATACCGCTTCCTTAGAAGGTGGTGGACTGTGGAACGGTTCAGGAATAATGACGGTAGATGGAACGATAATAAATGGAAATACCGCAAGTGGTGCTGCTGCTAATGAAGGTGGTGGAGGCCTCTTTAATAATGGTGGAACTCTAACCGTTACCAATGCGACCATTTCGAATAATATAGCCGATGGAGCTTCAGGTTCCGGTGGTGGTATTCTGAATGATCAAGGAATACTAACCGTTAGTGATACCGAAATTAGTGGTAACACCTCTATGAGAGCTGGTGGAGGAATTGAAGATAATTCAGCCACGGGGAACACTTTGACCTTGACTAACGTAGATCTAATGAACAATGATACTGCAGCTGCTCCAGGAAATGGAGGCGGTCTGCATATCACCGGTGATGGAGATGCAACAATTACAGATGGAACTGTTATTGGAAACACCGCTGCTCTAGAAGGTGGTGGTCTATGGAATGGCTCTGGATCAATGACCGTTGATGGAACAATCATTGACAGCAATACAGCAAGTGGTGCTGCTGCCAACGAAGGTGGTGGAGGAATCTTTAATGCGGGAGGAAGTTTAACAATTTCCAATGCCTCGATCATTAACAATATAGCCGATGGAGCTTCAGGTTCCGGTGGTGGTATTCTAAACGATCTAGGAGTCCTAACAATTAATGATTCTGAAATTAGCACTAACCTGTCTATGAGAGCTGGTGGAGGTATCGAGGATAATTCGGTAGCTGGTAATACAACGACACTTATCAATGTCAATCTGCTAAACAACAATACAGCAGCTGCTCCGGGTAACGGAGGAGGAATGCATATTACCGGACCGGGAGATGCCACGATCACCGATGGTACGATTAGCGGAAACACTGCTTCTCTCGAAGGTGGTGGACTCTGGAATGGTACCGGTGTAATGACCGTAGATGGGACCACGATAGATATGAATACCGCAAGTGGTGCAAATGCCGATGAGGGCGGAGGAGGAATCTTTAACGCCGGAGGAACCTTAGTAGTCTTGAACGCAACAATTAGCAATAACAGTGCTGTTGGAGCATCCGGTTCTGGTGGTGGGATCCTAAACGACCAAGGAGAACTTACTGTAACCGATACCGATCTTAATGGAAATACTGCAATGAGAGCAGGTGGGGGAATTGAAGATAATTCTGTAGCCGGAAATACACTACTATTAACTAATGTGAACCTTACAAGTAATACAGCTTCAGCCGCACCGGGTAATGGTGGTGGATTGCACATTACGGGTATGGGAGATGCTATAATAACCGGTGGATCAGCTACCGCTAATACAGCAGCTTCCGAAGGTGGTGGTCTATGGAATAGCCTCGGGATCATGACGATCGATGGAATGAATATCGATGGTAATACAGCAGAAGGCGCCGATGCCGATACCGGTGGTGGAGGTGTATTTAATAACGGAGGTACCTTAGATATCGTAAATGGAACGACCATTAATAACAACTTGGCAACCGGAGCTTCTGGTTCTGGTGGTGGATTGTTAAGTACCGCAGGAGATGTTACAATCACAGACTCTTCTTTAGATGGTAATGCGGCAAATCGAGCTGGTGGAGCCATTGAAATAATTGACGGTACATTGTTCTTTGAGCGTTCAACAATGACAAATAATGATGTGGATGGAACCGCTGGAACGGCTGCACCCGGAAACGGTGGTGGGCTCCATGTTACAGGAACAAGTGGAACGATCGATATTTCCTTGAGTACGATCTCTAACAATGCCGCCGCAAATGAAGGTGGTGGGCTTTGGAATCAGAACGGAACGATTATGAATATCGTAGATTCTACCATAGATACGAATTCTGCCATAACAGGTGGTGGTATCTATAACAACGGTGGAGGTTTAGCTACTATCACAACAAGTACCATATCGGGAAATATAGCTACAGGAGACGGTGGAGGAATCACTAACAATGGTGCTGGAATGGACCTAGATGCAGTAACGATTGCAAATAATTCGGCAGCCGGAAATGGTGGTGGAATTTTTAGTACGTCTAACACGTCGCTTAAAAATACGTTGGTTGCTACTAATATTGCAAACTTAGGAGTGGATGTCTTCGGAAGTTTCTTGTCTAATAATTTTAATTTATTGGGTCAAGATGATGCAGACACCTTTCCTGAAGCACCGAACGATAACGAAGAAGGTGATGCATTCTTAGGACCATTACAGGATAACGGCGGACTTACATTTACACACGAGTTGTTAGATGGGTCTGAAGCCTATAATGCCGGTGATCCAGCTGCACAATTCGATGATCAAATAGGTCAGCCGGTCTTCGACGGTATTAGAGATATTGGAGCGTTTGAATCGCAAGCAGTGATCTTAGCTGTTGATGAAGTAGCAGAAGCAGGGAATGGTATTGTAATTTATCCTAACCCTTCTACAGGCGTCTCAACCATTGAGATCCCTGCAGCTTTTGGAAATGAAATCCAAATCACTATCATTGAGCTTGGATCCGGAAAGATTGTAAAACAACTCGACAGTCAGACCGGTGCCAGTGAAGTTCGCTTCGGTGGAATGGCCAATGGCGTGTATATAATAAATATAGTTTCTGAATTAGAGACATCAACACATAGATTGATCCTCAATAAATAAGTAACTGTATTAGGTTATGAAAACCCTTCTGGAAACAGAGGGGTTTTTTATTTTTTATTTTTAAAGTTAAAAGCGTGAATATAGCCCAAACTTATCTCGGTAAAATCGGCTTGTCCTCCATTGGCATTAATATGGATTCCCGCGAAGAAATTATCCTTGGGTGCAGTATGTGTTCCGAAGAAATAATACTTTAGTCCCAACCGACTGGAAAGAATACTCTTTAATCGGTATTTGCTGCCAAATTCACCCAATCTCCAATATTCGGGTATATCTCGCGGCGTATTGTCCCATCCTTGATTAATACGCCAGTCGATCTTGTAGGCAGGCTTATGGAAGTTCACGCCCAATTGCAGATCAATCCCAAAATGATTTAAAAGTATTTCACCGTGAAAAGCAAGACCTACGTTCGAAGCATTCCAACCGGGATTATCTTTAAACGCTTCAAATTCGCGCCCATCCTGAACTAAAGATTGATTTGTGGCTATATAATCGTAATAATGCTCATAAAATCGATCATACATGCCAACACCAACTTTAAAGGTATTGTTGAATACTTTACCAACTTCACCGGTAACCGTATATACGCCCTTTTTATCGTTATACGCCAAGGACAGCACGTTTATTCCATAACCCGCTCGTAACGAATAATAGTAATAGGATGAAGGTTGAAGCGGTTGTTGTTGAAGTACTTCGGAAGGTGCAGTCGATCGATTCATAATATCGGCCGAAACACTCATTAAGAATGAATTATACCCTTGGTTGGGTAATTTCGTATGCCCGTTCGAATGGTGAAAATACCCCAAGCCCAGTCGCCAATCGATCGTTTCCGAAGAAAGAAACCTATAATGCATAAACAATCGAAAAGACCAATTAATATCGGTAGAAACAGCTCGGTTATTCGGATTGGTCTCCGGATCGTATTTTTTAGTAAAGAGGGACATTCCGGTACCAACTTGAGTCGTAAAGCGACGACTTCCGAAGGAATTGAATTCTATAAAAGGTTGTATGGTAAAGGCACCACCTAGACTGTTTGTATTTCCAAAATCTGTATAGCCTATGCTAATACCCGTCCTTGGTCCCTTTAAGCGTCTTGCCCATTCTTGTGTATTCGAATCTTGCTTCCAACCAAGGTTGAGGAGCAATTGTGATTGTAACCCGTGCTCCGGAAAGAATTCATTCGAATCGGCTGTATATCCCAACATAAGCTCTGGGGTAACTACAAACGTCGAATTTCTTTGCGACCTCGTATCCTGCGCCAACAGTCCACAAGGAAATAGCAATACGAGTAAGAGTAAGAGTAGTTTTCTAGCCATTTAGCAACGCAAGTAACAATTTCTATCTTACTTTTAAAAATTTAACCCTACTTTCGTTCTTCACTTTAAGCGGTTGCTTTTGGAACAACTAGATAAGATCATTGCCGAAATGTCCTCATTAGCTTGGGGCTTGCCTTTACTAATTTTACTAATTGGCGGCGGACTGTACCTGTTATTTCGCATTCAGTTCTTACCATTTCGGTATATAGGGCACGCCTTAAATGTGTTACGCGGGCGCTACGATAGCGATGAGGACGAAGGCGAGATCAACCATTTCCAAGCACTTACTACGGCCTTATCGGCTACTGTGGGCATGGGTAATATTGCCGGAGTTGCAGTCGCAATTGCAATTGGGGGTCCAGGTGCTGTATTTTGGATGTGGGTGAGTGCAGTGATCGGGATGTCTACAAAGTTCTTCACAGCTACATTGGCGGTTTTATATAGAGGAAAAGACAGCAAAGGAGAAGTACAGGGTGGCCCCATGTATTTTATTGTAGAAGGATTAGGCAAAAAATGGAAGCCATTGGCAATATTTTTTAGCATCTGCGGATTGGTGGGTGCATTACCAGTTTTTAACGTGAATCAATTAAAACAAGCGCTTAATGATATAGTCCTAAAACCTGCCGGATGGTATACCGGCTTCGGAAGCGATCTGGTAATCGGTTTTGTATTGGTTGCCATTACTACGATCGTGATCCTCGGCGGACTCTCACGAATTAGTAAGACGGCTTCGAAATTAGTACCTGCTATGGTAGTGCTATATTTTTTAATGGTGTTGATCATTTTGGGATATCACATAGCGGAAGTTCCTAAATATTTAGGAATGATCTTTACCGATGCTTTTTCGGCTTCCTTCTTTACCGGTGACTCCTTTTTAGGAGGTGTGGTCGGTGGACTCATTTTATTAGGGATCAAGAGAGGTGCTTTTTCTAACGAAGCAGGTATTGGTACAGCACCAATGGCGCATGGTGCCGCCAAAACAAATGAACCCATTCGTGAAGGTTTGGTAGCCATGTTGGGACCGGCAATCGATACCTTAATAATATGTACATTAACGGCCTTGGCCATTTTAGTTACGGGAGTTTGGCAAAGCAGTGATGCCAATGGTGTAACCCTCACCGCAACAGCATTTCAAGCCGGAATCCCAAAAATTGGTAAATACGCCTTGATGCTCTGTATTGCTGTGTTTAGTATATCTTCATTATTTTCATACTCCTATTATGGAACCAAATGTATGTCCTTCCTTTTTGGTGCACAGAATAAGAACTATTATAATTATATCTACATAGCTAGTATTTTAGTAGGAGCCACTACCTCTCTAAGTATGATGATCAATTTAATTGATACATTCTTTGCGCTAATGGCAATACCAACAATGACAGCCACCTTGCTATTAGCACCACGCGTTATTAATGAGGCTAAACGTTATTTTTCGACCTTAAAGAAGAATTAAGGTATCTGATTTATTTTTTTCTGAAGCATTCTCGTGAAGATTTTGGCTCCGTCCGGATTTAAATGACTTTGATTCCAATAATGAGTTGCATTAAATTGTAAGGTGTCCTCTTCTGCATCCAAAAACTGAAAAGTAGGGTAGCGGTTACGTACCAATTGAAGTATGCTATCTCTTCTCTTTAGAATTTCTGGATTACGTGCCGGCAAATATGTCTTGTACATAGGAGCCTTACAAATTATCACGTTTAGGTTGTTTTGTTCCAAGTAGTCTAGAAAATTAAAAAATAGCGCCGTATTTTTTCTGAAAGTCACAAGATCTGGTTGCGTATTTATTTTAAAACGCTTGACCTGCGCTATAAGGCTCGGATCATAGAACAAAGTTTTAAATTGTCCTGCGTAGTTCAAGGTGTCAAATCCAAAATTGTTAAAACCGGCTCCAGGAGCGGTTTCATTAAAATAATGGTTTACGATTTTCTTCGAAAAGAATGACGGATTTGACAAAAAGATGAGTCGGTCTTTAAAATAGGTGGGCCGCTCAAAACAATTAATGTCGAAATATTTTAAATATACGCTGTTCTTCCAGAAATCAGAACCGTTATTAGGTAATTCAAAATGACTATAAGAGACCTCAAAAACAACGGTCTTTAACCTAGGTAATTTTGGATGTAGCCCTTTAAGGATCTTAAGGTCAGTGTCATGGTGTTGATCGCCGGATGCTAAATTAATTGCTGGTTGTGTTAACCAAGCCGGATTAACAGCATCTTTCATTTGTGAAGATCCAAGTACTAAAAGCGCTATCTGCTCATTGTTGGCTTCAAGGTATTCGCTTCGTTGCTGAAAACCGGCCGGTATATTTAGCGCTAGATATTCCGCTAGCAGGTAACCGAGGATTACCGGAATAAAGAACAACAGCACATATTTCACAAAGCGTTTCTTCATGGATTAGAATTGAAAATAGATAAAGGCTTCTTTCGGTTCGGCATAACGAATTAGGAAGAAAATTATCAAATAATAAAGTATCCACCTCGCCGGTCGAGGCAAGACATTTTCTAACTTTTGTAACGGGTATTCATGGTGTCTTGTCGCTATTTCAGCAATAATCATAATCGCTAAGTATATTAATTTAATACCAATAAGAGAAGACAAACGTACATCCGGAGTAAAACTAAAGATGCGTTTTAGAATATAAAGTGCTTGCGTAAGATTTTCAGAACGAAAGAAGATACATAGCACAGAATAAATGGCAAAAGTGTAAAGAACCGATAACACATACGGCAATTTCTGAATAAACCAGCCCAGACTCTTATTGTTGCTAAATAAGGGTAAACGTTCGGTAACCATTACAATCCCATTACACAATCCAAAGGCGATAAAGGTCCAGTTGGCACCATGCCATAGCCCTATCAATAGCATCGTAAGCAGTAATGCATAAGAACGCAAGAATACGGTTCGATGCTTGGCTCTCTTTAAAATAGGTAAGTACACATAATCGGTGAACCAACGAGTTAATGTAATATGCCACCCCCGCCACAACTCGGTTAAGGTCTTGGACAAGTAGAATATCTTAAAGTTCCTACTTAATTTAAACCCGAACAGTTTTGCCGTTCCTATCGCAATATCCGAATAGGCAGAAAAATCGCAGTACACTTGAAAGGCAAAGAGCACAGCCCCATACACTAGCGTGATACTTCCGTAGGTCTCGGGATTCGCAAATACCATGGTAACAGCAATTCCAATCTTATCGGCCACTAGTATCTTCTTGAACAAACCCCATAGGATTTGTCGTAATCCTTCTTTGGAGGATGCTAAATCAAATTTCCGACGGTTTTCAAACTGTGGTAATAAACTTTTAGCACGTTCTATTGGACCTGCGATCAACTGAGGAAAGAAACTTACAAAGCATAAAAAGTTCAAAGCATTCCGGGTAGGTGGGATCTTGCGATTGTAAACGTCGATCGTATAACTCATTGTTTGGAAGGTGTAAAAACTAAGACCCAGTGGAATTAGAACTGTCCATATCGTAAATGAGTTCTCAAGTACTTCCGAAGAGAACATCCTATTAAAGCTTTCAATAAAGAAATTAAAGTATTTAAAAGCGATAAGTACACCTAGGTTCCATACGATACTGCAACCCACTAACACCTTTCGTGTGCTCGCCTTATTCGTACTTGCTAACGCCCGGCCTGCAACATAATCTACTAAAGAACTGGCTACGAGCAAACTTAGAAATCGCCAATCCCAAAGCCCATAGAACAAGTAACTCGCAACAAGTAATAATACGTTTTGAGCTATTCTGTTTTTGGAACCTAACAACCAATAGGTGCCATAGACCACGACCAAGAACAACCCGAAATCGAAGGAGTTAAATAACAAGGGGAATTAATTTTCCCGTTAAAGATAAAAAAAGAGTTGAATAGCTACTCTAAAACGACCTTATATTCGCTTAAAACGTGTAGTAGTACAGTTTCCGTTGGTGAAAGATAGTCCTCAGGGTCATTTAATGTATCAAGTTGATCAAAAAAAGGAGTTAAGACACCTTCTTTATATTTCTCTGCCAGGACAGGGTGAACATAATACTTGCGACAGACGGCCCGAGTGTTACCCAAGGCTTTTGCAGTAGTATCCAAGGCTTGTAGGATATTACTTTTCCGTTCCTTCTTCGTGTCGGCAGGTCCTATATTATAAAGCACCTCAAAAAAGACCTTGCTAGCTGCCCAGGTTCTAAAATCCTTGGCCGAAAAATGATCACCACTCAATTCGTGTATATAATCGTTGACCATTCCACTGTCGATGGCATGGTGTTTCCCGCTCTCATCGTAATATTTAAACAGCTCCCAACCCGGAATTTCCTCACATTGCATAATTAGTTTACGCAACCGTTTGTTCTTTACGCTTACTGAATGTTGCTTTCCTTTTTTACCTACAAATTCGAATTTGATCTTGTTGTTAAGCACATCCATATGACGCGTTCGCATGGTTGAAAGTCCATAGGTCTTGTTCTTTTCTGCGTAGTAATCATTGCCAATTCGAATGTGAGTCTCTTCCATAAGTCGAAGCACTAGTGCCAAACATTTTCGTTTGCTCATACGCTTCAGTCGAAGGTCGGCATCGATCTGTTTGCGAATATGCGGCAATACATTTCCGAAGGCCATCATCTTAAAGAATTTGGTCTTATTCCGAAGTTGCGACCAATGGGGATGATACCGATACTGTTTTCTATTCTTTTCATCGCGGCCCACAACTTGAAGGTGTCCGTTCTTTAAATGAGTAATACGAACGTCATTCCAAGCCGGCGGGATCACCAATGCTTTAAAGCGTTTAATGGCGCTGGGATCCACGATCTTCTCACCGTCTTGTGTATAGTAAAATCCTCTTCCGTGACGGTGGCGTTTAATGGTTAGTTTGTTGTCGGTAATGTACACCAAATTTGCCAGTTCGGCAGCTTTGATAGGGTCCTCCAATATTTTTTTAACCTGTGGTGCTTTTATTACCATAGGCTAAAAGTAATAGATTCAATTGCTAAATTTTCTTAAGGAAATACCAAAGGCTTCCGAAAAAACTAATCGAAATAACTAAAGGTGTCACCGTCCTTTAATTTGAGTAAGGTTTCGTAGATCAATTGGATCACGTTTTCTACGTCATCGCGATGTACCATTTCTACTGTAGTATGCATATATCGCAATGGCAAAGAGATCAACGCACTTGCAACTCCACTGTTGCTATAAGCAAAGGCATCGGTATCGGTGCCTGTCGCTCGCGATAGCGCAGCTCGCTGAAACGGTATTTCTTTTTCTTCGGCTGTAGCTACGATCACATCACGTAATTTTTGTTGTACCGCAGGCGCATAAGCGATCACAGGGCCTGCACCTATCTCGGCGTGACCTTGTTTCTTTTTGTCGATCATTGGAGTAGTGGTGTCGTGTGTCACATCGGTAACAATAGCGGCATTGGGCTGTATGCGCTCGGCGATCATTTGTGCACCTCGCAATCCAATCTCCTCTTGAACCGAATTCGTAATGTACAATCCAAAGGGTAATTTCTTTTTGTTCTTATGAAGCAATCGCGCTACTTCAGCGATCATAAATCCACCCATTCTATTGTCGAGTGCACGACATACAAATTTATCGTCGTTTAAGATGTGGAACTCATCCGGGTACGTAATAACACATCCTACGTGTATCCCTAGCGACTCAACTTCTTCCTTATCCTTTGCACCCACATCAATAAAAATATTGTCTGGTTTAGGTGCTTCTTCTTTCGATTTATTTCGAGTGTGGATGGCCGGCCATCCAAACACTCCTTTCTTAATTCCTTTTTTGGTATGTATGTTCACGATCTTGGATGGAGCGATCTGATGGTCGCTACCTCCGTTTCGAGTTACGTAAAGTAATCCGTTGTCACTAATGTAATTTACATACCAAGAGATTTCATCGGCATGACCCTCTATTACTACCTTGTATTTAGCTTTGGGATTGATGACACCAACAGCGGTTCCATAGGTGTCGGTAATAAATTCATCTACATATGGTTTTAAATACTCCATCCATAGTTTTTGTCCGTCCCATTCATAGCCGGTTGGAGCCGCGTTGTTTAAATATTTTTCTAAGAAAGTGATCGACTTTTTTGTCAAGATAGAAGATGCCATAGATTGTTTTTTATTTGATTGCCAAAATTAGTGATTTATTGAGAAGTAAACATGGCAAATTATGTAATTTTGGAACGGTTTTCGCGTTGAAAGCCTAA